>JAJZSN010000038.1 GCA_021849745.1 Bacillota bacterium | reverse complement strand
ACCAAAAGTAATCAATCAACTTACCGAAACATTGAAAAAAGCGTTGTAGGGACAAAACTTACATTTGCATATGACTCAAAGCCTTGCTACGCTTGGTGCTGGAAAATTATGTCGCCAAACTTGGGTTATAAGTAATAAATTTATTTTTTTCATCAAGACCTCCTTGCAAATCACCGGCCCGCCAAAACCGGGCTTTTCTTAGCGGCGCTGGCCTCTTCCCTGGTGATATAACCCATGGCCACCATCCGGTCCAACACCACCCACTGACGCCGCCGGGCTGCCTCCCGGTTGGTCAAGGGATTATACCCTGCCGGGTTCTTAGGCAACCCCGCCAGCATTGCCCCCTGGGCCAGGTTAAGCTTACCCACCGGAAGGCCGAAAAACTTCCTGCTGGCGCTATCCACCCCATAAGCCCCTGAGCCAAAATATATCTGATTCAGGTACATCTCCAAAATCTCGTCTTTGGTATATTTCTTTTCTAACTGCAAAGCCAGGTAGGCTTCCTTGGCCTTCCTAAACATGGTTTTCTCATTACTCAGAAAAAGGTTTTTGGCCAACTGCTGGGTAATGGTACTGCCCCCCTCATGGTACTCCCCGGAGCGCAGGTTAACCCAGGCGGCCCGGGCCAGCCCCCATGGGTCAATCCCTTTATGATCATGAAAACGGCTATCCTCTACAGCAATAAAAGCCATCCGCAGATGCCAGGGTATTCTCTCCAAAGGAACATAGTTGATATTCCGTTCCTCATATCCAACCACCAGTTTTCCATTAACCTCATCAATGGGCTGGCCGTTAAAAGCAGTAAGGGATTCAGTTCTGTCCAAATCCGGCCAACCGGCCACCTGACCAATAATTTCCACTCCTTTAAGGTCCATGGTCAGATCCCCGGTTTGAAAATTAGCCAACAAAAGAATTGCAACGAAAAGTATAATCAACAACCGCCACCGGCCAAACATAGACCATTCCCCCTTTGCTTTATTTTTTATTCGCCATTTCTAACCCACTTCCTTCTTAAAATAAAATAACGGGTGGAGTACCGGCCCATGCCGTACTGCAACCCGTTGTTTTTAATGGTCTGCCGCCTTATGTACCATCGCCTGATGGGCAGCATCCACCTTCGGTGCTCCCGACTTGGTATATTCGGAGCCATGGGTCCTGCTGCCTAAGAAGTGAATACAAAAATGTCCGGGAAAACCATTGCCCTTAGTAGCTGAACGGCCATGGGGCATCCCGTTCATGGAAGCCGCAATCCTACGGCCGTCCACCTCCAGGATGATGGCCCTGCGATTCCAGCTCCACTCCCCACCATAAAGCTCCCTTAGAACAGCAGTATCTTCTGCAGTCAGAGGATCACTGTCAGCATGTTCATGGCCCCCGTTCCTTTTCACCATGAACGACTTGCCTGTTTCCACGTCAATTACCTTAGCCACACCGTTATAGAGACCATCAGCCTCTTCCCAGGGGATTAATTCAGCGCTACCCCCGGTATTACTCCGGGACACCTCACGGGTTTTCACCCTCTTACGGGGCGGTTGGTTGTTCTCCGCAATTAACTTAATTGCCTTGGGCTGCCGCTTTTCAGCCATTAACTTATTGAGAGCCTGCTCCCGTTTTCTTTTGCTGATTTCGTCCCCAGTCCCCTTGGGTACCAACAGAACCTGTCCAATATCTAGGCGTTCCGACGTAAGTTGGTTAGCCGCCATAATTTTTTCCACAGAAGTCTTACCCATTTTGGCCAGGTAATAAAGGTTATCCCCTGATTCAACAGAGTGTTTAACCCAGTCAGCATATAAATTTACTTTCTTCGCGACCTTTGGTTTATTGACAGGAGTTATATTTACTTGTTTTTCGATAGCAACCTGAACCGGCTTGGACGTACCCGGCCAAAACCAAAAAACCAGGGCCAATACGGCTAAAGCAGTTCCCGTTAGTAATTTTCGAATGAATACGAAGAAGACCAAAGTTAATAACTCCCTTCCTCGACATAATATTACCCTGATAGTATAAAGATTATACCAAAAAAGGGCCAAATTACAATAGCAAGATATCGACAAAATATTCTATAAAATTATTCACAATTTTCTCGACCTGTGGATAAAACAGTGGATAACTGTCTTTCCAGATTCATGATTACCCGGTTTTTGGCTAATAGACACTGGGCAAATTTGCTGTTATGCTGTTGAAGTTTCTTGTTTTCCCTTTCCAGTTGATTGACAAACAGACTTTTTTCCCGTTCCAGCCTTTCTACCAGGTTCATCAGAATCCGGCGGCTAAACCGGAGATGTTCTATCTTTTCTTGTAATTGACTGACTTTTTGCCTTAAAATGATAAGCTCCTGTTCCTGGTTCATAAGCCACCGCCTTTACGAGACCGGGATTTCCAAACTAATATAATATATGCTGTAATTAGGGCTTTAATACTTGAAAGCTTCTTTGATTCTCTCCACAGTCTCCTGTAAAAGTGGCTCTTCCTGGGTTAAGGCAATCCGCACATAACCATCGCCCATCTTCCCGAAGGCAATCCCCGGGATTACCAGCACCCCGGCCTTTTCCAGAAGATCTAGGGCAAACTCCTTGGAAGAAGTATAACCCCAGGGCAATGGGGCCCAGAGGAACATGGAGCCCTTGGGTTTGGGAATGTGCCAATCCAGGCGGTCCAAGCCTTCTACCAGGATATCCCGTCGCCTTTGATAGACCATAGCATTCTCACCGGTACACTCCTGGGGTCCGGTGAGGGCCGCAATCCCCGCTTCCTGTACCGCCTGGAACACCCCATAGTCAATGTTAGATTTAACCACTGCCAAACCGGCCAAAACTTCGGCATTGCCCACAATGAACCCTAAACGGCACCCCGCCAGATTATAAGACTTGGAAAGGGAATGAAATTCCACCCCTACCTCCTTAGCGCCAGGAATCTCCAGAAAACTCATAGGTTTAAACCCGTCAAAGGCCAGTTCCGAGTAAGCGGCATCATGACAGACCATAATCCCGTACTCCCTAGCAAAATCCACCACCTGGCGAAAAAAATCCTGGTCAGCTACGGCTGCCACAGGATTGTTGGGGTAATTCAACACCATCAGCTTAGCCTGCCGGGCCACCTCCCCCGGAATAGCCGCCAAATCCGGCAAAAAACCCCGTTCCGCCACCAACGGCAGAGGATAAACCTCACCCTCAGCCAGGAGAATACCGGCGCTATATATGGGGTATCCAGGGTCCGGAATCAGGGCCACATCACCGGGATTGATAAAAGCGGTGGCCAAGTGAGCTAAACCGTCCTGCGAACCCATCAGAACCAGAACTTCCTTCACCGGATCCAGTTCCACCCCAAAACGCCTTTGATACCAATGGGCCACAGTCTGGCGCAATTCCGGTGACCCTTCGGAAGTAGGGTACCCGAAAATACCGGGCCTGGTTAAAGCCCTGGCTAAAGCTTCCCTGATATGAGGAGCCGGCGACCGGTCAGGACTGCCGATCCCCAGATTAATAACCTTCCTGCCCTTTGCTTCCACCCTGGCCTTATGTTCATTCATTTCAGTAAAAATCGCTGAGGATAATCGCTGTATTCTCCTGGCCCGTTCCATTAATTTACCTAACTTCCTTTCCCTTTGAATTGAAAACTTCCATCATTACCCGATAAAAATTGCCCCCCAGCATAGCGGCAATATCTTCTTCAGAATACCCCCGTCTCACAAGCCCTAAGGTAAGGGCTGGCAGTTTAGTGACATCCTCCAAACCCTTAGGGGTTTCTTCAATCCCGTCAAAATCAGACCCCAAACCCACATGTTGAGGACCCACCAATTGGGTTATATGATCCACATGATTCAGCAATTTCTCCAAATCTGCATCCTCAATGTGGATGAAAGCGGGAGCAAAATTCATCCCCATCACCCCGCCCTTTTGAGCCAGGGCCTTAATCTGATTGTCGGTGAGATTCCTGGGATGGGGACATATCGCTTGGCAATTAGAATGAGAAGCAATTACCGGCTGGCTGCTTTCCTCCAGTACATCCCAAAAACCTTTTTCCGCTAGATGGGAAACATCAATTAACATACCTAGTTTATTCATTTCCTTAACCACCTGGCGACCCAACCCGGATAATCCGCCTGCCTTAGGCCCCTCGCCAACACCGTCAGCCAGGCTGTTACGCTGGTTCCAGGTAAGCCCAATGCTCCGAACCCCCAAACGGTGCAGACAACGGAGCACTCCCAAGTCTTCAGCCAGGGCCTCCCCTCCTTCAATAGACAGCACTATCCCAATGCGGTGTTCCTGCTGTAACCGTATCAAGTCCTGAGGGGAGGTGACAAGAGTTAGTTCATTGGGGTTTGCGGCAATTTCCCCATGGGCAAAATCTAATAGCTGCAAAGCCCTTTTCAGGGAACGCTCCGGCTTATACTCACTTTCTATGAATGCAGCCATAAACTGAACCTTTATACCCCCAATCCGCATCCGGGGCAAATCCAGGTGGCCAATCTCGCTATGGTAGTTAAAATTACGTTTTCCATAAGCTATATCCAGCAAGGTGTCACAATGGGCATCCACCACCAAACTTTTAAAATGCAGCCGGTGCGCCCTTTCTTTCAACGACTCCATAACCAATATCCTTCCTCCCAACCGGGACAAGCAATTACGAAGCAACGAGAAAACCTGTTTGCCAGAACAAACAGGTTTTGAAGGCTTTATTAACCAGATAATTTATCTAGGTTCCACAATCAACTTAATGGCGGTTCGTTCTTCCCCGTCAATAATAATATCGGTGAAGGCTGGAATACATATTAAGTCTACACCACTGGGAGCAACAAAACCTCTGGCAATAGCTACTGCTTTAACTGCTTGGTTCAAAGCCCCTGCTCCGATTGCTTGAATCTCGGCCACGCCACGCTCCCGTAATACACCGGCGAGGGCACCTGCTACGGAATTTGGATTGGACTTTGCTGAAACTTTTAAGACTTCCATGTACACAACCTCCTTGATTGATGGAATTTCCTTTTTTCCCTATTTAGAGTTATATTCGTCAAGTCAAAGTAAAATTCCTTTTTTTTGGAGGTCAGTTTTGTAATTTTTTCATAAATTCATACAATTCAATCAAAAGTGTTATATTTTTTCCAGTATGTTTATCCTTGAAATTGACATAGCTTTACCTGTCTTCTCATCAATATCGATTACCACACCATTGAGCTGATAACTTCCTGTAGCCTTCTCAAACCGCTGAGGTAAACGAGTTAAGAATTTATTGATGACGATTTCTTTCTTTACCCCGATTACTCCATCTCTAGGACCGGTCATACCCAAATCGGTTATATACCCTGTTCCTCCCGGTAATACCCGTTCATCTGCAGTTTGCACATGGGTATGGGTTCCACAGACGGCGGTTACCCGACCGTCCAAATACCAACCTAAAGCAATCTTTTCCGAAGTAACCTCAGCATGGAAATCAATAATAATTATCTTGGTTTCCTTGCTGAGTTGGGTAATTAATTCATCGGCTTTACGAAAAGGACAATCTAATTCAGCCATAAACACCAGACCGCTCAGACTTATAATGCCAATATTAACTTCCCGGTTAGCCCGGTAAACAGTTGCCCCAATACCCGGAGTTCCCGGAGGATAATTGGCTGGGCGTAGAATACGCTTTTCAACATCAATAAAATCAAAAATCTCTTTTTTATCCCAAACATGGTTACCCATGGTTAGACAATCTATACCCGAATCGAATAAATCATCGGCAATTTCCCTGGTAATCCCATTACCACCGGCAGCATTTTCACCATTGGCAATGACAAAATCTATGTCCAGTTCCTCACATAAGTTTTTTACTTCAGATTCCACAGCTTTTCGCCCGGGTCGGCCGGCAATATCCCCCAGCATTAAAACACGCAACATGATAACCTCCGTTATTTATTAAAAACCAGAACCTTGCCTTCCTCACGAAAAGCAATAAGCTTTTTTTCCTGGCGGGATCCTTTGAGGTTTTCCAGCATGTGTCCAATCAATTCTTCCTGGATCATCAAATCCTCTTCAGCTATAGAATCACTATTCTCAGAAACCAGACCGTGACCGAAATCTTCTTTCACCAGGGTAATAATGATGGCTATCTCCTCCTGGCTTAATGTATCCACATCCCTGGTTAATTCAAGAATCGAGAATTTGTCATAGGGAATCCACTGCATTGAAGCAACCTCAGTATTTTTATCCTCTAACAGCAGGTAGGCATCAAGGTAGTCCCAAAGCTTAACCTCAAAAGTTTCCTGATCCTCCTTGGATAGATAACCGGAAAATATAAAGGTAAACTTTAGAGCTTGCCCCTGAGGATCAAAATTAATACTTGCCACCTCGGAGTAACGCACCAAGATAGATATTAACAACCCAATAGTATCAGAAACATCAGCCGCCTGTCTGGATTGTAAGTTCATATGCCTCACCTTCCTTGTGGCTATTGTACCATAGTTTACGGATTAAATCCAATTTTTCTTTTACGCAAAAACCAACGACCCTAAGGATCGTTGGTTGATTTAACAGCATTATTTAGCATAATCCACGGCCCTGGTTTCCCTAATGACCATGACTTTTATTTGTCCAGGATATTCAAGTTCAACTTCGATCTTTTTAACTATATCCCGGGCCAGACGAACAGAGGCCAAGTCATCAATTTTATCGGGCTTAACCATAATGCGAATTTCCCGACCAGCTTGAATGGCAAAAGATTTCTCTACGCCTTCAAATTCATTGGCAATGGATTCTAATTTCTCTAAACGCTTGATGTAAGACTCCAAGGTCTCCCTACGGGCGCCTGGCCGGGCAGCTGATATGGCATCGGCAGCCTGCACCAAAATTGCCTCAATAGTCTTAGCTTCTTCATCACCGTGGTGAGCCACAATGGCGTGAATCACATCGCCTGATTCGCGATATTTCTTGGCCACTTCACCCCCGATGGTAACATGGGGCCCCTCCACTTCGTGGTCAATGGCTTTGCCAATGTCGTGGAGCAAACCGGCCCGCTTGGCTAGTTGCACATCTACGCCCAGTTCTGCAGCCATCAGTCCGGACAAATGACATACCTCAATAGAATGTTTAAGGACATTCTGTCCATAGCTGGTCCGATATTTTAAGCGGCCCAATATTCTAACAAGTTCAGGATGAAGACCGTGAACCCCTGTGTCAAAAGTGGCCTGCTCACCGGCCTCACGAATCTGGTTATCCACTTCTTTCTTAGCCTTTTCCACCATCTCTTCGATACGAGCAGGGTGGATACGACCATCCAGAATTAGTTTTTCCAAGGCCAATCTGGCCACTTCCCGGCGAATCGGATCAAAACCTGAAAGAATGACGGCTTCAGGGGTATCGTCAATAATTAAGTCAATCCCCGTCAGAGTTTCCAAGGTTCTAATATTACGTCCCTCACGGCCGATGATGCGGCCTTTCATCTCATCATTGGGTAAAGCCACCACTGAAACGGTGGTCTCGGCCACATGATCGGCAGCACAGCGCTGAATAGCTCCAGAGATAACTTCCCTGGCCCTTTTGTCAGCCTCTTCTTTGGCCTGAATCTCAATTTCCTTGATGAGCATTGCTGTTTCATGCTTTATTTCATCTTCCACATTGGCCAGCAAAATATTCTTGGCCTCTTCGGAACTTAAACCGGATAAACGCTCCAACTCCTGAAGTTGTTTAGATTTTATCTCCTCCAACTGAGATTTAACCTGTTCAACTTCCTGTTCTTTTTTGGACAGGGATTCTTCTTTCCGTTCCATGGATTCCATTTTACGGTCCAGCATTTCTTCCTTCTGAACCAAACGCCGTTCTTGACGCTGAATCTCAACCCGGCGTTCCCGATTTTCCCGTTCTACTTCATTGCGAAGCTTGAGAATCTCTTCTTTTGCTTCCAGTACAGCTTCTTTTTGTTTGGCTTCAGCCGCTTTCTCTGCTTCGTCAATAATCCTTTTAGCTGCTGTTTCAGCTGATTGAATCCTGGCTTCGGCTAACATTTTTCGTATAAAATAACCAATAATAAAAGCAACTGCAGCTGAAATAATAATTGTCATTAATGATTCCATCTCTTTATCACCTCCTAAATCTTTTAATTTTTTTTAAATTTCATTTAATAATCAGAGAGATTAAAATAAAAATACCGAGTAGAAACTCGGTTTGAATCTAGAAATTACTAATCAGGCCTATTTGTTTGTCGGGCATGGCAAAACAAACCAGCTCCCAACCCACAATATTCTTATATTATGATAATCCCCTCAGATGTTACTCTAAATATCTATAATTTTTTCAACGAGGACTGATTATTTATATATATAAGAAACCAACCTTATCCAGTAATCTCTAATTCTAGTTTCTCCCGTTTATATTGTATAAGTTTTTGCTTTCACTGTCAAGGTTTAGCCCCTTTAAGAAGGCACAAACTTCCCCAATTGTGTCAGTGGAAAAACCGCGACGGTAGAGAAACCCTTTTATTTTTTGCATGCCTTGGGGAGTCGAATGGTTTCGGTATTTTTTTTCAGCAATGGCTAAAGCCATATTAAATTCGTCTTCCTGTGATATTTCGAATAGTATGTTATCAATTATATCTTCGCTTATACCTTTCTGAAGCATTTCAATAAATAATCTTTTCCTTCCCGTGGGTTTTACCCGGCATCTATGGTCAACCCATTGCCTGGCATAAGTTTCGTCATTGATCAAATTATATTCTGTCAGAAAATTAATTACGGTTTCAACAATATCCAATGAAAAACCTTTTTGGGTTATTTTATCCTTTATTTCTTTCCGTGTTCTAGGCCGACAAGAAAGTAAGTAAAGGGCGTAATTCTTTGCTTTCTCAGAGGTTTTGTCCCCTCGGTGATTAATATCCACTGGTTTTCTCCTTAAAACCTTATTTAAAAAAGTCAGGCTCTCGGCCACGGGGAGAACCTGACTTGTTATTTATTCTACGTCGGCCGAAACAGCAATCTTATCAACCGCCGTCACCATGAGATCCCGAATCTTGGCCTCAATCTCCCTCGTCACCTCAGGATGTTCTTTGAGGTATTCTTTAACATTTTCCCGGCCCTGTCCCAGCCGCTCGCCATTATAAGAATACCAGGCGCCACTTTTTTCGAGAACATCTAATTGGGTACCCATATCGATGATGCCGCCTTCTCTTGAAATTCCCTCACCGTACATGATATCGAACTCAGCTTGTTTGAAAGGAGGAGCAACTTTGTTTTTCACCACTTTTACCTTGGTGCGGTTACCCACCATATCGGCCCCTTGTTTCAGGGTTTCCACCCGACGCACCTCCAACCGTACAGAGGCGTAGAACTTAAGGGCCCGTCCACCGGGAGTGATTTCAGGATTACCGAACATAACTCCTACTTTTTCCCTGATTTGGTTGATGAAAACCGCTGTTGTCCGGGATTTACTAATCACGCCGGTTAACTTCCGAAGAGCCTGGGACATTAATCTGGCCTGAAGGCCCACATGGGAGTCCCCCATTTCCCCTTCGATCTCCGCCCGGGGAACCAGGGCCGCCACACTGTCCACCACCAATACATCAATAGCACCGCTTCTTACCAATGCCTCAGCAATCTCCAGGGCTTGTTCGCCGGTATCCGGCTGAGAAACCAGCAGGTTATCAATATCCACACCTAAGTTTCTGGCATAAACGGGATCTAGGGCATGCTCCGCATCGATAAAAGCTGCCGTACCACCGTTCTTCTGGGCTTCAGCAATAATATGTAAGGCCACAGTAGTTTTACCAGATGATTCAGGCCCGTAGATTTCCACTACCCGCCCCCTGGGCACTCCTCCAACCCCCAGAGCAATATCCAAAGCCAAAGAACCGGTAGAGATTACCTCAACATTCATCTTGGCTGATGCTTCACCTAGTTTCATGATAGAGCCTTTACCAAACTGTTTTTCAATCTGGCCAAGAGCCATTTCCAAAGCTTTAAGCTTGTCCGACACTAAAACCCCTCCCTAATATGTGAACATTTGTTCGATTACAGTTTTATTATATCTTTTTTCCCATTAGTTGTCAATTGTTTTTATGATGATTTTTTTAGAAAAAATGAAAAAGGCACTTGGGGTCACTCCGGGTGAGGCAGTAACCCTCCGGGCACGATACTCCACTTTCGACCAATCATCTTCTCGGTCCCTGCTCCGGCCAAACTCTCATACTGCTTTCCCTGGGGTCACAGTGGCCTCCACGACGGGACCTTCGAAGTGATTGGTAACCCGAAAGTTCCGTAAAGTGCCTCTCCGGGTTACTGCCTCACCCTGCGTTACTCACGGGCAAGTTTTTCTCTGTGGCCGCTACTGCCCTCTGTGGTTGTCTTTTTTATTTCCCTGCCCCCGAAACCGAACATTACTTATCCCTAGCCTAACAACTAAAAAGGACGCCCTTACAGCGCCCTTTAGAAAACTATGATAGCTTGGTAACACCGTCAACATTGGTTTTGTTGGAACCTTGTTCAACAAAGGTTTTGCAGCAAGTTGCCATACAGGTATTAGCCGGGGTTGCCGGGATGGTAGCCGCTTTGGGGGCATCGATGTTGTCCGGGTACTTGTCAGCCAGGGAGTCGGAAACAACAACAATTTCATTGGCCTGGCATTTGTTTCCTTGGTTCCAGTAATGACAGTTGCTGACACTACAATGGATGTGCTGGTTCATTGATATATACCTCCTCAAGAAAATTTACTTCGTTAGTATATCACCATAACGGAGCAAAAATTCATTCAGGCTGGTGAAAACCTTCGTCTGGCGTCGTCACCGGTTGGGTTGGGTTTACTTACGGCGGCGGGCAGGCTCGACATTGACCTTGCGGCCTTTGATGACACTGCGGTTGATGCTGTACATCACTTGTTCGGCAGTATTTTCAGGCACTTCTACGAAGGTGAACCGGTCATAGATCTTGATTAAGCCTACGATATTCCCCGGTACTCCTGCTTCTTCGGCAATGAATTTAACAATATCCTGAGGTTTTATCTCATCCTGGCGGCCCACATTCATGAAGAACCGGACCATGCCCGGTTCGGCGCCGGTATCGGCAAAACTCACGTCGGGGCCTTCATCGGAGATGTCCTCATCCAACTGGAGATCGAGGGCCATTTTCAGGGCTGCGGCGGCTATATCAACGGTATCGTAATCATCTATCAAGTTTTCTACAATAGTACGGTAAAAGCCTAGTTTACCTTCATCAATCAGGTTGACTACCCGCTCTGCCACCATTTCCCGCTGATGCTCGGCCACATCGGCCAGGGAGGGCAATGGCTTCCGCTTAATTCGGGTTTGGGCCGCTTTTTCAATCAATCTGAGCTGACGATATTCCCTGGGTACCACCAGGGTTATGGCAATCCCCGTTTTACCCGCTCGGCCTGTACGGCCAATGCGGTGAACATATGACTCTGGATCCTGGGGAACATCATAATTGAAGACATGGGTAACATTTTCTACATCTAAACCCCGGGCCGCCACATCGGTAGCTACCAGGATTTCCACCGAACTATCCCGGAACTTCTTCATTACCCGATTACGCTGGTGCTGACTCAAATCACCGTGGAGGCCTTCCGCCTGATAACCCCTGGCTTGCAGACCGGCCACCAATTCATCCACTCCTCGTTTGGTGCGGCAGAAAATGATAGCCAGACCGGCTTCGGCCACATCAAGAATACGACACAAGGCATCGAGTTTTTGCCGCTCCCTCACTTCATAGAAAACTTGTTCAATCAGTGGAACGGTGAGTTCATCTTTAGACACGGTAACACTTTGGGGATTGTTTAAGTACTTTTTGGCCAATCTTTGAATCTGCATCGGCATGGTAGCAGAAAAAAGCAAGGTCTGGCGCTCAGGAGGGGTTTCCTGAAGAATTAATTCAATATCATCAATAAAGCCCATATCCAGCATTTCATCTGCTTCATCCAGAACCATCATGGACAACTTATCCAACTTTAAGGTTTTTCTCCGCAAGTGATCCAAAATCCGTCCGGGGGTTCCGATGACCACTTGCACCCCGAATTTCAAAGACCTGATTTGCCGATCGATGGATTGTCCACCATAAATGGGCAGGGTTTTCACATCCTTGAAACGCCCTATTTTGGAAATTTCCTCAGCCACTTGGATGGCCAACTCCCTGGTGGGGGTAAGGATTAAGGCTTGCACCGCCCGTAAACGGGGATTAAGCCGTTCCAGAATGGGAATACCAAAAGTAGCGGTTTTACCTGTTCCGGTCTGGGCTTGGCCAATCACATCATGGCCTTCCATCAGCATTGGAATAGCTTGAACCTGAATAGGGGTTGGTTCTTCGAACCCCATCTCTTTGATAGCGTGTAAGATTTTTTTGCTTAAATTAAAATCATCAAAACTAGTTACTGAATTCATTATGGTCTCCTCTCAACAGATGTTACGTCTGAAACGGCGTCCTCCTGGATAAAAACCTTGCGTTCCAGGGTAAAACCGCTTTCCAGGTTGGCAACCCGCAGTAGGTCGGCAGCTATAAGTTGATAGCCCTGTCCTGGCCTTGGGTTAAAATGTAAAACATAAAGGGTATAGGGGATTTCTTTAGCACTTTGCAATCCCTGCAAACCTGCGGCCCCGGTGGTCCCGGCGTTAATCAAGACGGAGCCCTGGGCCTGCCGTACTGAATAACGGTGGGTGTGACCAAACAAAACCACGGGAACTTTACCGGTAAATTTCCGGGCCATCCGGGGATTATGAACCAATAGTAAATCAGGGACATGATCCAAACCAGCCAGGAGGTCTTTAAGCTTGCCCACGTATTTTTCCATGGTTTCCGAAGGTGGCGGCACTACGTCTACCGTAAGGGCGGCAGGGTCAAAAATACCTGCCATACGTAAACCCTTGACATTAACCTCGCGGTCATTGACCAAAGTAACATTGGGAAATTTCTTTAGTCTTTCCATAGTCTGAGCGGAATCATGATTACCCAAGGTGACTACATAGGGAACCTTAAGCTGGGCTAAGCGCTCCAAAAGGTGATTTTCCAGCGGCGAACCGAAATCGGTTATATCGCCGGTATCAATCACCATATCCACGGCAAAAGTCCGGGCCACCTCTTCGGCCAGCCGTAACCCTGCCGGGTTATTATGCAAATCCGAAATATGGAGTACCTTCAACCGGCCGTTAACCGCTCCGAAGGCTTGCAGTTTATCAATCTTTTCAAAGAGGGTATAGAGGTTATCAGCCATTACCTCCATTTGTTTGCTTAAGGTATTGACCTTGACCAAACCTTCCTGGACAAAGCCCATCATCCACGGGGCTGCCTTGAGAATACCCCTGAATTCCGGGTTGACAAAGCGGTGCTGATCAAAAGTAAACCAGGTGGTTGCCAATAGGGCGGCCACCAAAACAACCCCTGCTGCTGCTCCTTTAAGATAAGGCAGAACACCTCGCCGATGGAGGGCCAGAATACCCAAAGCCCCTCCCAAAGCGCTTAAAAAGAAAATCCGGCCCACAAAAAAGATTATTGTTTTGCGCATTTCTTCCTCAACCTTGGCTAATAGGGCGGCCCGGTCAGGAGATTCTTTGAGCATTGCTTTTAATAGGTTGAGGTCAATATTTTTCAGGGTAATGTTAATTTGCAAAGGGGTCTGGTGAGTCCTGGCGCGAATTTCCCCAATGGGCGGCAGAACCAACTTGGTATAACCATGATCAAAAAAGCTTATTCCCAACCGGGCTTCAAAAGCCTCAATATGAAAATCCAATTGACCGAAAAAGCTGACCAATATCAGGGCACCGGCCATAGCCAGAACCAACGCCCCAAGCCGGGGGTAAATTTTCATCATTACCGCTCCCTGTGTTGCTTTGATGGAGGCGGTAAAGGCTTTTGCTACCTTTCACTGTCCTCCATAAGGAAAGTCCTTACCATGTTCAACGCCACGTTAGCAGTTAACAATTTGATGGTGGCACGGTCTCCGGTAAATCTAAATTCCTTACAGAGGGTATTATTTTCAAAAGCCAGGGCTATATATACAAGACCTACCGGCTTTTGGGGCGTACCTCCTCCCGGGCCGGCGATGCCGGTCACGGCCAGTCCCAGGTTAGCGGAACCCATGGCCCTCACACCCTGGGCCATTTCCCGGGCCGTGGCTTCACTTACCGCACCATGGGCCAGCAAGGTTTCCTCTTTGACCTTTAAAAGATCCATCTTGGCCTGATTACTGTAAGAAACCACTCCGTAAAGCACATAATCGGAGCTCCCGGCAATATCGGTAAGCTTACTGGCAATCAAACCCCCGGTACAAGACTCAGCTAAAGCAATAGAAAGATTTCTTTCCCGCAGCATCCTTCCCACTACAAGTTCCAGGGATTCTTCGTCATAGCCGAATATATACCGGCCTAAACGGTTCTCCAGTTCTTTGACCACCCCGTCAATGAGGGTTCCCGCCTCTTCCCCGCTGGCGGTCTTGGCGGTGACCCGAATATGTACTTCCCCGGTTTTGGCCAGGGGAGCAATGGTAGGATTAGTCTGGTTCAGGATGAGGTCGGAGATTTTCTCTTCCATTTGGGATTCACCAATACCAATAAGACGCACAACCCGGGAAAGAATGGTCTCCGGTTGGATCCCGATCACTTTCTGCAGGTAAGGCAGAACGTGGTTCTCAACCATGGGCCGCAACTCAAAAGGCGGCCCTGGAAGAATAACCACCCACTTGCCCTGACGTTCTAGAATAGCTCCGGGAGCAGTTCCCATGGGATTAGGCAACACAATGGCCTCTTTGGGGAACATGGCCTGTTTACGGTTGTTTTCCGCCATCTGCCGTCCTCGTTGGCGGAAAAACTCTTCAATAATCCGCAAGGATTCCTGGTGTAGTTCCAGCTCCAACCCCAGGGCCTCCACTGCCATTTCCTTGGTCAGATCATCCATGGTCGGCCCCAGTCCTCCGGTGGTTATCACTACATCAGCCCGTTTCAGGGCCTGGTTGATGGCTTCTTTAATCCTGCCCGGGTTATCCCCCACCACAGTATGAAAATAAACATCCACCCCGATGGTGGACAGTTGTTGGGAAAGGTACTGAGCATTGGTGTTGAGAATCTGTCCGAGAAGCAACTCGGTCCCGGTGCAAACCAGTTCCGCTTTCATGAGTATACCACCTACTTTTATTAATTTCAATCAGTTATTATTGTAACACAATAGATAAATAGCCATCCTGAAGCAAGATTAAATTCATTAAAAGTCTTGCTACCCTGCCATTGCCATCAACAAAGGGATGGATAAAAACTAACTCTTTATGCACCACTCCGGCAAACTCCACCGGGTGATAATCTTGCCTTATTTTATTCATTTTGGCTACAAATTCCTTCATCAGACCAGGAATTTTTTCAGGATTGGGGACACTATATGCAGAGCCACTGATAAAAACCTTTCTTTTTCTATATTTACCCGCCTCTTTTTCATCTATTAATCGGCAAAAGAGCTTATGTAGTTTTTTAATAACCACCAAAGGACCCCCCTTGTTTTCCAACAACTTCCTCTTGGCATTATTATACTATACTTCAGAGAAACAGACAAACCTGGGCCTATTAAAGACCCAGGTTTTCTTAAGTTCATTAATCTTGTCTGTCTACGGGAACTTCCTTAGGATAATCGCTTATAGGGCTGACCAAACCACCCGCTGAGCGTGTGGGGTCATTATTAAGCAGCAACAGAACCCTTCAATAAATTCCTCAGCTCTTCACCGGACAGTTTCTCTTCCTCCAGCAACCTTTCCACAACCTGGCCCATGACCTGATGGTAACCTTCCAGGTCAGCCCGGACCCGGGCCTCCTGCCCAGTGATGATCTCAGCTACCGCACCCCGCAGAACATCCTGGGTCAGACAATCCTCAGCCACCACCCCCAAGGGTGACATCCCGGCTAGTATGATGCGCTTAGCTACATCTACCGCCTGCTGGAAGTCCCCGGCAGATCCTGTGCTGCGGTTGCCCAAAACCGTTTCTTCGGCAAGAGCACCGGCCAACAGCACCGCTATCTTGTCCTCCAGGTACTCCCTGGTATACAGATAGGAATCTTCCTCCTGGTTTTGCCGCATATAACCCAGTGCCTGTCCCCGGGGAGTAACGGTAACACTGGAGACCGAACCTGACCGTACCAGTTCGCTTAACAAGGCATGGCCGGTCTCATGGACTGCCACTCGATGCAAATCCTCCAGATTAGGCTTGCGGTCAAGCTTCTCCCCCAACATAACTTTTTCCAGGGCATCCCGGAAGTGGCAGGACTTAATCAACTGGGACTCTTCCCGCATGGCATAAATAGCCGCTTCATTGGTCAGGCTCTCCAACTGGGCTCCGGAAAACCCGAAGGTTTCCTTAGCCAGTTCTTCCAGCTTAACATCTTCAGCCACCGGCTTATTTTTGATATGAAGGCTTAATATCTGCTTCCTGCCATCCCGGTCAGGGAGATCCACCTTCACCTGACGGTCAAACCGACCGGGCCGTAAAAGAGCGGGATCAAGCATATCCACCCGGTTAGTAGCAGCTATCAACAAGACCTGGGTTTGGTCATCGGTTTTCATTCCATCCATCTCCACCAGCAATTGGTTCAGAGTCTGGTCATACTCAAGGTGGCTGGTGTTGCGTCCTCTTTTTCCGCCCACCACATCAATTTCATCAATGAAAACTATAGCGCTTCTTTTGCCGTTTTTCTTAGCTTGCTCCCGGGCGCCCCGGAAAAGCTTACGTACCCGTTGGGCCCCTACCCCGGCATACATCTCGATAAACTCCGAGCCGGAGGTAGCCATAAATTCCGAATGAGTATAATTGGCCGCCGCTTTGGCCATCAAGGTTTTACCGGTTCCCGGCGGCCCGGTGAGGAGAATACCCTTAAGGGGCCTAATTCCCAATTGCTTTACGGCATCCTGGTTAACCATGAAGTCCAAGGCCTCCACCAGTTCCTGAATAGCCATCCCCTGACCCCCAATGTCATCAAAGGTTAAGGGGTTGACCGTGACTTTATTACCAAGGGCTACCGGTTTTAATACACCTTTGGTCTCGGCAATAAAATATACGGCAAGACCCATACCGGCTAACATCAAAATTGGTATCACATCATAGCCCTGCCAAAGCAAAAAAACCACCAAGGCTATAGCAGCTCCAAGGCTTATTTCCTTAACCACTGATATCACTTCCTTTTCCACTATCCGGTTCAATAGGTTGGCTCCTCTGAATTACTTCATACAATACATGACGTCCTTTTAGAAAGGACACATAAATTCTTTCCCCATCGATAAATACTTGGGTCTCGGCTCCGGCGGCCCTGGCGGCCCGGATAATCTCCTGCTTCATCCAAGTGAAACTACCCTTGCTTACCGCTTCATAAATAACGGGTTCAACATCTATCAATAACCTTTCCAAAGCTTGATCCCGATTATCTTTGATTTTAAGTTCAAAAGGTCGCTCACCTAGAACCGCTGCCGTTTCTTCCATCAATTCCCGATATGTCTTTTGAAAATTGACAGTGGAGCCTAAAACTAATTCCACCTTAACCTTGCCCTTGCGGTTAATAATATCTGTATCCTGTACAGCTTTTGTTTTGCTGTAAACTTTAAACAGAGGTTGCTCAATATTATACCTTTTATAAATCATTTGCCCACCCAACAACAAAGCCAATACTACAAATATTACTATCACAACGATGGTTATCCTAATTTTCTTATAGTCCATCACGCAACCTCCTTTCATCATTTTGACTATATAATTATAGCATACAACACTGAAAGGTTTCTTTAGGTAACCGTTGGTAATAAATTTGTTAACATTCCTAACCAGAAAAAAATCCCGTCAAGATTAATAATCTCAACGGGATTCATGAATTTACAGGTATCTCAATAGTGAAAACCGTACCTAATCCTACCTGGCTTTCTACCTGTATGGTACCTCCATGGCTTTCTATAATTCTTTTCGTAACCGCCAAACCCAACCCGGTACCTTCTGCTTTAGTAGTAACAAAAGGGTGGAAAATCTTGGTCAAAAGAGTTTCAGGAATACCTGGACCGTTATCACTAATAATTAAAAGAATTTTATCAAGGCTATAAACGCCCTTGATTTTTATTTTACCCTTATAACAAATAGCCTCAATGGCATTATGTATAATATTAATCAAAACTTGTTTCATCTGTTCAGAATCTAAACTTACTAATGGTAGATCTTCAGGCACATCCGACTTAATATCAATTTCATGGAGGATGGCCTCACCTTCCATAAAAATCATCGTTTCTTTAATTAACTGATGGATAGAAAGTAAATCCTGTTTTGGCTCTGCAGGTTTTGCCAAAAGTAGAAACTCTTTGACAAGGTTGTTAACCCTGTCAAGTTCACTAATAATTATTTCGATATATTCCTTATCCATACCATCCTGATGCTTGTTTTGGAGTAACTGAATAAACCCTCTTATCGAAGTAAGGGGATTGCGAATTTCGTGAGCCAAACCGGCAGAAAGTTGGCCCACGACAGCATATTTTTCCATTGACTGCAGCTGGTCGGTTGTCTCATGTAATTTGCCTGACATATCTAAATAGATTTTATTAAATTCATAAATTGCAAAGGCTAACACATCAATAACGATAACAAGAATAATATATTCTGCCTTTTGCTTGAAAAACAACAAGACCGATACCGTCAATGATGAACTGATTACCCATAGAAAACTATGGGTTCTTTGCCGATACGTAGCTAATAATAAAGGTAAAAGGATTAAAGAAATTCCAATCACTTGAACCAAGGGATTTGGACTAATAGCTACCAGCAATACAGGAACTATGTAAAAACATAGATAAAGCACGCAGAAAGCCCCTTTCCACGGAGTTCCATGTTACAAACTTTTAAATTCTACAAAAATTTAAGAAATCCTGCTGTTTATTACCTTTTGATTCTACTTTTTCCTATAAATAGAACAAGCCCCCATGCGGGGCTTGGCTTAATAATTTCTATAAATTAAATAATCTTAAAATTATATTAGTTAAAATTCCGGCAGCCAAATCATCTGCCATAACTCCCCAGCCTCCCTTTAGGTTCTGTAACTTCCTGATTGCTCCAGGTTTTATAACATCTAGTATCCTGAATATTAAGAAAGCGCCCACAAAGTACGGCCAAGTTAACGGTAAGCCGAACATGGCCAGATAATAGCCGGCAACTTCATCAATGACAATCTTGGGACTATCCTTTTCTCCAAAAAGTGCTTCTCCCTTAGTGGAAGACCATATTCCGATGATAATCAAGAGCAGCGCCAAAATTGCGCTATTAGGATAAATCAACACCAATGGAATACCTAAAAGAGACCCTATGGTGCCAGAAGCTACTGGGCAATAACCGAGGCCTAAACCGCTGCTGATAACCTTAACAAGGCGTTTCATCTATCTCCCGCCTTTAAGAGGGCCCGCGCCTTCCAGAAATAATCAACCCCGGACCAAATGGTAAAAAGCAAGGCCACCCCCATGGCAATTTGACCAAAGGGAAATTGTAACAGGCTAAAAGGGTAGTTCTCCAAAAACATAGCAGATATAGCAACAATTTGAGAAACGGTTTTATATTTACCTAGACGGCTGGCGGAAATCACTACTCCTTCCGCCGCTACAATGGCACGTAAACCGGTGACTGCAAATTCCCTACCAATAATGATAACCGCTACCCAAGCCGAAATTTCCCTTAATTCCACTAGTGAAATCAGGGCCGCCGAAACCAGCAGCTTATCAGCCAGGGGATCCATAAATTTACCCAATTTGGTAACCTGGTTCTTTTTACGGGCAATATACCCATCCAAACCGTCGGTGCTGGCTGCCAGAATAAATACCGCCGCAGCAATAAATTTCCCATAGGGTATTTTGATGAACAAAATTATCATAAAGATGGGAACCAGGAAAATTCTGGCCAAGGTCAGACTATTAGCTAAGTTCATTGGCGACCTCCCCCATCAAGTCATAGTCAAACCCTTGGGTTATGCGAACCATTACCACATCACCGGGCTGGAACCCCGTACCGGTAAAATAAATCTTTCCATCAATCTCCGGGGCGTTACCCTCACTACGGCCGTAAAAAGTCCCCGGTTCACCGGTAACCTCCCCTTCCACCAGCACCTCTAATCTTTTTCCAACCCGGCGCTGGTTCTTCTCCTGGGAAATGGATAACTGCAGGGCCATGGCCCGGTCATAACGATCCTCTTTTAATTCCTCAGGCACCTGCTGGGGAAAATCAGCAGCAGGAGTGCCCTCCTCCTGGGAATAAGTGAAAATCCCCACATGATCGAACTCCATTTCCCTCATAAAACCTAACAGTTCCTCAAAATCTTCCTCTGATTCCCCAGGCAAACCCACTATAAAGGAAGTGCGTAAAACTATATCCGGCATCTTACTGCGTATCCGGCCAATAAGATCCACTATCTGCTGCCGGTTACCTTTACGGTTCATGTCCGCCAGAATCCGGTCGGTAGCATGCTGAAGAGGAATATCCAAGTACTTACAAACCTTAGGGTTAACTGCCATGAAATCAATAAGCCCTTGGGTAAAATGACTGGGGTAACAATATAACAAACGCAACCAGACAACACCGTCAATTGCCTTTAGTCTCTCCAATAAATCAACCAGTTTATACTCACCGTACAAATCCTGTCCGTAGCGGGTAGTATCCTGGGCGATGAGCATAATTTCTTTGACACCCAGGGCAGCAAGGTTCTTAACTTCCTGAACTATGGACTCTATAGGGCGGCTCCGGTAATTACCCCGCAATTCAGGAATAACACAATAAGAACAACAATTATCACATCCATCGGCAATCTTCACATATGCCGAATAACCCGGAGTGGACTGAATCCTGGGCAGTTCATGACTATAAATAAAATCAGGTTTACTTACTTCCAGCACCCGTTCCCGCCCTTTCAAGACCCGTTCCACCACTTGACCGATTTCAGCTACTTGTCCCGTTCCAATGATAGCATCAACCTCGGGAAGCTCCCCAGCCAAATCATCCTTATACTTCTGGCCCAGACACCCGGTTACAATGAGGGCCTTGCAATTGCCCGTCTCCTTATACTGAGCCAAGTCCAGAATGGTATTAATGGACTCTTCTTTGGCAGCGCTAATAAAGCCGCAGGTATTGATAATCAATACCTCGGCTTCACTGGCCTCAGGGGTTATCCGATAGCCCGATTCACTTAAAATACCTAGCATTACCTCGGTATCCACCAGGTTCTTGGCACAACCGAGGCTAACTACACCGACTCTCTCTTTCAAACTTCTTCGCTCCTAATCTTTAGCTGATATAACTAGTATACTTTATCGTTTAAGGTGTGTCAAAAGATTGAGGCAAAAAGAAAAGAAATGTCTTATTGACATTTCCCGCAGAAACCATAAAATTTCAACTGGTGATCTATTATCTTAAACCCGCTTTTTTTAGCAATAGCTGTCTCCAGGCTTTCCAGTAAATCATCCTCGAATTCGGTTACCTTTCCACAACTTACACAAATCAGATGATGATGGTGATGATGCGCCTCGGTCTCGCTGAACTCAAAACGGCTGCGACCATCGCCAAAATTCATCTTTTGCAATATACTCAAGTCAGCCAACAATTCCAAAGTACGGTAAACTGTAGCCAACCCAATCTCTGGATGCTGTATTTTAACAATACCATAAACATCCTCTGCACTCAGATGGCTGTCAACATTATCAAGAAATGCTTTCAGGATGATTTTACGCTGGGGAGTAACCTTATATTCCTTTTCCGCCAATTTACTGCATATCTCATCAAAAGTTTGCTGCAACCAAACCACCACCTTTTTGTCTTATGAGGATATTATAAGCTTGGCTGCAGAAATTGTCAATGCGATTAGTAATTTTTTTCACATATTCCCTTGGTTGCCATAGGTGCTTTTTTCTGGCTGTTGCATTTCCCACAACTTCCTTGGCAACAAGTATTGATAATTAAGGAAAAACACCTTAGGCAACGGAAAACCTCCGGAACGTTAACCACATATCCGCAATTTTGGCAGGTTACCTGATCCTTATCCACAATGATCCCTCCCCGTACCGGATGCCACAGGGGTTAAAGGTTTTGGCCCACCGGGCAAGCGCCCGATAACAGCTGCCACCAATAAGACTATTGCACACAAGATATACAGTGCCCAAATGTTTTGGAAGGCAGCATAAACCTGGGCCAGTATCCCCCCAACCACAAAAGCGGTTGTCAAAGAAGTTAACCACAGGAAAGCACCCTCACTGCGGCCCCGCTCTTTAAAAATTACCAGGGTAGAGGCAATACAGGGCACAAAAATGGTGATGACCACCAGTCCGATTACTGTTTGGATTGCCGTCAGCTCCATATTGCTCAAACCGGCCGCCCCAAAATCCCGACGGACAAAACCCATGATGAAGGCCTGGGCCGCTTCCTTAGGCAGGTTTAACCATCCTACTGTTAAAGGTGACAGCAGGTTTTGTAAAGCCACCAACAAACCTGTCACCTGCAAGGTACTGATGATTAAAGAACCCAAGGCAAACAGCGGTGCCGCTTCCTTTAAAAATCCTATGGACTTGGTGGTGGTCTTCTTAACCACATTTTCCAACATGGGCAGACGCAACGGTGGCAAATCGATTAACAACGGGGTAGATTGACCGGCCATCAGACGGTTTAAAACAGTCCCGGCAAAAGCCAGTAAAGTCAAGATAGCTACCGCATACAACAAGGCATAAGAACCACCGACTCCAACCAAGAGGGAAGCGATAACCGCCATCTGAGCTGAACACGGGATGGTTAGAGCCAGTAAAAAGGTGGCAATCCGACGCTCCCTTTCCGACCCCAGCATCCTTGTGGTAATGGTGGCCATGGTGACACAGCCAAAGCCCAAGATAATAGGGATGACAGCCCGGCCATTGAGGCCTAAAAAGTTCATCACCCGATCAGCCAGAGTGGCAATGCGGGGTAAATAACCGGAATCCTCAAAAGCTGATAAGGACAAATAAAAACCAATAACCAATGGAAGCAACAGTCCTAACAAATAGGTAACGGTCATGGTCAAGAGGCCGAACTCACCGATAAGAATAGTACCAAGCACCGAACCCTCGCTGACAAACCGCCCTACCAGACCTTTGATGTAAGGCTCATACATCCCCTGCATGATAACTTCTTCGGTGATTTCAACCACATCACCGGCGATGAAAACCCCAATCAATTCATACATAGCCCACAACGCAAGAGCTAGAATAGGGATGCCTGTCAAAGGGTTAATCATCCAACGACCCAATCGGGTGGCAAAGGACGCACCTTGACTGACCTCGGATACCACATGACCAATAATATCATTAACCCGTTCCCGCCGTGCCAAATATATTTCTTCTCTATCATTACCAGGCTCCAGACCGTGGCGTTTGGCAACGATGGGGTCACTTTCCAGAATCAACAGCGCCTCCCCTTGGCTTCCTACCCGGTCCACCATGGACTTAAGGCGCTCATCCAGATGGAAATCTATATTACCTCTGCGGGCCCTTTCAATGGTGTTTTCAAGTTGTTCCAATCCCACTTTTCGAGTAGCCACTGTAGGCACAACCGGAACACCTAAAAGATCGCTAAGCAAATCAATGTCTATTTTGATACCCCTACGTTGTGCCTCATCCACCATATTTAAAGCCACCACCGTAGGAACACCGGTATCAATGATTTGCTGGGTTAAGAACAAATCCCGTTCCAAGTGAACGGCATCCACAATGTTAATAACCACATCTGCGGATAAAATAATATCCCTGGCGATTCGTTCCTCATCATTGAAAGAAGATATCCCATAAACCCCCGGGGTGTCGATAACCACGTCCTTTTTGTATAAACCGTGGGATATTTCCAGGGTAGTTCCCGGGTAATTGGAAACATCCACATAAAGGCCGGTAAAAGCATTAAAAAAGACAGACTTACCTACATTGGGATTACCAGCTAAAACTATCTTTCTAGCCCCTTCAGGTATATTAATGTTTATACCTAATTGGTGACAATGCATCTAGGTTCACCTCTCATAATTAATAAAATTCTACTTGAATATTCTCAGCCAAACCCCGACCAATGGCAATCTCTTGCTTATTCCGACGGATAATCACCGGCCCTGCCGGGATAACCTGTTCACAAACTACTACCGCCCCTTCGGCAATCCCAAACCTAATGGCCTGGGCCCGTACCATTTCACTGGGGATACTGCTGATTTTTAAGCTTTGGCCTCGCTTGGCTTTATCCAGGGTCATTTTCCTCAACCTCCGTTGATAATTTTTCTCAATTGGTAATTAAAATAAAAAGAGAAGTATTCTCAATCTCATTTTAGTATTTAAATAATCATCTGTCAAGATATTTTTAGTACTTTAGTAGTTATTTGTTACTAGTACATACTCTTACCATATTTTTTGTTTACCCCAGTAATGGAAGGAGAGTTTTGAGTAGTATCCCTCCTATAACCGCAACTGAAGCGCTAACCAAGGTGCCAATTAAATAATACTCGGCGAACCCCTTGCTGTCTAATTCTCTAAACCTAGCCAGAGATTTGGCCGTTAGAACAAAAGCGACCGCCGGTAATGAATTGTATAAAACCAAGGTTAAAAGCAAAGCCCGTTCCAATATTCCTATGTATTTTCCTGTTTGTTCGTACAGTAATTTTGAAAAGTCAATTCCCTTCCCGTTTACGGTCACATTTTGGGGAAAGACACAATCCAGTATCAATCTGATAAAAACAGCCCCACCAAAGGTAATATAAAGATAAATAATCCCGATAAATATAGTCCGGTCAAGGGGAAAAAGATTTCTGAGTTGTTCTTTCAGTTCATGGGATAATTCCAACGAGGGAAATAAATAAGAATACAGCCCAAGAATAGTTGGGT
Organism: Bacillota bacterium; assembly: GCA_021849745.1. Lineage (GTDB taxonomy): Bacteria > Bacillota > Carboxydocellales > JAJZSN01 > JAJZSN01. The sequence goes on along the minus strand of JAJZSN010000038.1, from coordinate 3,020 downwards.
CTACCTTAAGGGTAAATTGACTCCAAACCATGACTAATACATAAAAATGAAAAGCCTGATCTATTAGAAATCCGACGAGTGAAAGCCATTTATAAGATTTTTTTCTAAACACCAAAACTTTTAAGAAATCAAAAAACAGATGGATTACCGTAATTAATATAGAAAACTTGATTGCTGTAATCAAACCATAAAAATGGGTAGCAAAAAAAGTACAAACAACGACAACCCGTGTTTGAAATACCCTTGCCATTCCAAACGATACTTACTGTTCACAATCTTATCACTTTGTATTAAAAAATCGGCTATGACATGGGCTAAAATCGCCAACCAGAGAAAAGTCACTCCTTCACCACCTTTTTATCCCGTCTACTACAATGCTCTAACCTAAATATGATTGAATTTCTTTAAGAATTTTTTCAGCTTGATTGATTTGATTCCAGCGGGCCGCTTTACAGCGTTTCTGGACATTTTGCATAGAAATACCCAATTGTTTTGAGGCTTCCTCATATGTACCATTACTATCGTAGATGTGTACAGCCTCCCACTGTTCATCAGTCCATCTATCCTGAATTGTATCTATCAGTAGCCAAATACAATTGACAAATTTATCAAACTCCGATTCCCCAGTTTTAATAAGGGTTAAGGTATCGCGCAATTTTTGAACCTCCTCGAGAGCTGTTCTGGCGAGGTAAAATGGCGGGCCGTTCATTAACCAGGAACTCTTTTCAATTTCATCATCCTCTATGGCGCCAAAACCTATGCCTATCCTCAATTTCAAAGGTCGGCAATGATATCTGAGGTATCTGATTATTTCCGGAGCCGTAAGCCAACCTTCGGTTATACCCTGAATTTCGTCCCCCCTGGAGATGGAAAAAGTGCTGATAATCGCCGGATGGTCTAATTTGGCCAGTTTTGCGGACAGACTTTTTTCAAAATTGGGATGGTTTCTGGAATCTATGATGTCGGCGGTTATCACGGTTATTTTTCTCATTAATAAACCCTCCGGAAAGTGATTTTTCACCCTTTAATAGGTGAATTAAAAGATTTCACCCTTTAATGGGTGAAATCTGGTTTCTCACCCTTTAATGGGTGAAATATTCGTCATCAAAAAGGAATTTCCTTCCTCAAAGATGAAATTTAATCTAAAGAGTTCGTGTACTCGAACCCCTGATCTGCCTTACCTCGTTTTAGCTGTCCTTTTCCTCCCCTTGCCCCCACGGGAAACCATCCCCTTGGGGGGAGCGGTCGGAAGCTTTCTTCTGGGCCGAATCAAACACTTTGGGCCAAAACCGATCAAATCAGTGCGACCGGCTTTAACCAAGGCTTCGTGGACTAAGTCATAGTTCTTGGGGTTCCGGTACTGGAGAAGAGCTCTCTGCATGGCCTTTTCGTGGGGATTCCTGGCTACGTATACCTTTTCCATAGTCCTAGGGTCAAGACCGGTGTAATACATGCAGGTTGACAGGCTGCCCGGAGTGGGGATGAAATCCTGTACCTGTTCGGGGTTATAGCCCATATCCCTTACGTATTCAGCCAGTTGGACAGCTTCCTTGAGGGTACTTCCGGGATGACTGGACATGAAGTAAGGCACCAGGTATTGTTTCATGCCCAGTTCTTCGTTAATTTTTCGATATCGCTCCACAAAACGGTCAAACACCTTGCGGCCCGGCTTGCCCATTCTCTGCAGAACATTACCTGCCACATGTTCCGGGGCCACCTTTAACTGACCGCTGATATGGTATTGACAGAGTTCCCGGAGAAACTGGCTGTCGGCATCGGCCATGAGGTAATCATATCTTAGGCCCGAACGAATGAAAACCTTTTTAACACCGGGTAATCCTCTTAACTTACGCAACAATTCCAGGTACTCCCGGTGCTGAACCTCTAATTTACCGCATGGCTCAGGATACAAACACTGTCTCTGGCGGCAGGCGCCCCGTTTCATTTGTTGGGAACAGGCCGGCGCCCTGAAATTGGCGGTGGGACCTCCCACATCATGGATATATCCTTTGAAGTTAGGCAGCCAGGTAAATTGCTTGGCCTCATTAACCAGGGAAGCATGGCTGCGACTCTGGACGATGCGGCCCTGGTGAAAAGTTAGAGCGCAGAAATTGCATCCCCCATAACAACCCCGCTGGCCGGTAAGACTGAATTCCACTTCCTTAATGGCCGGGACTCCCCCCTGTTGTTCATAAACAGGGTGATAGGTTCGCTGGAAGGGTAGTGCGTAAACCGCATCCAATTCTCTCTGATTCAAAGGCTTGGCCGGGGGATTCTGTACCAGGTATTTATCACCATGGGGCTGAACCAGGGTTTTCCCGTGAAAAGGGTCTTGCTCCCGGTATTGGAGGATAAAAGCTTCAGCATAAGTCCCCTTAGATGCGCTGACTTCTTCATAGCCCGGCACCCTTTGATAATTATTCTGGCCATCCATATCTTCAGCCAGGTAACAGGTTCCAGCAATATCCCGCAGGGCCGCCACCGGTTCACCTTGGGCTAAACGACGGGCTATTTCACCAATTTGCTTTTCTCCCATCCCGTAGACCAGCAAGTCTGCCCTGCTATCCATTAGAACTGACCTCCTGACCTTGTCCTCCCAAAAATCATAGTGGGCAAAGCGACGTAGACTAGCTTCAATACCACCGATGATTATGGGTTTCTTACGGAAGGCTTCCCTGGCCCGGTGGGCATAAACAATGGTAGCCCGGTCAGGTTTTAACCCTACCCGGCCACCAGGGGAATAGGCATCCTCATTACGTCTTTTTTTGGCTGCTGTATAATGATTAACCATGGAATCCAAATTACCAGCGGTAATCAGGATTCCGTACCGGGGCGGCCCTAGCCTTTTAAAATCAGCCACATCCCGCCAATTAGGCTGGGCTATAATTCCCACCCTGAAGCCATGGCTCTCCAACACCCGCCCGATAATGGCCGCACCAAAACTAGGATGATCCACATAAGCATCACCGGTAATCAGCAAGAAGTCCACATAATGCCAATCCCGCTCCAACATCTCTTCC
>JAJZSN010000135.1 GCA_021849745.1 Bacillota bacterium | reverse complement strand
CTAATTTGGTGATGGAGGGAATTTTCAGTCATTTGGCCACTGCGGACAGTAGGGACAAAAGTTTCACAGAAGCCCAGTATCAACGTTTTCAGGATATCGTTAACCAGTTGCAGAACAAGGGACTGGAAATTCCTATCAGGCATTTGGCCAACAGCGCTGCTACTATTGAATTACCACATACCCATCTGGATATGGTGCGACCGGGAATTAGTATTTACGGATTCTATCCTTCCGATGAAGTAGAGCGGAATCTGGTTAACTTAAAACCGGCTTTAACCCTAAAGGCTCAGGCAGCTTATATCAAAGATGTACCCGCAGGTACGGCTATTAGTTATGGCTGCACCCATATTACTAATGAAACCACCCGGATTATGACCATCCCTCTTGGATATGCCGATGGGTACTCTAGGCTTTTGTCCTCTAAGGGAGAGGTACTGGTTCACGGTCAGCGGGCTCCCATCGTGGGGCGAGTGTGTATGGATCAGTGCATGGCTGATATTGGTCACATTTCTGATGTTAAGGTAGGGGATGAAGTGGTACTCATTGGTCGGCAGGGTGAGCAGGAGATTACCGGAGATGAAGTAGCGGCCAAGATTGGGACCATTAATTATGAAGTTACATGTATGATTAGTAGCAGGGTACCGAGAATATATATTTAGTCGTCAGCTAAAGAAAAATGGGTTACTTAAGTTCTCTTTCATGAGAACTTGAGTAACCCGTTTTAGTTTCAAGGGTAAATGGTTATTTAAAAATCGGTAGAAATCCTAAGATTATGTCCAGAACTATCAATAATACAATAGCGGTTTCCAGCCACAAAGATCGTCTGGAGATGATTTCATCGCTCATCATGGAGTAACTTCGCTGGATGACGGTGATTTTGTGCTGAATGTTCTCCATCCATTGGCGGGTGCGGAAAATGTTAACTGCGGTACCGTAAATTCTAGCATAAAAGACATCTTCGGTAACTTTCAAAGCATTTTGAACCCGTTCGGTGATTTCCGAGATGTCAGCCACAAGTTCCATCAGGTGTTTCATAATTCCCCGGTAAAGGCGGAGGCGGTCGTAACGGGTGGCTTTTTCTGCTTGGGCTAGGGAATTGTACATCTTATTCATTTCTTCGGTGAGGAGGCCGTCGTAATAGCGGAGTTCCAACAATTGAACGGTTGCAAATTCAAGAAGGTCGTGGATATCGGTAACCCCTGCTGGGTCGTAAATAAAAGCAGAGTCCCAGGTGATGATGGCCCGGTCGTTGGGGGTATAGGAGAAGGAATGAGCCATGGTTTCCCTGTTTGTCTGTTCGCTAAAAGGCCCCTGATCTGCCAGGAGGAGGGGGACAGGATCCCAGTTTTCCGGCCAATGGCGGAAGGTGAAGATGGTAAAGTCCTCTTGGTAACCGCTGGTCCGGGCCTTAATTAGGGCCGGACCCAACAAGGTTTCCATGTCCTTAAGTTTACCAATGAAAAAGGGGTTGATTTCATCATAATGGTTATCCAGGTAATGGGCCAATATCGCCAATTCCGGATGAGTAATGTGCTCCGGTAAGAGAAGGCGCAGGACAATACTTACCACCCCTAGGTCATGAATCCGTGCGGAAAATTCACCGGTCAAAGAGTAATTCCCCAAGTTGATTTCCTCCCTGTCCAAATCCACTGAAACTGGGGGGTTTTTAATTTGGATGGATTCCGGACGGATACGAGAAAGCCTTAAACGGGAGGTTGGTTTCCGTTGGGCAATGATGGATTCGGCAATATCTAATTTTATTTCTTCGGCAATGTCATAGATGCGGTAGAGCCATATGGAATTTTGCATTGTTACCTCCAAGTATTTTTAAGTAAATTTTATCAAATTCCTATTAATGAGGCAAATAAAGTTAAAATCCCTACCCGGTTGGGTAGGGATTGAAGTAGATTAGATAACACCATATTTTTTACCGAGAAGTTCTAGAGCTGATAAGGTTTGATCCAGGTCTTCCATGGTGTGGGTAGCCATCAGGCTAAGGCGGAGCCGGGAACGTTTCCTGCTTACAGCCGGATAGGTTACAGGGTTAACGAAGATGTCCATTTTATGAAGTTCATAAGTCATCAATCTTGTCAATGTGTCATCTCCGATTATTACCGGAATGATGGCGGTTTCACTGCCATTAATATTGAAACCGAGGTTGGTTAGTTCTTTTTGCATATAATTAATATTGCGCCATAGTTGTGCACGAAGGTTAGCATCTTTTTCGAGGATTTCCAGAGCTTTAATTAAAGCACCTGCATCACCTGGGGTCATAGATGTAGAGAATACGTAACCAGGTCCATAAAATCTCAGGTATTGAATTACTTCCCGTTTACCGGCTACAAAGCCACCTACAACACCAAGACCTTTGCTTAGAGTGCCTGCAACCAGGTCGATTTCGCCTTCAACACCGAAGTGCTCCGGGGTGCCGCGGCCATTTTTACCTAGTACACCGGTTGCATGAGCTTCGTCAATCATAACTTTGGCGTTGTACTCCTTGGCCAACGTCAAGATTTCCGGCAGAGGAGCTATATCTCCGTCCATGCTAAAAACACCGTCAACAATAATCAATTTATCCCCGGTACAATCATGAGCCGCTTTTTCTAACTTTTGTCTAAGGTTTTTCATGTTATTGTGGGCAAAAAACTCTACTTTGGTGCCAAATTTAGCTTGAGCGCCCTTGCACCCTTCTACTATAGAGGCATGGTTTAACATATCATTAATTACATAATCATTACTGCGAAGGATACCGGTAATAATGCTGTAGTTACTTTGGAAGCCAGAGGAAAAAACCATGGCCGATTCACAAGATTTAAAAGCCGCCAGTTTAGCTTCAAGTTCTTGATGGATATCCAGGGTTCCAGCCAGCAACGGTACGCTTCCCGAACCTGCACCGTATTTTTCTATAGCTTTGAGAGCTGCTAATTTAACCTCTGGATGGTTATTTAACTCGAAATAACTGTTACTACCCATCATAATCATATTTCTAACTAAACCGTTAAAATCCTTAACCAGGGTTCTGTGTGAGCAAGGGCCGAGGATGACTCTCCGGAATAAATTCTGGTTCGTTTGATTAAGATAAATACCCCATTTGTCTAAAAGATCTGCCTTGGCGAAAAGATGCTTTGACGTTGTTTCTGGTTCAAGGTAATCTACTAAACTGGCATTTGCAATATTTGAATCCAACTCCTCGTAGGTATACTCCTGATGTTTTAACATTGTTTTACCTCCATAATAATTTAATAGGTTAAAAAATTTTGGTTTATGACGGCGGCTAGATTTTCATCAAATGGACTACTGGAAAGTTCAAATTTAACCGGTGTGGGTAAGCCTTTTGAATGGTAATAAAAACTCATAAGTTGACCATTGGTATTCAATCCCTTCATATCTTCAAAGGGTATTAATATATTTTGAGATTTAGAAAAAAGGCTACTAATAACAATTCCTTTGTTATAAAGATATAATTTTAACCCCCAATCAAGATTGTCTTTACCGTTGATTAAGAAAAAACTCAAATTAACTGATTTGCAATAAATCCCTAATTTATTGCAAAAGGATTCGATAAGCTGATTCTCTTGTTGTTCCAAAAAACGATAATAAAAAAATAAAAGTAACATAAATGTAATTAATAAATATATCAATTGATAACCCTCCTTTCGATTGTTTTAAACAAAATTGTATTTTAAATGTTTTAAATAGACATCAAAAAATTGTCGTATAAGATTTAGAATTTTACGACAATTAATATCAAAAAAAAGCGTTATCAATAAAGTATTTTCAATTATCGAGGTTTATAGATAAATTAAACCAAAATCCTCTGGTGAAAATTGTAAAAAAATAAAGAAAATATTTAATTTAATAACAAAAACCTTGGGTAAATTTGTAAAAAATAAAGGAAAATTTTTTAATATGTAGAATCTTATTAATTTGGGAGGTGATTTGGTTGAAAAACATACTGGAGTTGGACCGAACTTTGAGTGCTAAAATCCTTGAAAGTTGTTGGAAGGCAAGTATTGCTGGTACTATAATAACTTCATTAGTTTTTTTTACACCCTTTACAACTTCAACTGGGTATTCTTTAATTGGCATGATATTCTGGAATACTTTGGGGATTGGAATAGTAACTTATTTTTATAAAGTTGTTCAGCCAAAAAACATTAAGTATTATGTTAATTTCGTCCTTATAACAATGATAATTTCGATGGCTATAACCTTAAGAAACCCGGAGATATTTTCTCTGTATTACTTTATAATGGCATTGAATATCTCTTACCGGGACAGAGTACTTCACTTTGTAAGTTCAGGGATTTGGCTAGCTTTATTTTTAGTTTCAACGCTATTATTTCCAATTCTGCTTCCTGCCCCAACCGCAGAGGATACAACGACCTCCCTTATGATTACAAAGGTTACAATTTTTATTATGGTGGTTTTTCTTATAGATATCATCAATCATTATACTCTGCTGTTAACCAATCAATTGGATAAAAATGAGAAAGAAATAACAATGGCTGCTTTGACAGATAGTGTCGGAACCCTTGTGCAGGCTCTGGAGGCGAAAGATCAGTATACCAACGGTCATGCCCAGAGAACTAATAAATATGCGCAGTTAATCTTTGACAGACTCGGTATGATAGAAATTAGCCAAGAGTCTTTTATCACCGGCTGTTTATTACATGATATAGGTAAAATTGGGATGCCTGATTCGATATTAGGGAAACGAGGCAACCTATCTGCGGAAGAATTCTCATTAATTAAAGAACATCCTTTGATAGGCGCTAAAATTCTTGAAAACGCTAAATCATTAATAGATGTAATCCCTATGGTTCTATCTCATCACGAACGGTATGACGGAAGTGGTTATCCCCAGGGATTAAAGGGGGAAGAAATACCCTTTGAAGCACGAATATTGGCGGTAGCTGACGCTTATGATGCAATGACAAGTAGCCGTCCTTACAGGGATGCCATGTCTTCCGCCCAGGCTTATATGGAAATTAGTGATCAAGCAGGAAAACAGTTTTGTCCTAAGGTTGTTAAGGCCTTCGTTTCAATATATGATGAGATTCACAAGGCCTTTGAAATGAACCATTAAAAAACGCAGGTCCTAGGACCTGCGTTTGCGATATCGTAATAGTTATTCTAGTTTATTGAGGTGTTCCCTGGCATTACGGCCAATTGGGCCTGTGGGGTCGGCCTCGATGGCTTTGTTGAAGTATTCTCTAGCCTTAGGCAGATTATTGACCTGATAAGAGGAATAGCATAGGCCGATACCGTAATAAGCCTTGGCTCGGGAATTACTGTCAGCTGCGGATAGCCTTTCGAAAGCCGCTATGGCTTCGTTATATTTATGCTGGCTATAATATGCCCAGGCGATGGTTTCATATGGGGCAGGGTTCTTGGGATTTAACCTGATAGCTTCTTCTAAATGTTTGATGGCCTGGTCATAAACCTCTTCTTTGTTATAAATTAGGCCGAGTTTAAGGTGGGCATCGGTGAGGTTAGGGTTGATTTCAAGGGCCGCTTGGTATTTGGCTTTAGCTGCGGCGGAATCCCCCTTTTTCTCCAAGTCCTTACCTTCCTCATAATATTTAGTGGCTTGGTTACCGGTTATGGGTTGTTTGGTTGCCGGTTTGGTTCGTTTGACCACTACCAAGCTGTTACTTAACAATCTACCGGGTTTGGTCAGATAAGATCGGA
>JAJZSN010000134.1 GCA_021849745.1 Bacillota bacterium | reverse complement strand
CGGTCTTACGGTTACGGGAATTGTGGATGCCGATACCTGGGAGACTTTGACCGGGGTCACCTGCCCGGTACCCACACCGACGCCAACGGTAACACCGACGCCCACCAGGACGCCGACACCGACACCCACGGTGACACCAACACCTACCAGGACGCCCACTCCGACACCCACGGTAACGCCGACACCAACCAGGACTCCGACCCCCACCCCAACCGTACCGCCCCTGGTGCCTTGCCCTATTCTAGCATTGGGTAGTACCAGTTTTGAGGTGTTCTTGCTGCAGACCCTGCTTTGGGAGGCCGGTTTCTATCAAGGGCGCATTGACGGAATCTTTGGTTTGAGGACCCAAGATGCCGTTATCAGGTTCCAGAGAAATAAAGGGCTGCCCCCGACCGGAATTGCCGATGTAGCCACCTGGCGGGCGCTGGGAGTTATTTGCGGGCCGCTGCCTCCTGCCCCCAGTCCTACTCCTGTTCCGGTGCCTTGCCCCCGGTTGGCCCTGGGCAGTAGGGAACGGGCGGTATTCTTACTGCAAGTTCTATTACGGGAGCATGGTTACAATCCCGGACCGATAGATGGTTTCTTCGGATTTAGGACGGAAGCGGCTGTCCGCCAGTTCCAGACCGATGAACACTTGCCCGTCACCGGAGTAGTGGATTTAATCACCTGGGAAGCCTTAGGTATAAAATGCCCGGCAGTAACCCCTACGCCAACCGCTACGCCAACTAGAACGCCAACCCCAACGCCAACCAGAACGCCAACTCCGACCCCTACAAGAACCCCTACACCAACTCCTACACCAACTCCTACACCAACTCCTACAAGGACGCCTACTCCAATCCCAACGGTAACCCCCAAACCTCCTGTGGAGATTTGTCCGAGATTGGCTTTGGGCAGCAGGGGGCCTGCTGTCGCCAGATTGCAGATACTGCTAAGGAGGGCCGGTTTCTATCCCGGTGTTATTGACGGGTTCTTTGGGCCATTAACTGAAGCAGCGGTGAAAGACTTCCAGGATTGCAAAGGATTGCCGGTGACCGGGTTAGTGGACGAGGCTACCTGGCAGGCTCTGGGAGTGGTTTGCAGGATTGAGTCCATTTGGTTCTACCGCACCGGGCCGGAGGGTTATCAGAGTCTGTTGGCCAACGCCGAAAAAATTGATGTCCTGGTACCCTTCTGGTATAACATCACGGCAACGGGTGATATCGAAGGAACTGCCGAGGATAGGGTGGTGGCCCTGGCCAAGGAACGCAGGATTCCTATCTATGCATCGGTAAGTAATTTCAAGAACAATACCTACAGTCCGGAACTTGTTCACTCAGTATTGGCCAACCCGGAGATCAGGGTGAAAACCATTGAAAATATTGCTCGATTACTAAAGGATAAAGGTTATGCTGGGGTTAATATAGACTTTGAATTTGTTCCCCCTGAAGATAGAATCCGTTTCAACACCTTTATGCGAGACCTTTATTGTTACCTGAATTCCATGGACTTTAGAGTCACCATTTCCTTACCGGCCAAGACCATGGAGGATCCCAACAATACTTTTAGTGGGGCTTATGACTTTGCTATTCTGTCTTTCTTTAGTGATCAGGTATTTGTCTTGAGCTACGACGAACATTGGTATGGCGGTGAACCAGGGCCTATTGCTTCCATTGGTTGGTTGCGGCGGGTTATGGGCTTTGCCTTAAACCGGATACCTCGGATGAAGTTAAAGATGGGGATTGCCGTTTACGGTTTTGACTGGCCGGAAAACGGGGTGGCAACTTCTTTGAGTTATGCCCAGGCGGTGAGTCTGGCCCAGGCCCAAGGGGTAACCATTCAGTATGATCCGGTAGCCCAGGCGCCTCATTTCACCTACGTCAAGGATGGAGTAAGACACCACGTCTGGTTTGAAGATGCCCGGAGTTTCCAGGCTAAGCTGGAGTTATTGAGGGAACTCAATCTGCCGGGCTTTGCCGCCTGGAGAATAGGTCTGGAGGATTCGGGGGTTTGGAAGTTGTTATAGGCAGGAACAATTGTTAGGGTGCCTTCCGAGGCACCCTCATTTGTTCCTGCCGCTAGAAGAAAACAGAGGGTTGCTCTTTTTAAGATTGAGCAACCCTCTGCAGATTAAAACTTATTTATAATGCACTGATTAATTTTTTCACTTCTTCCAACATTGCCTGACGGTCGGAATCGGATACTGTAGGAACAGCATAAAAATTGCGGTAAGTGGCATCGGTAATTCCACTAAAATTGAGGGTGCCGGCAAACATCACTCTTTTTATGGCGTCTGCGGCTTTGGTTTGTTCCCAGATGACCTCATCAGATCCTGATGTGGTTATAACCAAAGCTTTTTTGTTTTTGAGTAACCCTTCAATACCTGCTTCATTTTGCTGGTAGGCAAAGCCGTAACTGAAAACCCGGTCAATCCAGCCTTTTAGAATGGCCGGCTGGCCCCACCGCCAGATTTGATAGATGAAAATCAGGGTATCGGCCCAAGTGATATCAGCTTGTTCGGCGGCAATATCTTGGGGGGCTTTACCGGCTTGGAATTGTTCAAAGTCACTGCCGCTAAGGACGGGATTAAAATTCATGGCATACAAATCCTTAACCCGTACTTCGGAGTTTTTCTTCTGTAACTCACCGGTGATGGTATCCAGGATTCCTTTGTTGAAACTTTTAGGGTTGGGGTGGGCCATAACTACTAAAGCTTTCATTAATGCATCTCCTTTGACATAAATTTTTCAAAGTTTATTATTATCAAATAAGATGTTTATAATACAATTATTTTACAGCCAATTTATCGGCAATGGCTTTATCAATGGAAAGGGTGCCTGCACCTTTAACAACCAAATATAAGGACAGGAACAATAAGACGAAAACAAATTCAATACCGGCTTTTTCTCCTAGGAAGAAACCATTGGCTAAATGGACTTTGAAAATAGCTCCTAAGGAAATTAAGGCCAAACCAAGGGCTGCAGGGCGGGTTAAAACACCTAGAAGAATGGCGAGGCCTCCGAAGAATTCAATGAGGATTACCAGTCCAGCCAATGGGGCAGGAATTCCCAAGGAGGTTAAGAAACCGACGGTGCCGCTCCAGCCGTAACCGCCAAACCAGCCTAACAATTTCTGAGCCCCGTGGGCGAAGAACACCACACCCAAGGCAAGGCGCAGTAACAGTGCAGATTGAGAAGGTGCGACCTGGAAGATTTTCTGGACAAAGCTTGCTTCCATGGTGCCAACTACGCCAAAGTTATTGAAGATATCGTCCTTATGAGGGCCTTTGGCAAAAGTTGAGGTCAAGTCTTTACCGGCTTGGCAACCGGCATGCTCGCCGTCTTTGAATAAATTTGAGACATCATATACTTTTCCTTTATAGGCCACATAGGCCGGTTTTCCGTTTTTGCCGTTATATTTATTTAACTCCTCAATGTTAAAGATTCTGGACATGAATGATTCCCCCTTATCTAAATTTAAGAAGTTGGTGGCGCCAACCTGACTTCACTGATTAAGACGAAGGAAGATTGAAAATGGATAGTGAGAAAAATAAAAAAATTCTGGGTGGATAAATATAACAAAAAATGGCTTGAGTATTAAATTATTATGTTTATATGTAATGTAGTTTAACAATTGGTAGTTTGCCTAATTACGCTTTTGCTTGTCAAGGCCTGCTTATTATGATAGCATAGATATATGTAGGATGGTTCACCGGGGCTTAGCCCCCGCAGGATTAGCAGTACGGTAGGAAGTTATGGCTCAAGGAAATACCCAAAGCTGACAGCTGATAGCTGATAGCTAGCTTGTAGAACGGTAGGAGGGATAAGTGTGTCTAAATTGAATGGTAAGACACTCCTTCTTTGGGGTGTCTTTTTGTACAAAGATTCGACCCGTGGTGGTCCGTAATACAAGGAGGAGAACTATCCATGTCATTAGTCAGAGAGGTTGTTAAGGATTTAAAACGCTATGTAGCGGGGAAACCTATTGATGAGGTAAAACGGGAGCTTGGTCTGGAGGAGATTGTTAAACTGGCTTCTAACGAAAACCCCTTTGGTCCCTCACCCAAGGCAGTGGAGGCCATGGTTCAGGCTGCTCCCAAGATGCACATCTATCCTGATGGTAACTCCTATTACTTGAAAGAGGCTTTGGCCAGGGAGCTTGGGGTGAATCCTGAACAACTATTTCTGGCCAACGGTTCTGATGAGGTTATCCAGATGATAGCGGTTACTTTTGTTAACCCTGGGGACGAGGCCATCATGGCAACCCCCACCTTTCCCCGCTATCAGCCGACTGTGATGATGATGAACGGGGTAACCCATGAAATTCCCCTTAAAGATCAAAGTCACGATCTAGAGGCCTTCGGGGCCAAAATAAATTCTAAAACAAAACTTATTTATATCTGCAATCCCAACAATCCTACAGGAACTTTTGTCCCCAAAGGGGAAATGGATGCTTTCATGGATAAGGTGCCGGAAAGCGCTATTGTGGTCTTTGATGAGGCCTATTTTGAATATGTGAATGACCCAGATTATCCTAATGTGTTGGATTATTTGGCTCAGGGCCGAAATGTCATGGTTATGCGTACCTTTTCCAAGATGTACGGACTGGCCGGGTTGCGGCTGGGATATGCTGCTACCAAGCCGGAACTGGCTGCGGCCATGAACAGAGTTCGGGAACCCTTTAATGTGAACTCTATGGTCCAGGCCGGAGCCTTGGCCGCTTTGGCTGATAAGGAACATGTGGCCAAAGTGAAAACAGCCAATCTGGCTGGAAGGGATTATTTGTACAAGGTTTTTACCAAATTAGGGCTGCCCTATATTCCTACAGTAGCCAACTTTATCATGGTTGATACGGGAAGGGATAGCGCCAAGGTGTTTCAGGCTCTGTTGAAAAAGGGGATTATCGTCCGTTCAGGGGACATCTACGGTTATCCTACCTCAATCAGGGTGACCATAGGAACACCGGAAGAAAATCAAAAATTTATTGCGGCCCTAGAGGAAGTACTAGCCGGTATATAAAATAACCGATAGCTAACCTCCTGGGACTAACAAGGAGGTTACATAAATGATTGTAGTTATGGATCACGGAGCTACTAAGGATCAGGTGAATAAAGTTATTGAAAGACTGGAAAAGTTCGGTTTTGCTGTTCACTTATCGGAAGGTGTGGAAAGGACGGTCATCGGGGGAATCGGCGACAAAAATGCTTTGCCCCAAATGAACCTGGAGACTTTACCCGGAGTGGAAAAAGTGGTGGAAATTCTCCACCCTTATAAATTAGCTGACCGCAACTTTAAACCGGAAAATACCATAGTAAAAATTGGCGATGTTGAATTCGGCGGTAGTCAGATTCCTGTTCTGGCCGGTCCTTGTGCGGTGGAGAGCCGGGAGCAACTTCTAGAAGCTGCTCATGCAGTAAAAGCTGCAGGGGCCAGGGTGTTGCGAGGCGGGGCATATAAACCCAGAACATCACCCTATGCCTTCCAGGGATTAGAGGAGGAAGGTCTTAAGTATTTGGCTGAGGCCAGGGAACAAACTGGGTTGTTGATTGTTACCGAAGTAGTTGACCCCAGGAATGTGGAACTGGTGGCTGAATACAGTGATATCCTACAAATTGGCGCCCGGAATATGCAGAACTTTTTACTTCTTAAGGAAGTGGCTAAAACCAGCCGTCCCGTGTTATTAAAACGAGGGCCGTCTTCTACCATCGAAGAATGGCTG
>JAJZSN010000037.1 GCA_021849745.1 Bacillota bacterium | reverse complement strand
TATAGCATATAATTCTATACTTTACTATACATAATAATGAAGAAAAATAGAAAAAAATATGCCCTTGAAGCAGTTTGCCGCAAGGGTTTCGGGATTTTCGTTTTTAGTTAAGGTGTAAAACTAGGGGTAAACTAAAACCCGCCGATTTGATTACCCATGAGTTTGAAAAGTATGGGAACCAGGAATAGAAATAACACACTGCCTAGTGGAAAAAAATATAATTTCTTCTTGACAAGAAATAAATAACCAGGTAAAATACACTTAAACTAATCTGAATACTTGGAAATATTGGTCGACCAGTTAACTTGAGACCGATTCCCGTAACGGGAATCGGTCTTTTTATCTAAAAAGGGGGTATTAACAAATGGCAATCGATCTTAAAGCATCCACCAGTCCCACCCGAGAGCAACGGGGGAACGGCATTAATGCCTATTTTGGTAAGGCCAGCGACCTGATCAAGGAGGTGCGGGCAGGCAACCTGCTCAACCGTGAGAGGGCCTTTCAGCAATCATCAGGATGCCTGTTGAATTTCTACCTGACCCAACGGATTATGACTATCCGGGATTCGGTCATGATTGTTCATGCACCGGTTGGTTGTTCGGTAGTAGGTCTGGGGTATAGGGAAATCTTCCGTAAAGTCCCCACCAGCTTAGGCCGTCCGGAAAATTATGATTTCCATTGGCTGACCACCAACATTACTGAAAGAGATGTAATCTACGGGGCAGCGGATAAACTCAAGTACACCATCAAAGAGGCCGAGAGACGGTATAACCCCAAGGCCATCTTTGTCCTGGCTTCTTGCACCTCAGGGATCATCGGCGAGGACATTGAAGGGACTGTGGCTGAGGTTCAGGGCGAAGTTAAGGCAACCATCGTACCCATTCATTGCGAAGGTATCAGGTCACGGCTGGTTCAAACAGGTTATGATGCTTTCTGGCACGGCGTCCTTAAATATCTGGTTAAACCTGCTAAGAAAAAACAAAAAGACCTGGTCAATGTGGCCAGTATGCTTTCCTATACCTGGCAGGACCGGTTGGAAATCACCAGGCTTCTGGGTAAATTAGGTTTGCGGCCCAATTTTATTCCCGAATTCTCTACTGTTGAACAGTTTGAAATCCTTTCTGAGGCGGCGGTTACCGCTCCTATTTGTTCATCCTTTACTGACTATCTTTCCAGGGGTCTGAAGCAAGAGCATGGAGTTCCCTATTTCTTGTATCCGTCACCCGTGGGTATTGAACATACCGATCAGTGGTTACGGACTGTGGCACAGTTTACCGGGAAGGAAAAAGAAGTGGAAAAGGTTATCGCTGAAGAGCATGATGCATGGCTGCCCAAACTGGAGGCCATCCAGAAGGAGTTCAAGAAGCTCAACGACGGTCAACCCATTGATGTACTAGGTTCCTTGGGTCAGGGCCGCCTCTTGACCCAGGTTCCATATTTCAATGAATTGGGTGTAAAGACACCGGCTGCTATCTGCCTAGACTTCGATAACCTGGTGGCTGATGAAACTGAGCAGCTAATCGAGGAAGTAGGAGATTTTGATATCCTGATTAATACCTTCCAGGCAGCCGAAGTAGCCCATCATACCAAGAGGTACGACCCTGAGATTGCCTTGACCTGTCCTTTCCAGGGTAATGCTTATAAACGGGAGAAGGGTGCAACCAGGATTCACTCTGCCAGGGGCGATGCCCGGGAGTGGAGTGGTCAAGCCGGTTACAAAGGTGCAGTAGCATGCGGTAATTTCTTACTTCAGTCCACTAAAAACCAGTCCTTCCAGAAGACTATGCTGGAAAAAACCCCTGATGTTTATCATGAATGGTGGTACCAGCAGCCCGATCCTCTCTACTTTGCAAAAAAGGAGGCTAAATAAAGGGATGGCTTTAAAAAAAGAAGATGTGGAATTATTTCCTGAAGTAGTTGAGGCACCAAGATATTCCTGTGCCCTGGGAGGAGCCTATGCGGCGGCCCTGGCAACCTTCGGCACTATACCTTTGTTACATTCCGGGGGCGGATGCGGTTTTGCCCAAAATGCCGGACAAAGTTTTGCCGACGGTCTTAACAGTCCCGGACCTGTAGGTGGAGCCACCACTCCTTGCTCAACCCTGGTGGAAGAGCACGTTATTTTTGGCGGGGAAAATAAGTTGCGTGAACTTATTGATTCTACCATCAAACTAATGCCCGGTGACTTATATACCGTAATCTCTTCCTGCGTGCCTGCCCTCATCGGAGACGATGTGGATGCAGTAGTGGCAGAGTTTAAGGACAGAGCGCCCATTATCCATGTCAAAACCGCAGGGTTCGTGGGTAACTCCTATAAAGGGTATGAGCTATATTTTGATGCAGTAATAGACCAACTCCTGACTTCACTCCCCAAGGAGAACCGCTTGGTCAACCTGCTGGGGATTGTTCCTACCCAGAATCTTTTCTGGAAAGGGGATCTCCAGGTGATTAAAAATCTCCTTGAAAAAGTCGGGGTCAAAGTTAATATCATCTTCTCCGATTTAAAAGGCTTGGAAGCTTTAAAAAGAATCCCTGCAGCGGAACTGAATCTGGTTTTCTCCCTCTGGGGTATACCCACTGCGGAAAAACTTGAGAAAAGATTTGAAACCGCCTATGAATATTTTCCTTCGGTTCCTATCGGGCCTAAAGATACCACGGCATTTCTCCGGAGAATCGGTAAGAAACTGAAGATTTCTTCTAAGGTCATCGAAAGGGTTATTGAGGAAGAAGAACAGAATGCTTACCGTTTCACCGAGTATATCGGCAACATCCTGGTTATTGGGCTGCCCCACGCCTACTATGGGGTGGTGGCGGATAGTAGCACCGCTATCGGCATAACCAGGTATGCAACCAACGAGTTGGGCTTTAATCCCGAAGTTGTGGTTGTTACCGATGACCCCCCGGAAGAATACCGGGAAGGGATTGTGCGAAATCTGACCGAAGGCTTGGAGAGTGCTATTAAGCCCAAGGTGGTTTTTGAGGTGGATTCCCATAAAATCCGGTTATTGCTGGGAGATTACACCTTACAGTTGCTGCTGGCCAGTTCCATGGAGAGGTACGTCGCCGAGAAGGAGCTTGGCGAGGCTTTATTCCTGAGTGTATCCTTTCCCTCCTATGACCGACTCATTGTCGACCGCAGTTACGTCGGCTATCGGGGTGGGCTAAATTTTATGGAAGACCTAATGGCCAGGTATGGAGGGCCGCTATAATAAACTTTAGTGAAAGGTTGTTGTGCCCTCAGGGGCAGACAGCTTTTTGCTGTTTAAACTATTGACAAGGGCGGGAGAGAGTTTTATAATTATAATAAATCAAAGCGAAATACTTGGATTTAAGCTATGGGAAATTTGCTATATGTTAGTGCTGAGTTAGACCGACTAGAAATACTAGAGGCCTGCCAAAAAGGGTGGGTCTCTTTTGTTTTTTTCTATCATCATGAAAAAAGTCCCAAGGAATAATTGTGGAGAAAGGTAGGGTGTCATGACCCCGAAAGATGAATTAACTCCGTTGGAGAGGATGCAGGCTTTTAACCGAAGGCAGTCGGTGGACCGGATTCCTTATATACCTCTTATGGCCGATCATGCCGGACATTTTTATGGAGTAAAGATATCTGAGTATAATCTCTCGGCGGAAGTAATGGCCAATAGTCATATTGCCATGTACCGGGAGGTGCCAACCGACGCTATTTCCCTGGCCGGGGGCTGGAAGGCCCAGGCGGAAGCCATGGGCTGTAAATTGGTTTTTCCCGAGGATAACACCCCTTATGTGAGTCAACATATTTTGCAGGATAAGAAGAAGCTGCCCCAAATCCAGCCCCCTAATCCCGAAAAGGACGGGAGACTGCCCCTCCATTTGGAAGCAGTGAGACGAGTGGTCGAAGAGCTTGGCCATGAAGTGGAAGTACACATCCAGGTGGGCAGTCCCTTAAGTCTGGCGGCAGCCTTGAGGGGGGCCGAGGATTTGATGAAGGATTTTTACTATGATCCTGAGTTTGTCCACACCTTATTAAGAATCACCACCCAGAGTGTTCTTAATTACAGCCGGGCCATAATTGCAACTGGTGGTATCCCCTGGACCTCGGAACCGGTGGCTTCCGGTTCCTTGTTAAGCCCGCTCCATTTTAAAAATTTTGCTTTCCCCTATCTGAATGAGGTAGAAACCTATTTGGTCAGGGAGACCGGTCAGGCCCAGCTTCATATCTGCGGCAATACTCGCAAGATTTGGGGCTTGATGGCGGATACCGGGGCCACAGTTATTAGTTTGGAAGAAACGGTGGATTTGGCCGAGGCTAAGAAAGCGGTGGGGGATAGGGTAGCGTTGATGGGCAATGTGGCTCCCTTAAACCTATTGTTAGGTACGCCGGAAACGGTCAAGGAGGAGGCCAGGAAGTCCCTGGAGAAGGCCCAAGATAACCCTGCCGGGTTTATACTTTCTTCCGGCTGCGGTATAGCTATCGGAACTCCTACGGAAAACCTGCGGGCCTTATTGGAACTGGTTCGGGAGCAGGCCAAGGTCTAAAGGCTGGTTGTTTAGCTAGTCTTATTATATTGCTGAATAGAAAGGAAGATTGCTTTGGGTAATAATAACTACTGCGATGAAATGACCCCAAAGGAACGAAGTAAGGCTCTAATAGAGGGGAAACCCTTTGACAGGATTCCCTGTAACCCTTTTATCAGTGACCATGCGGCAAGGGTAATTGGTATCAAAGTTTCGGAATATCAGTTATCGGCCGAAAACTTGGCCCGAGGGCAGATTGCCGCTTACAGGACTTATGGCCATGATTCCGTAGGTGTGGGGCCCGGCTTGGCGGGGATTCCCGAAGCCGTCGGGAGTAAAGTGGCTTTACCCCAAGAAAGTGCGCCTTATCTAGACGATTTCCCAGTCAAAAACTTTGCCGACCTGGATAATCTGATACCCCCCGATCCCCAGAAAGATGGGCGACTTCCTCTCTTCTTAGAGGCACTGCAACTACTGGTCGATGAATTGGGGGAAGAGGTTCCGATTTCAACCAGTGTTGCAGGACCCTTTACAACGGCGGCAAATATCAGGGGAACGGAAAATTTCCTGCGGGATCTTTATTATCAGCCTGAATTTGCCCATAAACTCCTGCGGTTTGCCTTGGAAAGTACCATCCCCTATATTGAGGAGGCAGCCAAATTAGGGGTGAATTTCGGCCTGGCTGACCCAACGGCTTCAGGCAGCTTGATTAGCCCCAAGCAGTTTAAGGAATTCGTTTACCCATACCTTAAAGAACTCACCGACCACATAAAACGGGTGGCAAGCCCGCCTTCCCTGCATATCTGCGGTAACACCAAAAAGATTTGGCAGGCCATGGCCGATACCGGGGCCGGTACCTTAAGCCTGGATAATGAAATTGATTTGGCTGAAGCCAAGGAAGCAGTGGGGGATAGGGTAGTTTTAGTGGGCAATATCCGTCCTACTGAGACCATGTACCTGGGAACCCCGGATGATGTGGTGGAAAATGCCAAAGAGTGTTTACGTAAGGCCTATGACAGTCCTAAAGGATATATACTGTCTTTGGGTTGCGGTTTACCCATTGATACCAAGCCGGAAAACATTCATGCCCTGGTGGGGGCGGCCCGCAAGTATGGACGATATCCCCTTACTTCGGAATTTTAAACATTATGTATTGACAAATATAGCTCTACTCATTATACTGTTTATATACACATTCCTTTACAATTTTATATCGGTCGACCAAATAACTGGAGGCTTGGATACACTCTCGGTGTTAACAAGCCTTTTATAATGGTAGACTACTCTTATCCAGAGTGGCGGAGGGACTGGCCCGATGAAGCCCGGCAACCGGCGGTTTGAGTCGTTAGTCATTAGTCCTTAGTCGTTAGCTATTTCAGCTGATGCTTAAGGGCCAAGATTAAAGACAAGCACAGCGATGGTGCCAATTCCTGGAGGACTTAGGTGTCCTTGCAGATGAGAGTGCGTGTTGAAAATCATGCCTCTTCGTCTGCGAAGAGGTTTTTATTTTGTCAAAAAGGAGGAGCAGTTCATGCATATTACTACTCAATTAGCTCATCTGGGGGTTGGGCGGGATCCCAGAACCGGTTCTATCAGTACACCTATCTATCAATGTGCTACTTTTGCCCATCCGGCTTTGGGGGAAAGTACCGGATACGATTATTCCAGGAGCGGTAATCCTACCCGTCAGGCCCTGGAAGAGGCCATAGCTCAACTAGAGGGGGGAGTGCGGGGATTTGCCTTCTCTTCGGGCATGGCGGCTATCACTTCAATCCTGTTATTACTCCAGAAAGGCGATCATCTGGTGGTTACCGAGGACCTTTATGGTGGAACATACCGGCTGTTGGAGCAGATTTTTAACCGGTTTGACCTATCGGCTACTTATGTAGATACCAGTGATTTGGGTCAGGTGGAAAAGGCTATTAAGTCCAACACCAGGGCCATCCTGGTGGAGTCTCCCACCAATCCCTTGTTGAAGGTGGCCGACCTGGCTGCCATTGGGGAACTGGCCAAATCCCGCAGTGTCCTGTACATAGTGGACAACACTTTTATGACCCCTTATCTGCAAAAGCCCTTGGATTTTGGAGCGGATATAGTCATCCATAGCGCCACTAAGTACTTGGGCGGCCATAATGATGTAGTGGCAGGTCTGGTGGTGGTCAAGGATCCGGAACTTGCTGATAAGGTTTACTTTCTTCAAAACGGGGCCGGGGCTATATTAGGCCCCCAGGATTCCTGGCTGATTATCCGGGGGTTGAAGACCCTGGGCCTCCGGCTGGACAGGCAGCAGGCCAATTCTTTGACAATTGCCCGTTGGCTGGAGGAACATCCCCAGGTTGAAAAGGTTTATTACCCCGGTCTGCCCAACCATCCTGGGCACAAGTTACTTTCCCAACAGGCCAAAGGATTCGGGGGCATGATTTCCTTTACCGTGAAGGAAGCGGCCCTGGTAGAACAAGTTCTAGCCAAAGTGAAACTAATCCCCTTCGCCGAAAGCCTCGGCGGGGTCGAAACTCTAATAACCTTCCCGGCCAAACAAACTCATTGCGACATCCCCCCGGAGACCAGGGCCAGGCTCGGTGTCTGCGACTGTCTCCTACGGCTTTCGGTGGGTATCGAACATCCCGAAGATTTGATAGCCGATTTAGAGCAAGCATTAGATTAGTTCATAGTTCATAGTTGATTGATTAGTTCATAGTTCGTAGTTCATAGTTCGTAGTTGTTTCTGGGGTCATGCTTAAAGGTCATACAAAAGCCTTTAACTATAAACTAAGAACTACGAACTATGAACCCCTACTCCAAAGCATCATCTTAAGAAAGAGGTGTCATCATGCATTTCTCCACCAAATTACTACATTCCGGCTCAGAGATAGACCCGCATACGGGAGCGGCCAGTGTTCCCATCTATCAAGTCTCCACCTTCGGGCAAAAGTCCCTGGAGGAGCCGGGGGTTTATGACTATGCCCGTTCCGGGAATCCAACCAGGCAGGCCCTGGAGGATATTATAGCCCAACTAGAGGGGGGAGTTCGGGGGTTTGCTTTCGCTTCCGGGATGGCTGCTACAAGTACGGTACTGTTATTATTAAGCCCCGGTGATCATCTTATCGTGTCAGAGGATATTTACGGTGGAACCTACCGGGTTCTGACCAGGGTTTTCAGTAGATTGGGCATCACCGCCACCTTCGTTGATACCAGCGACCTGGATAACATTAAGCAAGCCATAACTCCCCAAACAAAGGCATTGTTCCTGGAATCCCCGTCCAATCCTTTGCTTAAGATAACCGACTTGGCCGGGGCCGCAGCCCTTGCCCGTCAACATAACCTGCTGACCATTGTGGATAATACCTTTATGACACCTTACCTACAGCGGCCCCTGGAACTGGGGGCAGACATCGTCATTCACAGCGCCACCAAGTATTTGGGCGGCCACAGTGATGTCATCGCCGGGCTAGCGGTGGTCAAGGATCCTGATTTAGCCAATGAATTATATTTCCTCCAGAATTCCTTTGGGGCGGTGCTTGGACCCCAGGACAGCTGGCTGGTGATGCGGGGAATTAAGACCCTGAAGGTTAGGTTGGATCAACAGCAAGCCAGCGCCCATAAGATTGCGGAATGGCTGGTCCAGCAACCCGAGGTCAAAGAGGTGTATTACCCCGGCTTACCCCACCATCCCGGTCATCAACTTGCCGCCCGTCAGGCTCAAGGCTTTGGCGCTATTGTTTCGTTTAAAATGAAAAGCGTTGAGCAAGCCCGTCAAGTATTAAATGGAGTCAAGCTTCCAGTTCTGGCTGTGAGCCTTGGAGCGGTGGAAAGTATTATCTCTTATCCGGTAACCATGTCCCATGCTGCCATTCCCCAGGCAAGAAGACAGGAACTAGGGGTGACGGATGACTTGATCCGCTTATCGGTAGGTTTAGAGGAGGCGGAGGATTTAATTGCCGATCTGAGTCAGGCTTTCCGTATTTAAGGCGGGATAACCTCCGCTATTTAGGTGTTAATAAATTAGGATGATTTTCTTTTTAAAGTAATGAGGAGGGGTAACGCATGAAAAAACTATTATCAGGTAATGAAGCCTTTGCTTATGGGGCTTATCTGGCAGGAGTCCAACTCGCAGCCGCCTACCCTGGGACCCCAAGTACAGAAATTGTTAAGAATTGTGCTACTTACGACACGATTTATGCTGAGTGGTCCCCTAATGAAAAGGTTTCCCTGGATGTGGCAACGGGCGCCTCCTATGCCGGACGCCGCGCCTTATGTGCCATGAAGCACGTAGGCCTGAATGTTGCCGCCGACTCGCTGTTTTCCGCATCTTATACCGGGCTAAAGGGTGGCTTGGTAATCATTAACGCTGATGATCCGGGAATGCATAGTTCCCAAAATGAGCAGGATAATCGTAATTATGCTAAGTTTGCCAAAGTTCCTATGCTTGAGCCTGCTGACAGTGAAGAAGCCAAGAATTATGTCCGAATTGCTTTAGAGATGAGTGAACAGTATGATACTCCGGTACTGATTCGCACAACCACTCGACTTTCCCATTCCCGCACCTTGGTTGAGATAGATGATAGTAAGCGGGTAATCCCAAGTGACGAAATTCCCGCCTATGAACGCAATATCCCTAAGTATGTAATGGTACCAGGTAATGCCCGTCGTCGTCACCCTGTGGTGGAAGAACGACTGCAAAAATTGGCGGCCCTGGCAGAGACCTTAGAAATCAATAAAATAGAGCCCGGAAACGATGAAATCGGCATTATCACCAGTGGTGTTATCTACCAGTATGCCCGGGATGTTTTCCCTAATGCCACCATATTGAAACTAGGCATGGTCTGGCCCCTACCCAAGCAGATGATTATAGACTTCGCCAAGAGGGTTAAGAAGCTGGTAATCATTGAGGAACTTGATCCCTTTATTGAAGAGTATGTCAGAATACTGGGCCTTGACTGTATTGGGAAAGAGGTATATCCAATTGAAGGTGAATATAGCCCCTCACTAATTCGTGAGGTATCCTACAAGGCTGGTTTGCTGACGGAGGCTCCGCCTGAAGTCTCGGCAGCAAGCATTGATCTACCCATGCGGCCACCGATGCTCTGCCCAGGTTGTGGGCACCGGGGATTATTCTATGCCTTAAAACGTCTTGATGCCACTGTGTTTGGTGACATTGGCTGTTATACCCTTGGTGCGGCGCCACCCCTTGCTGCTATGCATACCACAACTTGTATGGGAGGCGGTTTCGGGGTTGTCCATGGGGTTGATAAGATGGGTGTCAAAGACAAAACGGTGGCGGTTCTTGGTGATTCTACCTTCTTCCATAGTGGAATCCATCCAATGATTGATGTCTTATATAACGGTGGTATCAGTACTCTAATTATTACTGATAACAGGATTACCGCCATGACCGGTCATCAGGATAATCCTGGCTCCGGTCGGACCCTCCTAGGTGAACCGGCGGAGCGTATAGATATTGAAACAGTAGTCCGGGGCCTAGGGGCCAAGCGAGTTGAAGTGGTTAATCCCTACGAAGTTGAGCAGGTGATGAAGGTAGTAAAGGAAGGTCTTGAATCGGGTGAACCTTCAGTAGTTATTGCCAGGTATCCCTGTGTGCTTCATACCAAAGAAAAGCACCCTGTGCCAACCGTTGATACCGAGGCTTGCACCAACTGTGGGAACTGTCTTAAGATCGGCTGTCCACCCATCACTAAAGGTGAAAATTATGTAGCTATTGATAACATTCTTTGCAACGGCTGTGGTCTGTGTGCCAGGGTTTGTCCATTCAATGCCATCAAAAAACCGGAGGAGCAATAGAAAGGAGGTAGGGTATAGATGCAAAATAAAGTTGATTTCATTATCGCCGGTGTTGGCGGACAGGGCACCATTTTGGCAAGTGATATCTTGGTAGAGGTTGGTTACAATGCCGGTTATGATGTCAAAAAGTCGGAAGTGCATGGCATGTCCCAGCGTGGCGGGGGTGTGGAAAGTCAGGTTCGCTGGGGTAAGAAGGTTTATTCCCCCCTTATTGAAAAGGGCAAAGCCGACTACTTAATTGGGTTTGAAATGCTGGAAGCTGCCCGTTGGACCGAGTATCTTAACCCTTCTTCGGTGGTATATGTGAACAAGCATAAGATGTTCCCACCAACTGTTACAACCGGTCAGGCAGAATACCCTTCCGAAACCGCTATTGAGCAGGAATTAATTTCCCGGGCCAGCAGAATGGAATGGGTTGATGCCATTGGCTTAGCTAAAGAATTGGGGAACCCGGCTTTGGCAGGAGTAATTATGCTTGGTCGCCTTTCCGCTGACCTGGAGGTTGCCCCGGAACTGTGGCTTAAGGTAATTTCAGAACTGGTGCCTGCAAAGTTCGTGGAATTAAATAAAAAGGCTTTTCTGACCGGGAGAGGGATAATCTCAAAGTCTATATAGAATCTCAAGTGACAACTTATTCAAAAAAGTTGTCACTTTTTTTAATTTCCTTCATAAATATTACACGAAGGGAATCTTTTGCATATAGAGGCAACTTTATCAGCCTAAAAAATAGAAAGGAGCTGGTGGGGTGAGCATTGTTGAACCGTATTTGAAAGAGGCGGTCCCACTGGAAGAGATTTTCAAGGAATATAACTTGGTGGTTGAAGATCTGGAAAAAGTTAAGGAGAATCTCTGGAAAATAGCAACCGATCGTGGAACCAAAGGAATGAAAAAGATAACTAACGGGGAATCAAGGTTACGTTACATCCATTCGGTTCAGGAGCACCTGGCAGATCGGGGGTTGCGCACAGTGGTCAGATTTATTATGACCAAGCACGGTTTGCCGTACGCCTTTGGTGAGCCGGGGGAACAATATGTAATCTTTGATTGGATTGACGGAAAACACCCCGATTTGACCAAAGAGGAACACCGCCGGTCTGTAGTAATGAAATTGGCCCAGCTCCACATAGCCAGCGAAGGTCTGCAGCTTCTTAACGGCAGTGCAGTGATTAATAATCGGGGCCATTGGGTGAAAAAGTTTCAATACCGCTGCGTGGAATTGTTGGAAAATGCCCTGATTTCTGGGCGCAAACAGCAGCAAGGTGAATTAGATGTCCTATACAACCAGCATGTGCGCTATTATTATCAACAAGGATTGGCGGCGTTAAATCAATTGGATTCTCCCCAGTATCAAGAATTGGTGAAAAGGGAGGAGGAGGGTGGGTGTTTCTGTCACCGGGATTTCGGGGCCAGAAATTTATTGTTGGATTACCAGTGGCAGGTTTATGTACTGGATTTCGAATATGCTATCAATGATTTGCGAGTTTATGACCTGGGCCGCTTCTTGCGGACCCTGGTATCCGCCAACCAATGGAATTGGGAATTGGGCCGTGAAATCCTTGATACCTATACCGGAGTGCGGCCCCTAACCCCGGAAGAGAAACATGTGCTCATCGCCTTCCTGACCTTTCCCCGAACCTTTTGGGTTTATTCCGGCCGTTACTACCGGGGAGATAATAACTATCCTGAAAAAGAAATACTGCGAAAATTAAAGCATTGCTTAGAAGAAGAAGGTCAGCGGGTTGCCTTTTTGAACCAATTGGTCGATTATCCGGTAGATTGATGCTAAGGGGGCGGGCTGTTTGCGTAAAAAAGGTCAGGTTGTGACCAATGGGTTAAATGGACAATTAGCTCAGCACGGGATTAACCAGGAGTTGCTGGAAAAGTACCCTCTGACCATCAGGTCAATTACACCGGTGCGGGGTGTGTGGCGGTTGGACACCAACCGGGGACCATATTGCCTTAAGAAAACTACCCTTGACCTGACTAAACTTAAATTTATTCTGAGGGCGATGGATTATTTATCTAAAAAAGGTTTTTCAAGATTGGCCCTTCCTCTGCCTACCATTGATGGTCACTACTTTGTTACTACCGGTGAGGGACAATATTACCTCACCCCCTGGTTGAGAGGCAGGGAAGCGGACTTTCGGGTGGGGTGGCACGGGGTACTTGCCGCCGAAACCTTGGCCGGTCTCCATTTAGCTTCCCGTGGTTATGTGCCGGAAATCAAAAATCTACGGGATTATGTGGGTACTTGGCCTCAAAGATGGCTAAATGCCCTGAAAGAATTGGAGATTTTCCGGGACGTAGCACGGCAGAAAATCGTCAAGACGGGCTTTGATAAAGGGTTTTTGGCGGTGGTGGATTATTATCTGGCTCAGGGAAAGTCGGCCTTGGAATTGTTAAGAATCGCCGGATATCACGAAACAGTAAAAAAAAACCGGCAGCAAATGACCCTTTGTCACCGGGATTATACATATCACAATTTGCTTATAAACAGGTACCGCCAGGTGTATGTTCTGGATTTTGATTACTGTGCCTTTGATCATAAAGAGGGGGATTTGGCCCGGTTTATCCGCAAGGTAATGGAAAAAAATCATTGGAAATGGGAGAAGGCCCTTCCCCTCCTGCTGGAATATGAGAAAACTATCCCTTTACAAAAGGAGGAAAGGTTGCTGGTGTTGGCGGCCCTCACCTTTCCCCAGACTTTCTGGCGGTTGGCAGGGAAATATTATCATGAACCCCAGAGCCAGAAGGAAGAAAAGCTTAGGCTAAGCTTGGCCCAAATGGAAGAAGACCGCAATCTCCGGGGTGAGTTCCTGGAAAGGTTGCGCTGGGAGTGGTTGGAATAGGAGGCGGTGAATTTGGGGAAAAAAGGACGACTTAAGGGGGAACTGGATGAAAAGGATTTTCTTGAGGAGGAAATCTTAAAGGATTATGACCTTCAGGTGGTAAAAAAAATTAAGCCCTGCCGCGGCGCTTACCGGGTGCCCACCGACCGGGGGGTTAAGATGCTCAAGAAGACCGGCTGCACTGAGGCTGAACTCAGGTTTATCTGCTATTTTTTGGAGCATCTGGCCCGTCAAGGTTTCAAGAAAACGGCCCGGTTTATTTTTACTAAGTACGGAGAGCCCTATCTAAAGTACCGGGGAGAACTCTACTACCTTACCGACTGGGTGGAAGGCCGGACTTGTGATCTGAAAAAGATAAATCATTTGGAAGAAGCTATAGCTACCCTGGCTCATATGCATAAAGCCGCCGCCGGTTACCAACCCCCAGCCAATGCCAAGGGGCGGATGGAATGGGGACATTGGGAACCCAAGTTTTTGGAACGAAGCAGTCAAATAGCTGATTTCGAGCTAAAGCAAGATAGTTCTGGTTTTAGTCAATTTGCCAGGCTTTTTAAACAACACCTTCCCACCTTTCAGCGTCAAGCTTGTTTAGCTCTTGGATTGCTGGATGATGCTGATTATCAGGGCCTGGCCCAAAAGGATAAAGCCAGCGGTATCGTCTGCCACCGAGATTTTACCACTCGTAACCTTATTCGCACCAAGAAACTGGGTATTTACGTGGTGGATTTTGATCACTGCATCGAGGATGTTCGTATCCATGACCTGGCCCGACTTCTTTGCCGTTATCTACCCAAATATAACTGGGATGTAGAGGTGGCCAATAGAGCAGTAAGCATCTACAATTCTATTCTTGAAATAACTCCCCAGGAGCTTCAGGTTTTACTGGCTTATCTGGCTTTCCCCCGCAAGGCTTGGAGGCTGGTAAAACGTTACCACAGTCGAACCCGCAGTTGGAGCGAAGAGGAAGCTGTGGAAAAACTATATAAAGTCATTAACGAGACCCAACTACGGGAGCAATTTATAACCAACTTCGCAGCAGTACATAACATCAGGCTGAATGTTGAGCCCAAGGAACGTCCGAAAATTCTGGATTATGAAGAAGACCAGCCGGAGACTGAGACCGGTGGAACGGTAGAGATAACAGCAGCCGGTATCAGCGGGGAGACGAAGGTAGTGACCGAGGTAGAGTTCACCCCACCACCTAAGCCCCAGGTCAAACCAATAAAGAAAACCCAGACTTTACTTGAACTAACAGATGATTTCCTCCAAGGCAAAAACGGTTGGAAAGTCTTTAAAAAAAGAAGTTAAATGGTTGATTCCATCCCAAAACAACTGCTAGAATTTTAAAGCAGACTGTGCCAAATATGCTCTCTCCCCTTAACTGGCTAATTTGGCTTTTGAATGGGCGAAAACAGGAGTTATTGCCATTGACAGGCCAGGAGCAAGAGCCTACAATTGTATTAAGTATTTCTCAATGAAAAAACTGGGGGTTGAAGTTTGATGAAGGATAGAATTAGAGATTATGTATTGGGTTTGGGTGTTGATGATGTGGGATTTGCGGCGGTAGCGGATTACCATAGCGTTAGGTCTCCCCAGTTGACTACTATTTTTTCGGCGGCCAAAAGTATGGTGGTGTTAGCCCATAAAGAATTATCTAATTGCGATAGTCCTAATATGCAGATTGCCTTCAGTGGCAGAATGGATTTAATGGAATTTGCCCGGTCCTGTAATTATAAAGTGGCCAGATTTTTGGAGCGGGAATATCAGGCTAGAGCGATGACGGTATCGCCCTCTTATCCTTTGGAGATGAGTTATGATACCATGGGTAGCATAGGGGATGTATCCCTCCGGCATGCTGCTGTTGCTGCCGGTCTGGGGACCTTTGGGCGGCATAACTTGGTGCTGCATCCCGAATTTGGAACCAGAGTGATTTTTACTGTCATTCTTTGTGATCTGGATTTGCCATCAGATCCACCGATTCAGGAAGAGTTATGTAACCAATGTGACCTTTGTGTCCAAAGTTGTCCTGCCGGTGCCCTGGAGGAAGCAGGGAAAACCGATATCGGCAAATGCTTGAAAAAATCTCAACCCTATGGGATTGGGGCTAATATCCATTTTTACCAAAAGGTTTTGGCTAGTTCGCCCGAAGAACAAAAAAATATGCTTAAGGATCCGGAATTTTGGCGCTTATACCAAGCTGGATTCATTGGTTTTCAATATTTTTGTTTTAACTGCTTAAAATCCTGTCCTGTTGGTCAAAAGTAATTACCCTCTCGAATTTTGACCCTTATAGAAAATAGTATAGTGTGCAACCTTTAGAAGCTTTGCTTCTTAGGGTTGCGGCCACCCCTTGCGGGTGAAAAGGCGTACGCAACGGAACAAACCATGTACGCCTTTTATATTTTTAAGCTGACGACTGAAGACTGACGACTATCCAAAGGTTCACACTTTCCCATCCTCCTTCATATGATGAATTATGCCCGGTACATTTGCCCAAAAGGAGGTCTTAGGATGATATTCCCGGTTATTTTGGCAGGGGGTACCGGTACGAGGTTCTGGCCCAAGAGCCGTTCCAGGATACCCAAACAATTTCTCGATTTCGTCACTCCGGAAAGTCTGCTCCAGGCAACCAAACGTAGACTTAATCGGTTATCTGACCGCGAACAGATTTATGTGGTAACCAACCGCCGGTATGTTAATAAGGTATTGGAACAATTGACATGTCTACCGTCGAGTAACGTAATTGTTGAACCATTACGACGAGATACCGCTACCTGTATTGGGTTAGCTACCAGTAAACTATCAACCGTTGATCCGGAAGGGGTTATGGTAATAGTTCCCTCTGATCATTATGTAGCTGATGAAGAAAGGTTTCTGAAAACCCTCTGCCGGGGTGTTGAAGCCGCACAAAGACGGAAATCCATTGTTACCTTGGGTATTAATCCTTATTCACCCAAGACAGGGTACGGCTATATTGAACAAGGGGAGTTTATTGAGGAATACTCGGATGCTCTGGCCGTTTATAAGGCCAACAGGTTTACCGAGAAACCATCTCTTGAAACAGCCAAGGAATACCTTGATAGTGGAAGGTTTTACTGGAACTGCGGCATCTTTATCTGTCGGGTTTCGGTTATGTTGGAGGCCATTCACCGGCATATGCCTAGATTGGCAAAAGGTTTGGATAAAATTAAGTCTTCTATTGGAACCCCCCAAGAGACAGAAGTGGTTAAAAAAGAATATCGCGATATGGAAAAAGTGTCCATTGACTATGGAATTATGGAAAAAGCCTCAAACATAGAGGTTATTCCCTGTGAATTTGGGTGGGATGATGTCGGAAGTTGGTCTATATTAGATAATATGTTAATTAAGGATAATTGCGGCAACGCAGTTAAGGGTAATTGTGTAAATATTGATACCAACAACTGTATCATCGACAGCGATGGTAACAGGTTGGTAGCCACCATCGGGGTGGATGATTTAATCATCGTCAATACCAAGGATGTGGTATTGGTTTGCCGTAAGGATAAGGATCAGGAAGTTAAAGAGTTGGTTAAAAAAGTTAAAGAACCTCGGTTTCGCAGGTACTGGTAAAAGCCAGATTAGGAGGTTGAGGACTAATGACATTGGCGAACAAGACTTATCAAAGCTGGATTACACCTCTAGCTAAATACGGAAGCGAGCTATCTGACAACAATGTGGGTCTAGCCATAACGGAGATTACGGGCGGGCAGGGCCATATCAGCCTCCGGGTAAATGGGCTGGAAAGCTGGCGTGATTGCCCGGATGCCGGTTCCAGTTACAGGGTCTGGTTGGTAGCCAAAAACAGACTTGGTCCGACTTTTGTCAGTTTGGGAGTGCTTAAGACCGACACCAAGGGCTTGGGGACAGGGGAATTCCCTATAAATCTTGAGGATGTGGGAGAAACAGGTCGATCCATTGAGGAGTTTACCCATTTAATGGTTACAATTCAGTCCCCCGATGATTTATGGCCAAGTGCAGAAACAGTGGCAACAGGTAATTTTAAATCAGGCCAATTGGTCAATGAAGATACAGAAGAAAAAATTGAACAAGAGCTTGAGGCGGAAACAATATTGGAGGTAGTTGAGAACCAAGAAATGAGGATCGATCAGAAAGAACCCGAAGGTGATGGGGCAGGGGAAGAAAGCAGGAGTTTTGACTGTGTTTCAAAAGAAGCAAATGGGTTTGAACAATTTCAACCTTTTGATCCTTCCTTGCCGGGCCATAGGTGGTGGAAAATACCTGAATTGAGTTGAGGATTAATGGAAGATTTGTTAAAACATTATCCCCTTCAGGTTTCGGCAGCTAGTGAAATTAAAAAGGATAAAGTCTGGCGGTTGGAAACTAATCAGGGAACTCTGGCGCTGAAAAAGGTTAATTATCCGGCTGAGGAATTGCTTTTTATCCACTCTATAACTGAATACCTAATTTCAAGTGGTTTTCCTGGTCTGCCGGAGTTTGTAGAAACTTCTCGGGGAGACGCCTATGTAAGATGGCGAGGGCAAATTTATTACCTGTCCCGCTGGCTGCCTGGCCGCCAGGCTGATTACGGTAACAAAGGAGATTTGGCTGCTACGGCCAGAGCCCTGGCCCGATTCCACCTAGCTTCCCGTGGCTATAAACCCGGCCGGAGTTACCTGGCAAGGAGTAATTGGGGCCTTTGGCCCCATCATTTCACTAATCGCCTTAGACATTTACAGGAATTTGCCCGGATATCAGGGGAGAAATCTGCTCCTACAGAATTTGAGCTGGTTTTCGCCGGTGAAGTGGATAGATTTTACCGGGAGGGGCAGCAGGCCCTTGATTTTTTGTCCACTACCTCGTACCGGCAGATGGCGGTCCGGGGGACTGAAACCGGATGGGTTTGTCACCATGATTTGGCCCAGCACAATGTTATTATTAACGGGGATACAGTCCAACTTATTGACTTTGATTACAGTTTTCTTGATTTGCCCCACCATGATCTAGCCAGCCTGTTGATTAGGAATCTGCGGATTCATAATTGGAACCCGGATAAGGCTTGGGAGATAATTGACCAATATTCCGGGGTGCTGCCCCTTAACCGGGATGATTTTCTGGTTATCTTGGCCAAGATATGGTTCCCCCAGGAATTTTGGCAATATGCCTTTACTTATTACCGGGAATATATCCGCACTGAAGAAGAATGTTTAGTCAGGTTACAGTGGGCCATAAAAATGCAAGAAGCCAGGAAAAAGTTTATCAATGTTATGTTAACAGAAATGGGAAGGGAGAGGCAGCCATGAAAGTGGGCATCGATGCCAGGGGGGCTGTGAAATACCGGGGAACCGGGATCGGCACCTATACCCACCAACTTATCCGTCATCTTAAAGCCTTAGAAGGAGAAGAATACCGGCTGTTTTGGCCGGGGGAAGAGTACCGGGGTTTGGATTTGGCCGGTGATGAAGCCTTTCAGCTATTGGAATTACACCGGGAACGCTATTGGGAAGAGGTTTTCATCCCCCATTCTCTGGTTAGGGAAAATATTGATATATATCATGTGCCCCAGAACGGATTAGGTTTACCTAAAGGCAAACCATGCCGGTATGTAGTTACCATCCATGACTTGATTCCTTATATATTTCCTGAAACGGTAGGAAAAGGTTATTTAAAGGAATTTTTAGAGCAGATGCCCCATATTGTAGAACAAGCGGACAATATTATAACTGTTTCAAATTCATCCAAAGATGACCTGATAAACCTATTAGACGTCCCTGAAGATAAGATATCAGTTATTTATGAAGCCCCCGAACCTTATTACCGCCCGTTGCCCAAAGAAGAAGCCATGACTTTTGTCAGGGAAAACTACGGAATCAGTAATCCTTTTATCTTATACCTGGGCGGTTTTAGTCCCCGGAAGAACCTACGGGTTTTAATCAATGCCTATAGGGAGATTATCGCCAATCTGGATCAACCTGTTGAATTGGTTATGGTGGGACGGGAATCCAAAGAACAAAAGGATGCCCAGATGCTGGCGGAATTGACCAATCTCAAAAGACCGGTGCTTTGGCCGGGCTATGTTCCTACCCATCAACTGCCCTATTTTTATAATGCCGCAGAAGTCTTTGTCTACCCGTCCCTATATGAAGGCTTTGGTTTACCTCCCTTGGAAGCCATGGCTTGTGGGACGCCGACAGTTACCACGGGGGTATCCTCTATTCCAGAAGTGGTGGGTGACGCCGCAGTATTGGTAAATCCCCATGACCATCTTCAATTGGCCCAAGAGATTGGCAGAGTTTTAAGTAATCGTGAAATGGCCCATCAATACAGGATAAAGGGTTTGGCCAGGGCCGCCCGCTTTAACTGGCTAGATACAGCCAGGGCCACGGCGGATGTTTACCGGCAAGTGAGGGCGCAATAATTGTCCGGCCGGGAAGCTAGATTAAGCTGCTCCGTACTAAACTTCGTCCACCGGCGGCTATCCGATTCCGACCTAATAATAACCTCCCAGCGGGCCATGGAGGTTATTAAAGAGGCAGGTTTCCCCGGAGTCGAGGTCTATATCAGGAGTAGTTCCACCGAGGCATTGGTGCCACTGAAAAAAAAGGCCAGGGAACTGGGGTTGGCCATTCGTTCCGTTCATTTTCTTAAGCCCATCATGAACATGGACTACCCAAGATGCTGCCAGGTATTAAGGCACTCCATTCAAAGGGCTGCCGAATTGGAGGCTTCCCTTGGAGTCCTGCATTTACCCCGTTTGCTAAGATACCAAGAAGCTTTGGTTAAATGCAACAGGGTTATTGATACTGTATTAAAAGAAGCTGAAATCAATGGTATCATATTAACCATAGAAAATCAGGGTCATCACCGGTGTCATCTGGGCCTAGAACAATTAATGAAAAGTTTTAGATCTTCATGGCTGGGGATAACTTTGGATCTCAAGTTTCTCCAGGCATCGGGTGTAAATTTTGAGGATTTTTCTGCCAGGCTGGGTGATTACCTCGAAAATGTACATATCAATGACTATGATGGTCAATTGGTAGACCTAACGGGCAGACGCCATTACCCCCGGCTAGGCCAGGGAAATATCAACCTGTCTTATATCGGGAACATCCTTAAAGACTTAGGTTATACAGGCCTTTTTACCCTAGAGTCTTCCCTCAGCGGCAGTATTGACGAACTGGCGGAACTTAAAAAGGCCAAGATATTAATCGGTAAATATTTTATATAAAAGGAGGGATTGTCTATGGGTTCTACCGCCTTGGAGAGGATTAAATGCGGTTTTCTACTGGTGGAAAAAGAACTGTCCATCCCTGATAATTTGGTTGATCTTGATCAGGTCACCAACATCAACCTGCAACCGGTAATCCATCAGTATCGTATGACAGAAAAAGAACAGGTGGTGGAAGGAAAACTAAATCTCCAGGTGTTTTATGCTCCCAGGCAGGATAACCAGTTATTGCTGGATGACCTGCCCGCTGAACCTGTTGTAGATGAAAACACCATCAGTTATTTATCTGGATTAAGTAAAGATTTTTTTGATGATGGTTTCAGTGACCATGATGAACTGGAAGAAGAGACCATCAAGGTGAAGGATAATTTTCATTTTATCAACCTGGAAACCAGGGATTGGGATACCATTGCCTGCTTTCAGGATGATGGTTCCTTCAGCCTGAATCTACCGGCTGGTTCCCTCTGGATATCCTCAGAAAATCAATTACAGCCCAGGGTTAAGTTCGTGGAATATCAAGTCCTTGACCCCCGCACATTAAAGGTATCTTTTCTTGTATCCCTGGAGGTTCTAGGGGAAGAAACGAGGAAGGAGGAGGGGGTAGCTGGAGATTACCAAGTTATTTTTCAGTTGCCCCCGAATCATCCTCAATTGGAGGATGTGGTGGATTATTACTGCCGACTGGTATCGGTAAACAACCCGGAGAATAGCGAGAGTCAGGTTTATTGGCAGTTGGAATTGGCGTTCCTGGGCCGCAGCCAAGGGGAAAAACAGGTCTTAGGGTTGACCAAATTGGTACAGGAATTTGCAGGTCAACTTCCTACCGATTTGCTTACTGCCGGAGTTTTGCCGGTGGAAGATACTGTCCTTACACCTAATGGCAGTGGAAGTATTTGCCTGGCTGCCAGGCTGCCCATCCCTTCTTTGGCAGCGGATGAAGTTGCGAATAATGTGGCTGAAGCTGTTGAAGTAGCCCAAACCGCTGATTCCGGTGAGGGAATCGAGGAGGAAATCAATCTTCCTGAAGAACACAGTTATCCTATCATTGACGAAGATGATAATGACAGGAATGATTTAGTGACACCTTTTATAGAGTATCCGAACCCAGCAGTGGAAAGGGTGGAACCCGTTTGGCTCCAATGCTGGCTCGATTGCGAAGGAATGACGGAAAAGGAGGATGAATTCAACATGGGTAAGAAACGGCGCCGGGAAGAAGAGAAGATTGCTAGTGCCTGGATTTTAGATGAAGAAGAAAATAGCCAGGAACAAAGTGATTTACGGGAAGAAGAAAATGATGACAGGGAAACGGGTGAGCCTATAGTGGATGAAGCTAATGAGGATACTGAAGACAGAGAAGAGTATGAAGAAAATGATGATGAACAGCTGGAGGAAGACGTAACTGAAGATATAAATGAGGATACAGCTCAAGATGTCGTTCATGAAGATGATAATCATGATGAAACGGAAGTAATGGTAGCTGAAGATGTAGTAGATGAGGTGGTTGAAGAAGATTCTTCGGAACCGGAGGAAGCGGCAATTGAGGTAATAAACGATAATATTGTAGAAACTGAACAGGTAGAGCCAATAGCTGAAGAGGCTGAGGAAACTGAGGAGGTCGTAGCAGAGCCTGAGGTACCGGCGGCGGCAGATTTTCCGGAACCCCCCCTGCAAACAGGCCCTAAAGTAGCTTTTCGTAGTATTACATCCTGGCCGGTTAAGGAACAGGAGCCTGAAGAAGTGATTGAGGAGTACCAAGAAACCATAACCATGAGCAGCCGACGAGAAAGATTAAAAGCGGCCCTGGCTAAAGGTTCAGGCGCTAAAGGTAATAGGGGATACTCGGTAATGCGGATTAATCCCCGTAATTCTTAGGTCAGGAGGGATAATCATGCCTGATCAAACAGGAGCCAGAATTGTTTACGGAGCTCTAATGGTAGAGAAGGATCAGGGCTTTGCTCTGTTTTCCGGTTTACAGCCCTTTGGCTCCATCCAGATAACAGTAGATGGTAGCAAAGGAAAACTCATTCACCAGGTTGGCAACCTCCAGCCATCATCACAAACTCGTAATTCCGGCCAATATCACCTTTGGTTGGTAGCCAGCGGGGGTGAAAAACCATCAGCGCTCCATGTAGATAAACTTTCTTTGGATTTATATGGTCAAGGCCGCCTAGAGTGGGAATTCGAAGCGGATAATGTGGCTGATACGGGTAGGAGTATCGTTGAATATGACCAGGTGGTAATCACCTTTAACCTAGAAGGTCAAGATTTTCATCTCGCCCATAAAATTCCTCTACTAGGTCATCTATTACAGTTTAAGGAAAAAATGAAGGCGAAGTCAGACCCTTCATCATATATGCCCCAAATGCCCCCCTGGTTAGGTTCAGGACCCTTTGGGCCTACTATGTTCAATCACAACTGGATGTGTCCCCCCATGCCTCCATGGCTAATTCCCCAGCAAACCTGGTGGCTTAACAGTGAATCATCACCCCATCTCCATGACCTTCTGCAAACATTTCCTCCCCAGATGGTAGGGGTCAAACTCCATGACGAAGGCGGTGTTCAATACCTAGTCCATGGTATCTTAGGACGCTTTTGCAAACAAGACTGGCCCGACCAGGGCACTACCGGCTACCGCCACTGGCACCCCCTACCCGGTTACAAATACCAACCCGACCACTGGGGCTATTGGCTGTTGTACATAGACCCTATCACCGGCCAAAAAGCCAATCCCTTAGGGGATACGGTTCCGCCAGGGTAATAAGCTTTGGGGTAAAGTTTATGGTCAGGGGTTAGGTGTAAGGGGTTAGGGGTTAGTTAAAAGTGCAAGGCAGTTTCTGACTGCCTTTTTTTCATGGGTAAAGGACTTCATACTGCGAAGGGTGCCCCAAAATCATTTTGGGGTACCTTCTTTTATTTAATATTTTTTGTTACCTCTAATTAGCTTATCATTCAGGCCAATAGCTGACAGCTCCCTCCAAGTAGTCCCCGCGAGCAGTAACCTCTTTAGGCAAAAAGTCATAGTATATGGTACAGAGTGAAGGATTTGCCCACCCTGGGGCCGGTTAGGAGGGAAAGACATTGGGAGGATTGAAGGGTCCGTGCCTAAACGAGAACTACCTGCTCAAAGAACTGGGTATGGCGGCAATACTCCGCAGGGAATATGGTATAGAAGCAGAAAAGGTGAAAGCCCATGGGAGAATCTTTAGAATCTTTGCTAAAGAAGGTAGCTTTGGCCTAAAACTGATTGACTACCCATTGGAAGATTTTCTATATATCCATTCAGCCATGGAACACGCAGCGAAAAGCGGATTTGACCGTCTTGGCGGTTTCATGGTCAATGGTTCGGGTCAACCGTACCTGACCACACCGGCAGGGAATTTTTTTGTGTGCCGGTGGATCGAAGGAAAGGAATGTGATTACCAGCGACTTGGGGAATTAACAGCTGCCACCATCGCCTTGGCAGAATTCCATTTGGCCACTAAAGGATTTAAGCCCAAGCCTGATTGCCAGTTCCGCAGCAATTGGGGCAAATGGCCTGATAACCTAAAAGAAAGAGCCGGTCATTTATTGGAATTTAAAGCCAGGATAAAAGAGAAAAAAATCTGGAGCAAGTTTGATCAACTTTTTGTACAAGAGGTGGACTATTTTTATGAAGAAGCCCAAGAATCTCTCCATATGCTTGCTGAATCACCCTACTGGGAGTTGGTTAAAGCTGGCGAGAAAGATGGAGGCTTTTGTCATCATGATATGGCTTACCACAATGTTATTATCCAGAAAAAACTGGCTTACCTGATTGATTTTGATTATTCCATGGGAGATCTACGGATTCATGATCTGGCCAGTTTAATCCTGCGCAACCTAAAAAAGTGCAATTGGGATATCCGACGAACAGAATTCATTTTAGAAAAATATAATCTGGTCAGTACCGTTACTTCCCAGGAAATAGCCGTAATGAAAGCCTTGATGCAGTTTCCCCAGGATTTCTGGCAGTACTCCTTTACCTATTATGCGGAAGATATAGGGCGAACGGAAAATGAATCCCTAAAAAGGATTGAACGAGCGGTGAGGATGAAAAAGAATCGGGCCGCTTTTCTAAGGGATTTTGACAGCTGAGTTTGGAAAGGAGCCTTTATATGAAAGTGGGTGTAGACGCCAGAGCGGCGATATGGTACCGGGGAACAGGAATTGGCACCTATACTTATCAGTTAATCCGCAACCTTCATGGGCTAAAGGATAAAATAGTGAAATTCCGGTGTTTTTGGCCGGGGGATGAGTACCGTGACCTGGAAATAACCAGGGAAGAGGTTTTTGACAGCATAGAGCAATACAAAGATAAATTTTGGGAAGAAGTGCACATTCCTCAACGATTGGAGAATGAGGGTATCGACCTATACCATGTGCCCCAAAACGGCATTGGCCTGCCCGGAAAACAGAAATGCCCTACCATCGTCACCATTCATGACCTGATTCCCTATGTCTACCCGGAAACAGTTGGCAAAGGTTACTTGAAAATCTTTCTCGAACAAATGCCCAGAATTGTGGAGGAGGCAGATAAAATTATCACTGTATCCAAATGGTCCCAAAGAGACCTGGAGAAAATCCTCAAGGTACCGGCCGAAAAAATTACTATTACTTATGAGGCGCCGGAACCTATATATCGTCCGTTACCCAAAGGGGAAACTCAAAAGGTGCTGCGGGAAAAGTATGGCTTAACAAAAGACTACATCCTTTACATCGGCGGCTTCGGTCCGAGGAAGAACGTAAAAGGGCTTATCAATGCTTATAACGAGGTCTACAAAGATATAAATGATGATGTAAAGTTGGTATTTGTGGGTAAGCAAGCCAAGGATTTTACAGAACTGACCATGCTGATTGAGGCCCTCGGACTAGAGGAACGGGTTATCTGGACCGGTTTTGCTCCGGTGCAGGATCTACCGTATCTTTATAATGGGGCCAGGGTTTTTGTCTATCCTTCATTTTATGAAGGATTCGGCCTGCCACCTTTAGAGGCCATGGCTTGTGGCACTACTACCATTACTTCCAATGTTTCGTCCATTCCCGAAGTGGTGGGCAAATCTGCGCTGTTGGTCAACCCATATAACACAGTGGAGTTAGCGGAAGCCCTATACCGTCTGTTAAATAATCCCCAATTGGCCGCCGAGTATGGGCAAAAAGGTTTGCGGCGGGCCAAGATGTTTACCTGGGAGAAAACAGCCAAGGAAACCATGAAGGTTTATCAATCCTTTATGTAAACAGGTTCTTAGGAGGTGGGGTAATGTTGTCAGAGGATGATTTGCAAAACCGGCAAGAGGATCTCGGCCATTCTGAAGAGGATGTTAACCCTGCCCCTGATTTCCGGGAAGCGGAGGGAGATTCTGCTGCCGAAACCGTTGTTTATACAGTACCTGAAGTGGCTCTGCGGTTAAGGGTGGATATAGATACCGTGATGGACTTGATTAAAACAGGAAAACTTGCCGCTCTATACTTGGGCAGCGGCGCCGGATATAGGGTTACCTTGGCTGATCTGAAAATTTTTTTTCAAGCTCAGAAGGAAATGACCAGAACTGCAGCCGCCACCGCTATAAGACAAGTGAAAACCGAAAGGCAGACCATGGCTGGTCTTAGTAACTGGTTAAAACAGGAGAAGGAACTGTTGGCTGACTGCTGTCGCAGGTTAAATAAAGCGGTTGAGAATACCGTTCAACGTCTAAACCAAAACCTGGAGAGCTCCAGGCAAAACGGGGATCATTCCAAGATTAAGGCCATTAACGGGGCGTTGTTTATTGTCTTTGAAAAATGGAGCGGCCCCCGTTTTGACTTCAGCAATCTTATCACCAAAGGAGACCGGCGGTGGCGGGAGTTTTGCTCCAATTGCCCTGATGACGGCCTGGAAGTGAAAGCCCTTTGGAGTTGGCTTAGGCAGGAAGGGGTTATCTCCAAAGGTTCCATAGATACACCGGCCAATTACCTTTTGCCTCGGCAGCAGCAAAACCTTTGGGAAGAACGGAACATTTATCAGAAACAATATCTTTGGCTTCAACAAGAACATGATATGTTAGTTAAACATTACAAGAAAATGGACAAAGCCATCAAAAAGATCCTTAGCGGCCTCAAGGCAGCAGGCAAAAAAGCCGGTAAAAACATGGATTTTTACGAAAGTCAGGTTTATAATGACGTCATGCTAAACCTCTATGAAAATTGGGAAGAAGCCAGTATGTATTATAATAAGTGGTTAGAAGGTTTCAACGAGCGCTGGCACGAGTTTAAGCAAGAACAATTTCACAGGTCTGACAATGATAACGAAATATAACTCAGAGACCAAAAAATTCAGTTGCTATTGGCTTGACTTATCTAGATAAAAAGTGTACAATAAATTTTGTCAGTCGGGCAAGTAATTATGAATGCTGGCAAAATCCAATTAACTCAATGTTTTTTTCGGGGCGTAGCTCAGCTTGGTAGAGCGCTACCTTGGGGTGGTAGAGGCCGCACGTTCAAGTCGTGTCGCTCCGACCAGTTTTATCAAGGGTTTGAAGTAAATTATAATATAACATTTTTAAGTTTACCACTTTAAGTACCACAATTAGAACT
Source organism: Bacillota bacterium (assembly GCA_021849745.1). Classification (GTDB taxonomy): domain Bacteria; phylum Bacillota; order Carboxydocellales; family JAJZSN01; genus JAJZSN01. The sequence continues at coordinate 1,323 of JAJZSN010000037.1, read as the reverse complement.
TAACCTGGCTTTTAAGCCAGGTTATATTTATTTTTGATTTACCTCGTATTGCCGAAACGTAAAAGTTCAACCCTGTCTATGGAACTGCTCTATACTGCGGTAACACGGGCAAAGGGTCGGCTTGTGCTGTTCATTCAAGAGGACATTTCGGCTCTGTCCTGCTTGACGAAAATTGACCGGTCAGCGGTGCGTCGTATTAACTCTTCCGTTTTTAAGTTTGAGCCGTTGCCTGAGCAGTTGTCATATTTACCCTGGTATTATGAGGAGTACAAGGTTATCGCAACATTAGCAGACTACTTTGTTCGTTCAAAGTCAGAGGCACTTATTGCAAACGCGTTTCACGTTTCGGGGCTAGACTTCAGTTATGAGAAGCCGCTGTTCGCACCCAATGGGACAATGTACCTGCCGGATTTCACCGTGACATTCCAAGGCAATGACTACTACTGGGAGCATTGGGGTCTTCTTGAGAAAGAGCAGTACGCTGCCCATACCGCCGAAATGAAAAAGTGGTATGAGAAACACTTCACCGGTCGATTGATAGAATCTGTTGAGGGCAATGACATCAGTACACAGATCAAGACAATATGTAAAGAAAGGTTTGAGATCGAATTATAAAAAAAGCCCGTAACCGACGACAAGAAAGCCGCAGTTATGCGGCTTTCTTGGTTTTGATAAAGTATTACCATAAGACTAACAAATCCTGGAAGCATTTTCGAAGAGTAAAATATTGATAGGTGTTTGGGATGATGGGCGGATATTAAAAGAATAATAGATTTGGCAACGTTATTAACATAATCTAGACTTGTTTCCTCAAACGGAAGATGACCATAAAAATACTATCGACTTATTCCCGCGAACGGACAAAAAGAAAAACACAGTCCGGACATCAAGATGAGCCTATCGTTCCACGTGGAGTGTTGTTGTCTGCTGTCCAGAAAAGACACATGAGAAAATGCAAACCCGCAGTTTGAACGAATATTGTCACTTTCCCATCTAAAAAAGAAGAAAATCAGATAGACCACCCATATAAAATTAACTCGGGTAAAATTATTATAATTTTTGATTTGAGTGCAAAAACTCCGTTTTTTTCTAATTAAAACCTCATAATGTGTTTCAATTTATTGTGAATTATGGTATAATTTAAAGTATATAAGAGATATCTAGAGCAAATTGACCATAATCTCAAATAAACGGAGGTAGGATATCGTGTTTCGTGAGAATACAGGCCATAATCAGTTTTCTATGCTTGAAAGTACATACTGGATGAACCCCCGCATTAGGGAAAAACTCCAAAAATCATGGGCACCGATTTACTACGAGCAT
>JAJZSN010000133.1 GCA_021849745.1 Bacillota bacterium | reverse complement strand
TGGTGATGGATAATCTGAATACACATTCCATTTCATCGCTATATGAAGCATTTGAACCGGAAATAGCCCGCAGATTAGCCAAACGGCTGGAAATTCATTATACACCTAAACACGGAAGTTGGCTCAACATTGCTGAAATAGAGTTAAGTGCTATGACTAGACAATGCTTGGGCCAGAGAATCCCCTCCATCAGCGAGCTTCGACTGGAACTAACTGAATGGGAATCTGCCCGAAACAAGAATCAAAAGGGTGTTGACTGGCATTTTACGACTGATGACGCAAGAATCAAATTAAGACGACTCTATCCGCAGTTTAAGAGTTGACAGTCTACTAGCCTGTATTTTCATATATTATTTATGCTGCGAGCTGACAGCGACGCGGCATGGGATGGTTATGCGAAATGAACTTTATCGGAGAGTGACAGATGAAATCAGAAATTGAAAGTAAACTAAGTAGCTTAATAAAAGACCCTAATTTAGAGAGACTAGAACTGGACTTAAAGTCTCCCAACTTGTTTAGTGTATTAAAGCTAGAAAAATATGAGATAAGGCATTCGAATTTTTTATCATGGCTATTAAATCCTAAAGAATCACATAATTTATCTGATTTGTTTTTAAAGTGGTTTTTAAAAGATATTTTTTCTGATGAAAAAGTAGATTGGATTAACGAATTCTATGTTGATTCGTTAGATATGAGGAAAATACAAGTTTATAGAGAATGGAAGAATATAGATATATTGATTGAATCTGAAGAATTTGTGGTTTGTATTGAGAACAAAGTTGATTCTAATGAACATTCAAATCAGTTGTCTAGATATAAAGAAATAGTTTATAAGAATTTTCCCCATAAGAAAAAAGCTTTTGTATTTTTAAGTCCTTACGCAACCGTGCCTGTTAATGAAATTAATAAAGAAATATTTGTAATATATTCCTATGCCGAAATAAAGAAGAATGTCGAGACTGTTCTTGATGTGTATGTAAATTCAATTCCTGATAAGGTTAAGCATTATTTAGAAGATTATCTGAAGATTTTAAGGAGAGATATTATGAAAGAACATGAAAGCATCGAATTAGCTAGAATTATTTATAGCAATCATAAGGAAGCATTAGATTTTATCTTTGAAAATAAGCCAGATAGGTTATCGGACATTTCACCTATTATTCGGAAGGTTGTGGAGGAGTACGGTTATAAACTGGGTACCGTTAATAAAGGGTACATAAGGTTTTTGACAACAGAATTACATAAAGTAATCCCGAAGAGTGGAAATGGTTGGAGTGGAAAAGAGAGTTTTCTATTTGAAATTGATTTTTGGCCCAAGAAAGTTACCTTTAGAACGGTTATTTCTCCAGGAAATGAACAAAATAGGCAAATTCTTGAGAGAGCTTTATCAAGACTAGAGGGAGCTAGGAAGCCTTCAGGTAAAATATGGTTAGTGCATTTTAATGAAAGCAGAAAAGTCGATTTAACATCTGAGAAGTTTGAAGATGATTCGGTAATAGAGGAGCTTATGAAAGATTTGTTGGATGAGCAGTCAACTTTAATTAACGCGGTAGAAGCTGAAATTTTAAAGGAAGCTAATTACTTACGGGTCTAAAGTTCACTTTGCATAACCAACGGCTTTTTGGCAAAAGTTATGACAATTGCCAATTTAATTATCGCCGGAACCTTATCGAATATACACTATACAGTTCGGGTTTAATGTTAATAGGGTTATAGGGGAATTCTTTAAAGTAGGCTTTATCACTTTCTCTTTCTTTGGTCTTTCGACCCAGGTATGCATAGGTTGGGGTGTTTTGCGGAGCAACTTTTCACCAGCGTGCGATAGACAGCCCGTCGGATGCCGAGACACTACCCTAAAAGGGCGTAAAGGTGCAGTCACCTCTCATTCAAAACGGAGAGGAACAGCCATGGTAGCTCGCTTGAAGCCTGAAAAGTTACGCTAGTAAGGCTTAGTCCGGCGTTAAAACGCCGGAGTTAGCCTTACTTGTGCCGCGATACCCAAGGTGCATACTTATAGGCGTGCAAAACACCCCAACCTCCCACCCCAAAGCCCCCCAAATAAAAGACTACAACCCCCCCAAACTGGCAATAATGAAAAAAAGGAGAGACGAATAAATGAAAGCATCCCAACTATTATCACCAACCCTACGGGAAACCCCCGCCGAAGCGGAAGTAATCAGCCACCAACTCCTGCTGCGGGCAGGATTCATCCGTAAATCCGCAGCCGGGGTTTATACATACTTACCCTTGGCCCAACGGGTCCTCAAAAAAATCAGCGACATCGTCCGCCAGGAAATGGATAGGGAAGATGGCCAAGAAATCACCCTACCCATCATCCAGCCTGCTGAACTCTGGCAGGAATCCGGACGCTGGAATGTTTACGGAGACGAGCTCTTCAGGCTCAAAGACCGCCACGGGCGGGATTTCGCCCTGGGACCAACCCATGAGGAAATCATCACCGACATAGTCCGGGGGGAAGTTCATTCCTATAAACAACTGCCCCTTTTGTTATATCAGATTGCCAATAAGTACAGGGACGAGCGGCGGCCCAGGTTTGGCCTGATGCGGGGCCGGGAGTTTATCATGAAGGATCTTTACTCCTTTGACCGGGATGAAGAGGGCCTGGCCGTCAGCTATAAGAAGATGTATGACGCCTACAGCAGGATTTTCACCCGCTGCGGTCTTAAGTTCCGTCCGGTGGAGGCCGATGCCGGGGCCATCGGCGGCACCGGGGGTACCCACGAGTTCATGGTCATCGCTGATTCCGGTGAAGCAGACATTGTTTACTGTGATGCTTGCGATTATGCTGCCAACGTGGAAAAAGCCGAAGCTAAGGCTTCCATTGGGGCCAAGGAAACGGCCCTTGAGCTAGAAGATGTCAGTACCCCCGCCGTGAAGACCATTGATGAACTGGCTTCCTTCTTGGGGGTCAGTCCGGAAAAGATGATCAAGACCCTGGTTTACCGGACTGAGAAAGGACTGGTGGCGGCCCTGGTCCGGGGTGACCGCCAGCTTAATGAGATAAAGCTCCAGAACCTGGTGGATACCGTGCAACTCCACCTGGCCGATGATGAAACTGTCCGGTTGCTGACCGGGGCCGCCGTTGGCTTTGCCGGGCCGGTATACCTGCCCAAATCCGTCTGTGTTCAAGGGGAAGAGATAACGGTAAAAATCATTGCTGATGAAGAAGTAATTCATATCTCCAATGCCGTAACCGGGGCCAATAAGACTGACTTCCACTTCCGAAACGTCAATCATGGCCGTGATTTCACCCCTGACCAGGTCGCCGATATCCGGCTGGCGGAACCGGGTGAACCTTGTCCCCGCTGCGATGCGGCCCTGAAGTCGGCCAGGGGTATCGAGGTTGGCCAGGTCTTTAAGCTTGGCACCAAGTACAGCAAAGCCCTGGGAGCCAATTTCTTGGATGAAAACGGCAAGAGCCGGGAAATGGTCATGGGCTGCTACGGCATCGGGGTTTCCCGTACCATGGCCGCTGCCGTGGAACAGAATTACGATGAAAACGGGATTATCTGGCCTGTTTCCATCGCTCCTTACCATGTGGTGGTAGTCCCTGTTAGTTCCAAGGATGAGGAGCAGGTGAAAGCCGCCGAAAAGATTTACCAAGAGTTAAAAGATTTAGGGGTGGAAGCGGTATTAGATGACCGCAATGAGCGTCCCGGTGTCAAGTTTAAGGATGCCGACCTCATCGGCTATCCGGTACGCATCACCATCGGCCCCAAGACCCTGGCTGAGAACAAGGTGGAGGTCTTCGTCCGCCAGCAAGGGCAGACAACCTTGGAAGCCATAGATTCAGTGGCCCAGGGGGTGGCCGGTCTGATTAATCAGGAAGTGGCCTGTTTGTCTTAGGGGAAAGCATATTTTAAGTTAAGACAAAATAGGTTAATAATATATGGACTGGAAACTCTTAGAATGGAATTTTTTCCTCCCAAAGAGATTTTGAGTAACATCCAGGGAATCCAGGAGGTTGAACATGGCTATTGCGGCCATTATTCCGGCTTATAACGAAGAACGGACCATCGGGTCCATTGTTCACACAGTTCGCCAGGTGCCCCTAATCAAAGAGGTACTGGTGGTCTGTGACGGCTGTATTGACAATACTGCAGGGGTAGCCAGGCAAGCCGGGGCCACCGTTATCCAACTGCCCGAAAACATGGGTAAAGGCGGGGCCATGATGGTGGGGGCACAGAGTACCACCGCCGAGGTCGTCTTATTTCTGGATGCCGATTTAGTTGGCCTGAAGGTTAAGCACATCGTAGACCTCATCGAACCGGTGGTTCTGGATGGAGCCAAAATGTCGGTGGGGCTTTTTGGCCGGGGCCGCCTGGCCACTGATTTGGCCCAGGTCATCGCCCCTTATTTATCGGGTCAGCGGGCCATGGTTCGTGATCTCCTTTTTGAGATTGATTCATTGGAAGTGACCCGTTTCGGGGTGGAAGTGGCCCTGACCAATTTGGTGCGTAAAAAGAACCATCCCGTAGTGGACGTGATTTTAAAAGACATGACCCACATCATGAAAGAAGAAAAACTTGGCCTCGTTAAAGGGTTTGGGGCCAGAATGAAGATGTATTGGGAAATAGCCAAGTGTTTGGCCAGAGGTTAACCAGGAGGTAGCCTGTTATGTCGGAAGCAGCCGCACCAATGAAGAATTTTCATCAACTAATCAAAGGCGCATCTTTGCCTGCGGGAACCAAATCAATTTTATCCCAGGCCACTGTAACCAAAGTGGAAATCAGCACCGGTCAGCGTCAATGGCGGGTGCATTTGACATTGCCAGACATGATTGGTCGGGAAGAGGTTCGCCAATTGGAACAAACTTTGAGCGGTTTTTTGGGTGGACAGGTCGGGGTCAGATTATTGTTGCAATATGAATTTCAAGACACCCATCCCGATGATATTATCCGACAGTATTGGCCGGAAATAATCTTCCTATTGGCAGAAAAATATCCTTCCGTGGGAGGTTGGTTGAAGTTAGCGGAATACACCTTTCTGGAAGGGGTACTGACCATAACCGTACACAACCAAATAGGCCAACAATTATTGATTAACAAGGGTTGTGACCGGTTCATCAGTAATTTGCTTAGATACGAAACAGGCCTGGAGGTAAAAACCCTTTTCGAGACCGACGAAAGTGGTGAACAAGACTCCTGTTGGCAAGAAGAGGCAGAAAAATTCCACGTTCAGGCATTGTTAGAAGCTAAGGCCGCTTCCTCCGCCCAGGATAAGGCGGCCCCGGCGGAAAAGCCTGCTGTAGCCGTCACCAACGGGGTCATTCTGGGCAAGCCCATCAAAGGTGAACCCATCCTGATTAGAGAGATTCAGGACGAAGAGAAGAATGTGGTCATTCAGGGCCAGATTTTCTTCCTGGAAGTTCGGGAACTGCGTTCCGGCCGACGGTTAGTTACCTTTAACCTGACTGATCTAACCGACTCCATCACGGTAAAGTTCTTCCGGGACGAGAAAAGTGACCCGGTGGAAGAACTTTTGAAAAAAGGTTCATGGGTCAGGGTCAGGGGACCGGTGCAGTACGATCGTTTTTCCAAAGACCAGGAACTTACCCTGATGGCCTACGATATTAACGTTGCAGAATATGAAATCAGGAAAGACCTGGCCCCGGTGAAAAGGGTGGAGTTGCACGTCCACACCAAGATGAGTTCCATGGACGGCCTCGCCTCAGCCGGGGAGTTGATTAAGAGGGCGGCCCAGTGGGGCCATAAGGCTATTGCCATCACCGACCATGGGGTGGTTCAGGCTTTCCCG
>JAJZSN010000036.1 GCA_021849745.1 Bacillota bacterium | reverse complement strand
GGGCTCAAGCATGGGAACCCTGGCAAACTTGGCATAATTCCGGTTATCCTGTTCGTTTTGGGAGCTGTGCATACCGGGGTCATCAGCGTTGATGATGACCAAGCCACCCTTGACCCCTGTGTAAGATGCGGAAAACAGTGAGTCTGCGGCCACATTCATGCCTACGTGTTTCATGGCACATAAGGCCCGGCGTCCGGCATAAGCGGCCCCTGTTGCTACATCTAGGGATACCTTTTCATTAGGGGACCACTCAGCAAAAATGGTATCGTAAGTAGCACAGTTCTTAACGATTTCTGTACTTGGGGTTCCAGGGTAGGCGGCTGCCAGCTGCACTCCAGCCAGATAGGCCCCATAGGCAAAGGCCTCATTACCGGTTAATAATTTTTTCATATCTATAACCTCCTGTTTTCTGTGATAATGCAACATCCATAATGTAGTCCTATACACCCCCCTTTGTAATATTTTGACGTATTCGTCAATTTAGACATAGTGTTTGATTTAATTATAGTCTTTTTGTTTTCATATTCCATAACTTTTCAGTGAACTGCAAAAAATTAAAGTTTAACGGTCTGATAATCAATTGAAATTTAAATCAGAAAAAAGCCTGGTATTGGAAATCAAGATTCCAACATCAGGCTTAATTGTCTCCCGGGCTTCATCGGCTAGTTCAACTTTAACGCCTCGTCCTTATATTTATATTACATCAATAAGTTAGGCAAAAAAGTAACAATTTGCGGGAAGGCTATCAATATAATTGTTAAAATTATGGCTGCAATCAAAAAGGGCCACACGCCACTGAAAATTGTTTCCAGAGGAGTATCTTTTGCTACCCCTTTCATAACATATACGTTAATACCTACAGGAGGGGTTATTATTCCCATGGCTGTGACCATACAGATGATTACCCCAAACCAGATGGGATCGTAACCAAGCTTACCAACTACTATCGGGTAAAAAATAGGTACTGTAAGTAAGATGAGGGGAATCATCTCAATAATACAACCAAGAATTAAATAAATGAACAAGATAACCAGCATGATCACAAAAGGCGGAAGACTTAAGCCGTCTACCCATTGAGCTAATTCTGCAGGAAGTTGACTGATACCCAAAAAGCGGGTAAAAATAATAGCCCCGGCAACGATTAGGAAAATCATGGCTGCTGTCTGGGTGGTTTCCGCCAGAGACCGGCTTAATTTTTCCCAGGACATATTCCGTGTTAGAAAAGTAACCAACAACACGCCCGCCGCTCCAATAGCCCCTGCTTCTGTCGGCGTGAAATACCCCATAAAGAGACCACCAATAGAAATGATAAAGATAGCTATAACCTCTATTAAACCCTTGCGCAGTGAATCAAATACCTCTCGCCCACTAGCCCGTGGCTCAGAACTAATCGGACACAACTGAGGATTTCGTTTAGTTAGAATATAAATGGTCAGCATATAAGCGAGCATCAGTAAAATTCCAGGAACAATGCCGGCTATGAACAACTTAGCAATAGATTGTTCGGTAGCAATTCCGTAGATTACAAAAATAGTACTTGGAGGGATTAATATTCCCAGGGCGCCACCTGCCGCCACACTGGCAGTAGAAAGTCTATCGTCGTAATTGTACCTTCTCATTTCCGGCAGTGCAATAGAACCAATCGTCGCCGTAGTAGCCGTAGTGGAACCGCAAACAGCCCCAAATATAGCACATGCTACCTCGCTGGACATGGCTAACCCACCTCTAAAATGTCCCACTGCCTTATGGGCGAAAGTAAAAAGCCTGGTACCTACTCCTGAATGATAAGCCAAATAACCCATTAAAACAAACATTGTGACAACGCTCAGAGAATAGGAGGCAAAAGTAGTATAGATTTCAGAAGATAGTATCCGAAATGCTGCCTCCGGAGTTGATAAATAACTAAAACCGATTAAACCCACTATACCCATAGAGACAGCTATTGGCAGCCTTAATAACATCAAAACCATAAATGCCAGTAAGCCAACAAGTCCTGCTGTGGTTGGACTCATCTTGATTCCCCCTTTCTGATGTCATCAATCAAAGCCCCAACAATCACCAGGCCATATGCAAGAAAACCAAAAGCAACCAAATAGATAAAAAAGTAATACGGGGTTTGGGAAGTCATGGAGACCTGCCCGCTAAGCTTAGCATCATTGGCATAAACGATAAGTCTCCAAAAAGATAGGCTCACAAAAATTAAGACAATAAAATTCATGATAATACCAATTACGGCTTGCACCTTTTTATTAAACTTTTCCACTACAAACTCTATACTAAGATGTCCACCTTTAACTCCACAATACGCCACAGCAAGACCTATGGACATCGCTGACAAAAATTCCGCCCACTCAACTGTTGCTGCTATCGGTCTTCCAAACATGCGGAAGATAACATTGCCGACGATCAGGAGCATTAAAGCAACCAACAACGCCCTTGCCAGTAGGTCAAGTTTGTGACTTATCTTCTCGGCAAGTATGCTTATCTTACTCATATTATCACCTTCCTGAAGAGTTATAAGTATTTAACAAGGGCCACAACGCAAGAGGTTATATTTTAATAGAATACCGCAGGCGCCTTGGCCCTTGTTTGAGCTCATTAGTTTTATTTATTATATTTTTCAGATAACTCCTTAACAGTGCTTAATATCTTGTCTCCATCCAATCCCTTGCTTTTCAAATCGGCTACATGCTTCTCCTGAACAGGTTTGATCAGTTCGACCCATTTTGCAGTTTCCGCATCCGAGAGGGTTATCACTTCTACCTTCTTCTTTTCCTGAACCCATTTTAAGCCTGCTTCATTAATGTTATCCCAGACACCGGGTACATTTGCGGCGTAGAACTTTTCCGTAGCTTCTGTTATTTTTTGCTGAATATCGGCCGGTAAAGAATTCCACTTATCCTTGTTCATAACAACGAAGAAGGACTGATTATAAATGAAAGGGGTTTTGGTTAAATAATCACCTGTTGCTTCGCCTAATCTGAATCCCTTCAGTGTTTCTGCCGGAGCTACACCGCCTTTCATCATTCCTTTAGACAAGGCCTCATACCATTCAGGCATCGGCAGTGATATCGGCGAAGCTCCTAGTAATTTAATGGCATCTGCCCTTGGACCTGCAGATACCCCGATTGGCTGTCCTTGAATATCCTTTAGTTCTCGTACCGGCTGCTTTGACATCAAAACTCCCGGCCCGGCGGCCCAGCTAAAGATGTGGTGGGTATCTTGGATTTCCTTTGGATTTAGAGTTTTTATACCTTCCATAAGAGCAAGACTGGCAGATACCGAATCTTTATTGCCAATACCCGGCAGACTAAAGGTTTCAATTACCGGAAAACGTCCTCTCGTATAGGAATGGACAGACATTCCAAGATCAGCAACTCCTTTAACCACACCTTCATACGTTTCTGCCGATTTAAGCAATGTCTCAGCAGGATAACTGGTTATTTTAACTCGACCATTGGTAGCCTCTTCCACTGCTTTAATCCAGCCCTGAGCAATTACTGTTTCTGCCGGATGGGTAACAGGAAAAAAGTGAGCAAACTTTAACTCTATTGGTTTCTGTGCCTCAGCAGAGGAACCGGCAGAACTTGTAGTATTATCAGAACCTCCTCCACATCCCGCTAGTACTAAAATTACACTAATGGCTAATAAAAATATAAGTAATATTGAACCAAATGATTTTTTTTCTTTTTTCACCGTCATAGATAATTCCCTCCTCAATTTAATTCGTTCAATACCCACAGTTCTATTCATTGTCTTTCCAACGTTCTCTATATCCCCCCTTTATAGCCTAATAGTTTACTTTTTGATACAATAGTCAATATTGATTTTGTGTTAATTTTATTATAGTTTATTGTAATCATCCACTTTTTTTCAACCAGATGTAAAAACTTAAAGTTTACTGGCTTAATACCAGCTTTAATCAAAAAAGCAAAGGGCCTGACGTTGGAATTTTAGTTTCCAACCATCAGGCCCAATATTTTACGTCTTAGTATTCTTTTTGCTACAATTACCGAAAAATACACCTATTCTACCTATTGTTTAAATTTTTACGCCAAAACTCAGGCGCAATATCTTTGATATATATGGCTTTTGTAAACAACAGAGCTATATCTTTGGTTATGTTATCTATTTCTTGTTCGGTCAAATTATTTTGCACAATATGAACTCCCACTGCCTGAACCATACCATGCAAAGCAATGATAGCCGTATTTAAATTAACGTCCTGGCACAATCCCTGATTCATGCTCCAGGTTAAATCTTTCTTCATTGCTTTAAAAGGAGCTTCGATTAATTGATTCCAGGCCCGGTGAAGTCCTTCGTCAGCATGATGGCATTCCAAAAGAATCTTGAGAACCTCACGATGCTTGGCATAAGTCTTAAAGACCATTTCCAACCGATATATGGTTCTTTTGTATAAGCTGGTTTCTGTTTCAGGCAGTAATACATATTCTTTTTTGATTATCTCCCTAGCTTCGTTGGCTAGTTCAACAATGACGTCCTGCTTGCTTTTGTAATACTGATAAAAAGTACCATAGCCCAAATCTGCCCGCTCCATGATATCCTGGACGGTGGTATTCAGATATCCAACCTCCAGAAATGTTTCAATAGCAGCATTGCGCAGATTCTCTTTGGTTTTAAGTTTTCTTCTTTCGTTTCTGTTCAAACCGTTGTTCGAAAGTTCTTTATTACTCATGCATTTTCCCTTTCTCTGTCAAATAAAAGACAACACATCAATACTGATTATTATATCACTATCTCCTAAGTATAAGCTTATTTTCTAGGCACGTCAACATATGAATATATGCTCATATATAATTTTAACCCTTGTCAATAATTTAAACGAAAATCACATTATGTTCCCGGCCATGGGACAAAGGCAGTTCACCAAGTCTGGTTACCAAATCCGGGCCGTACTTAAACAAAAAGGGAATCAGGTTATACTCCCTTTCCTGCCATGAATTATTAGGAAATAAAGCGGTTTTAATCTTCTGAAAGTGCTTAACCATCCCCTCTTGAGTCTGGCGGTGCTTCTGCATGGCCTTGCCCTGAAGGAAATCCATCTGGCCCAGAATCCGTTCCAGGTTCTCCTGACCCAGCTTGACCAGGGCCGGATCCAGGCCGCCCAGTTCCTCTATCAACCGGCTATACTTGGGGGAAAAATCATCCTTCACCTGGGCGAAAAGTCCTTCAATACCCAGTTGATCCGCTTCTTTCAACAGTTCCTGCAGCCTGTCCTCCAAACCATTGAACACCTTATCTCCGCAAAGCTGATATTTCTCCAGATGTCTGGCAATTCCAGGCTCGATGAGGGTAACATTGGCCCTGGGGTAGATGACCGGCATCCGGCGGCCCATTACCCGGTAGACCTCCTTATAAAGGGCGTAATAACTAACCTCCCCCGGACCTGCCACATAGGCCACAGTAGGGAAGAGGACATCCTGAACTAGGGGCCGCAAAACCACATTGGGACTTAAAGCGGCAGGGTTATCAGCCGCCAAAGCCAACAGTTCTTCCCGGCTCCAACGGCTGTCTCCCTCCCTGGTGTGAAAACCTTGCCCGTCATAGAAAAGGGGTCTCCGCTGGGGCAGTTCCCCTTCTTGATAGAAAAACAGGTTGGTATGACCCGGCTGGGCCTCTACCTGGGGCGTATACCCCAGCTCCAGCACAGCTTGGCGCCCCTGTTCCAGGGCCGCATCTACCTCCGCCGTCTCCTCAACGGCCTGGCGGAAAAACCCTACGGCCAGTTCCTTTAACCCAGGCTCCAGGGGGTCGGCTATGATTAAGCCCTGCTCCCGGAATAACCACTGCATCACCCTGGCAAACCATTGGGCCAGATTGGTGGACTGGCGGGCCAACTCCCGTAAGGTCTGGAGAATTTCCTGCTGCCATTCGTTCTGGTTGGTCAAAGCCTCCAGGGCCGCCAAAAGCTGCTCCACCGCCGGAATCACCGGCAGATGCCCGGCTGCCACCCGACCGGGGGACTCCTGCTCCAGCTGGAGTTTCACCACCCGGTTATCAGAACCTAAGATATGTATATGATTAATTTCCTGAAAATCATGATCCTCAGCGGCCACCCAGAAGATAGGTACCACCGGGCGTTCCAACTCGCTAGAAAGGCGTTGAGCCAACTGCACAGCAGTCAAAGCCTTATAAATAGTATAAAGGGGGCCGGTAATCACCCCTGCTTGCTGACCGGTAATAACCGCTGCCGCCCCCGGCTGGGCTAGGGCCGCCAGATTGGCCCGGATAGCTGCAGAACAACCCAATTCCTCATTGTACCGGGTGAGAATTTCCACCACCTGCTGCCGGTTGCCATAAGTCTCGTCCAGATAAAGGCAGCGCCGGTCAAACGCCTCCCCATCCCCGGGATTATACTCAAACAAATGGGCCACCCGGGAGAAATCCTCCAGGTAAGCCCGAGCCAAAGGATTGGCATAGGGTAAATGTATAGTCTCCAGCTTCATTCCTTCACCTTCATCTCTAATTATTACTGTCATATTCCCCCAAGGCCGCCACAATTTCCTCTTCTTCCCCCGGCAGGATAGTACGCAGATCCAGCAGCAACTGTTCCTTCTGAATCCTAGCCAAAATAGGCGCCGGTCGACCACGGAGGAAGTCCTCCAGCCCCGGCAGCGAACCCTCTATCGTAATAGCCACCACCTTGGTAGGGATATCCTCCTCAGGTAAAGCGCCGCCTCCCACTTGGGAAACCCCGTCCTGCACCGTTGCCCGGAGCTTATCCCCAGCCACAGCTGCAATCCCCTCAGCCAGGGCAGCCGCCCGCTTAGCCAATTCCTCTAAAGGATAGCTTAGCATCCTTAAAGTAGGTATCTCCTCCATAGCCTTCTTTTCATCCAGATATAACTGCAAAGTAGCCTCCAAAGCCGCCAGGGTGAATTTATCCACCCGTAAGGCCCTGGTCAGGGGATTCTTTCTAATCTGTTGTATGTATTGGGCCTTGCCCACAATAACCCCGGCCTGAGGGCCGCCCAGCAGCTTATCGCCGCTGAAAGAAACCAAATCCACCCCGGCAGTGATACTGTCCTGCACCCTGGGTTCGGGCCGCAGACCGTAGTTGCGAAAATCCACCAATACCCCGCTGCCCAAATCGTGAAAAACAGGTAGCCCCTTTTCACGGCCTAAGGCCACCAACTCTCCCTCTTCGATGGACTGGGTAAAACCGATAATCCGGTAATTGCTGGTATGTACCTTAAGTAAAAGGGCGGTTTCCTCGGTAATGGCATTAACATAATCCCGTAAGTGGGTCTTATTGGTGGCGCCCACCTCCACCAGCCTGGCCCCGCTCTGGGCCATAACCTCCGGAATGCGGAAAGAACCGCCAATCTCCACCAATTCCCCCCGGGAGACGATAACCTCTTTTCCCTTGGCCAAGGTGCTGAGGGTCAGCAAAACCGCAGCAGCGTTATTGTTCACCACCATGGCCGCCTCCGCCCCGGTTAAGCGGCAGAGAATCTCCTCCACGTGCTGATAGCGGGAACCCCGCTTACCCGTTTCCAGATCCAGTTCCAGGTTAGAAAAACTCCCCGCCACCTGATTGATGGCCTCCACCGCCTGACGGCCCAGAATGGCGCGGCCCAAGTTGGTATGCAGAACCACCCCCGTGGCATTAATCACCCGCCGCAGCTTAGGCTGCATTCTTTTCCCTAACGCCGCCTTCACCAGTTCCAATAGCCCACCACTACTTAAATCCGGTTCGAACTCCCCGTCTTCAATAATCCTCTTACGCAGGTTGCCAAGAACCTCGCCAATAACCTCCACCACTACCGCCTGAGGATAATCCTCCGTCAACCCCCGAATCCCCGGCTCCTGCACCAAAACCCCCACCGCCGGAATCCGCCGCAACAGATTTTGTCTATCCTTTTCTCTTTCCCGAATCATTCACCCAACACCCCGCATACCGGTTTTTATCTTAAAAGTTTCAGCCCCAAAAAGCTGACGACTGACGACTTCCTTTCCCTATTCTATAGCTTCTCATAAATCTCCTCTTTTAACCTGTTGCCCGTGTAGAAAAATACAATTTCTTCAACTCCTATTCCCCATCATCCGATAAACAATGTACCCAATAACCGCCACCGGCAGCAACCCCCATAACAACATCCATAAACCCATAAAGAACCAACCCCCGCCATAACCAAAACCCATCATCCCTCTCATCATGCCAGAGCCGTAACCATACCCGAGGCCGCTGTCCCATGAAAGGAAAACTCCTGCTAATACTACTCCTATTAATAAGCCGAATATACCAATAAGCCACTCTCTTTTATTCATTTTCAACACCCCCTTACCTTAGATTATACTATATGCGCTTTTCATTAATTGTAATTTTATTATAATATATTATTTTGTCAACATTATTTCCGATTTGTTACATTTTCATGACAAAACCTTTAACAACAACTTATAGGAAGAAAACGATTTTTTTAAGAAAAAAGTCCTACCCTACACCCTGAAAATTAGGAAATAGTATCGTAATATATTATAACTAAAAACGAAAGGGGAGAGCTTGGTAATGGTCAACTGCCAAAGATGTGGACAAGTTTTGTTAGCTGAAGGTACCTATTGTTCTACTTGTAATCACGAGATGGAACAACAATTTAGGGTTGTCAGGGAATTTATCAGAAACCACCAGGGGGTTAACCTTTTTGAAATCACTTCAGGCACCGGAGTCGCAATCCCCGTGGTACTGCAAATGATTAAAGAAGGAAGGCTGAAAATTAACTAAAAAATATATTGGTTACCAGGAGGGATCCAACATGAGAAAACTAAGTGTAACAAAACTAAAACCAAGGATGACTTTGGCCAAAGGAATTTACACCGGTGACGGGCGCATCCTGCTTCCCACAGGAACAATACTCCAGGACTCCTATATTGAAAGGCTTAATCAATTAGACTTAAAATTTGTTTTCATAACCGATGAACTACTGGCAAAAGCTCAAATCAAGGAAGTTATTTCCGAACCGGCCTGGATTGACCTGCAACAGGCCGTCCGGGATTTATTTAATAAAGTCGGCAAAATACACGGCATTAATTTCGATATCATCCGCCAGGCCCTGGATAACATAATTTATGAGATTATCAGCAACCGAGACCGCCTCAGCAATTACTGCGACTGGGGTCACGGAGAGCCTTTGGCCAATCACTCGGTCAATGTTTGTATCCTTGCCCTGATGATGGGCCTTAAAAGAGAGTACAATATTAAACAATTAGAGCAATTAGCAACCGGAGCCCTTCTCCATGACATAGGAAAGGCCCTCAACAACAATAGCCCCCAAAAAACTACCGGCGACCATACTACTGAAGGGTTTCAGTTTCTCAAAGATAATGATAATATCCCCTTATTATCCGCCCATGTAGCCTACCAACATCATGAAAAATGGGACGGTAGCGGTCTGCCAAGGCATTTAAAGGGAGAAGCCATTCATGAATACGCCCGGATTGTTGCGGTAGCCGATACCTATGACTCATTGATACGAGAACATGACCTGCCGCCTTGGGCCGTCATAGATCACCTAAAAACCCTGTCCGGCAACTCTTTGGATTCCGAATTGGTAGAGCTCTTCCTGAGTATAATTCCCACCTTTCCCCTTGGCACCACCGTGCAATTGTCCACTAATGAAAAAGGTGTGGTGGTAGACATTCCCCAGGAAAACCCCGACCGACCGGTGGTATGGATGACAGATTATTTTAAACAACAAACCAGAGAACTAAGATTAGCCGAAATACCCCAGATTAATGTCATCGGAATAATAATCGACTAGGAGTTACTCAAACCATCCTACTCTCAACCGTTTTCTGTGTAAGTTCTAAAAAACAAAGACGTAACCGCCAATCCGGTCACGCCCTAAAATCTTTTAGCGCCCGCTTTTGAACTGAGTGCTTCCTAACACCTGGTTTCCGTACATTACTTTAGCAGTATAATAAGTTCCAAATTTCACCGGATAATCACGGGTATTGAAATGAAGGGAATAATGAGGTTTTTTTAAACCATGTTCTTCCCACTCTAAAGTGGCATCGGTTATACTAAAAGCATATTCCACCGGCTGCCCTGCGTCATTAACACCAGTGACTATGAGGTCAACACCTCTTTTGACGGTATCAAAGGTGCCATTGTTGATAATGTGGAAACGTACAGGCATTACAGTCCCTCGTCGTACATGAACATCCGGTTTTTCAAGGGGTGGATCCCAAAGGATTTCTCCACCTTCAATAGATGGAGGATGCTCTTTAGCTGTTAAGAGAAAAGTCACTTCCGTTCCTAAGCCTTGGTAGGAATTATCTGCTTCCAGAGGTAAGCCAACAGAAAAATTAAAAGTATCACTCCCCCCCTTGCCCAGGATACCCATAACAAGGCCGTTTAGGTCTTTGAGTTTCCCATTATACAGGATGTTCCCTTTCTTATCTTGGATCTTAAGGTCGAGGAGGTTAAAATAATCAATACTTCCACTATCTCTTTGAATCCTTACATCATAGGAAAACTCTAATTCTCCATCATTTTTAACGGTTAAAGGAGAATTAACCCAATCTCCCGGAGCCATATTTGGAGCTTTGAGAAATCCACTGGAAGGACTTGTAGAAATCCCGAAGCGGGTTCCACTAACGTCAACTGCTGCAGCAATTCCTAAGGTTTTTGAGAAAAAAAATGACATAATTAAAACTGTTAATGTAATAATACCGGACACTTGCAACAGATACTTTCTCTTTAAACCGGCTTTAAACATCATGGCACCCCTTGTTAACGAACTTAGCAAATGTAACCTAAAAAAAATATTGACTTTGGTATACCGTGAAGACGTACCAAAGTCAATAATAATTAGATGTACTAACTTTCGTGACGCCCTGACTTTTGTCCTGTTTGATTAAAGCTTATGGGTTGTTGGTCATTTGTTCAGTATTTACGGTAAAATCCACTACTAAAGATTTACCCTGATATGTATTATCGGCACTTCTATCAAAGGTAATGTCGAAATGCAAGTTGCGTACCGAAGGAAGATACATGGGGATTTTGGTGTTATCTGGGTATTTTAATTCTATTTCCCCAGCAAGGAATTGTTCTAGAGTCCCTTGGGCAACGATTTTCTCTGCATTATTTTTTAGACCACCATTAAGAATTTCCTGGTCAGTGCTAATAACAACATTGAGTTTCTTGGCCAAGGCCGCATCACCCGACTTTAAGTTAGCACGCACACTCTTTAACCATGCATCCAATGTACTACCCTGAACTAAAGTCCCATCGGATATATAATACCTATCATTTTCGATTATCAAGGTTCTTCTTACATGATCTCCGGGTGCCCATATTCCTGTAGGAATCGTCCCATTCTGACCGGATGGAGTTTGCCCTTGCGCTGCAGTGACATAAAACATAGGCCCTGGAATGATATCCCCATTATCACGCTTGGAATTTATCACAAGACGTCCGGCAGTAAGGTCATTACTACTGGTTTCAGTACTTGCGGAGAACAAAGCATAAGTCCCACCGCCAACGAAAACGGCGGTTGTAAGCACTAATACTAAGGCCAGCAAAAACTTAGTTTTCTTCATCTGGTCCTCCATTCTTACTCCAGCCGGGCTTGATTACCCGGCTGGATGGCACTATTATTAATTCCAGCTTATTGGCCCGTCATTTGTAGAATTGGTATTATGTTCGGATTGAACAGCATATAAAGCAAGGTTAACAGTTCCGGTAGCGCCTTGATACTCATTACCGGCTCCGATGGGGAAAGCGTAATTTACATCAAAGGTTACAGTTTCCGCATTATTAAAGGCTGTTGTAGCACCAGCAGCTTTTTTAATAACTGTGGGATTGGTAGGTATTGAAGAACTGGCAACATAGGTATTGGTATTTCCATCAGCTACAGTAACAGTAGCAGGACTAGTACCAGCAAAGAGGCTGCCTGAGGTCCACACCTTAACCCCTAACCAAGCTGGGAGGTTACCGGTGTAAGTTACAGTGTAGTCAATAACATCACCGCTATCTCCAGGGGCGATATTGTCAAGAGTTGCGTTTACAACTCTTGGTTCACCCAGAGTAACGGTACCGGCAGTCAAGGTGTTACCACCATTTGTTGTATTAGCACTAAACAGAGCGAAGCTAGCCCCAGCTACCAGCACAGAAATCATGGCAACTGTCATTAAGCTTAATAATAAACGTTTTTTCATTTTTAAAACTCCTCCTAAAATAATGAATTTTTTAATTCCAGGATCAATTTAGTCAGGGCGTCACGAAAAACAGTACATCACTAAACCTTTGCCTGCTCACCCCCTCCTTGTTTTAATCCAGCATCCTTAGCAGCTTTCTTATCTTCTGCTGCGCTTAGGGTCTGCCATATTTTGCGGAACTCAAACCCTATAAGGATCAAGCCCGGCAAAATCACTCCAACAATTATTCCAACAGGTTTATGCAGGAAGTTCGACACATATCCAAAGTAAGGTATCCGTCCTTTATAGATTCCAACTATCTGGTCAGGAGCCACGGTGGAGAGATCCTTGGATTGGTTGGCATCACCTTTGGTTACATAAGCGGCAGGTTTTCCGTTCACGTTAATGGTTCCCACAACTCTATGGGTGATTAGCATATCAGTCTTTTCTTTTGTAAAGAAAGTAATTATATCTCCTTCCTTAACCTTTTCCCCGGCGGCCAAGGGGCGTTCAATAATAACATCCCCAGTTTGAATAGCCGGTTCCATGGAACCGCTTAAGACAGTTAATAACTTATAACCATTGATGGTAGGAATTTTATCTTCGGATAACCAGGCTGAAAAACCTATCACGGCAGCAAAGGCAATTATCAATATAAGAGCTGAAGTAAGAACAATGTTTGTAATCTTCAAGACTAATTTCATGATGCTTTCCTCCCTGTAATGGACCTCAAGGGTCTTATTTAATTTGGTTGTGAAGTCGCTTTGGATGAATCCGCTATATCATTATCATTGGTGGTTGGTTCCTGGTTGGAAGAATTAGCGGGAGTCCCTTTATCTACATCGTTAATCAACTGGTTTTCAGAGGTGGCTGATGATGGTTGGGTGATGGGTGAGTTTTCCTGAGAAGTGGTTGAATTGGAAGCTTGCTCATTATTAGTCCCGGCGGTTGTGTCAGCAGAAAGCTGACCTTCCCCTGGAACTGCATCTCTATTCTGTTCATTACCGGTACCTGTAAGTGCAGACGAGCCAGTAGCCTGCTTATCTTTGATAGGCGATACATTCTTCTCCATTTGACTTTCTATATTCACAACCGCAGGTATCTCTACCCGGATATATCCGTTCATTCCGTTAATCACTACCTTTCCCTTAAAGGTACCTGTTTTTTTTGGGCCTTTAAAGCTAAAGTCCATACTCTGTTGTTTGGTACTTGAATCCAATGCTATAAAATCAGAAGGTTCTTCTGCCATGGGATTATACATTGAAGAATAAACCGCTGCAGATGCCATTTGGTTCATTTCACCATTTTTAAGAAGTGGAATCTCATATACCGAATCACCGATTTCACTTTGGGAACCATATACCGAACTGACCACCGGTGGGCCGGAGTCACCATCTTCAGTCGTGGAAAAAGTCTGCCCGGAAGGTAAAAGGTAAATCTTCCTGGTCCAATCGGTTATGATTTCACTAATAGGTCCCTCCAGAGTAACATCAAGTTCCAATGGTTTATTGTACTTATTTTGAAACTTAAGGACATCCCTAAACTGTTTGACCCCTTCATCATTGATGATGCCAAAGTCGAGGAAAAGGTTGCCATAATCATCGTACTGAGCTACTCGTTCTTTGAGTTTATGGGATTCAGGCTCCCATACATGGGCCGCCGTTCCGGGAATAATCTCGAAAAAATCCTTATTTACTGCTGTTTGGAAGGTATTACCCTGATTACTGGTAGAAGCGGTGAAATAGGCATAGGTATAACCAAAAGAATTCAGCAATAATACCAGCAAACTCAACAGACTCAAAGTCTTCAACTTGAGAATGGATGTATTATTTTCATGCCGCCGTTCCCTGTGGGTTCTGTATTCACCGTACTGGGGACGAAGGGGCTTCCGGCAGGGTTCTAATCCGTTGACCATGGTTTTACCTCAGCCCTTTCCTGTTTTCTTTTTTCCTCATCTGATAACGCTTTGGCTATCTGGACTATCTCACTTAACAGAGCCAGCAAAGCCGGCACTATTACCAGCCAAATCAATGGCTTTGTTGAGTTGGTGTACTTAACCAAATGACCAATTTTAGGAATTCTTACCTCCAAACTGCCAATCAAATTTTTAGCCGGTACCATGAGATTATCCACAGCGTTATTGGCATCCCCTTTGGTTCCAAATTCCAGCCCCTTACCTTTATGTATGCCAACAACCCGATGGGTTACATACCTGTTAAGGTCTGCCGGGTCTTTATAGGTGATAATATCACCCTTTTTAATAGCAGAAACAGCAACATGCCGCACCATGATTACATCTCCTGCATTAATTGAAGGACTCATGCTATCACTTAATACCACCATAAACTGATAACCAGCTAATTTGGGCAGGCCGTTACTGGATTGACGGGATGAGATAGTAAAAGCCCCAAGTACGATAAGTAATAAAATTATTAGTTTTGTCATCACATTACTTAGATATTTTAAAAATGTATTCATCCTACCACCATAAAATCAAATATCAGTTATATTATGGTTGTTTTTACTTTTATTACCATTACTCCCTATAAGTTTACCCACTTTCTTACTAATTGTCTAGTAAAAATGTTCTAAATATAATTACATATTTCTACAATTATCGAGCAGGAGAGAATGATTGATTCGCATCCTTCACCCCACCATATATGCCCTTTAGTATACGACGGTTCGTTAAGTATTTCTTCTAATTCCATTAGTCTTTTAACTGGACAGAGGTGAAGCCGGGCTGAATTTATCTACCCGGCTTTTTCCCATTCATTTAAATAAAAAATATCCGGCAGCAGCTAACAAAACCACCCCAAAAAACTTATCAACCAAAGGGCTCCACCTTCCGACAGAAACCCTGTCTAATTTATCCGCCACGAAACCCGATAAAACAAAAATCATCCCTGTACCCAGAGCGTAGGCAAGTAACAAGGTTAATCCCGAAAATACTTCTTCTTTAGCAGTCATGTAAGTAATAATTGCCAACACCGCCGGAGTTGTACAGGGCATGGGAATTATTCCGAAAACCGCCCCCAGGCCCGCTCCCCTTAGATATAAAACCCTTTCTGCTGACCATCGGCTATTAGCATAAAACCCGAATATTTTCAAAGGGCTGCGCAAAAAACTTCCGACTCCGGGCCGCAACCCCAACAAATACAGGGCCAATATCCCGAAGACAACCCCGATAAACTTTTCCCCTAGACCCGCCACTTGCAGAAAGGCTTTGCCAAAGAAGGCCAGCAATACTCCTGAAACCATTAGGGTCAACACAAAGGCAAGGGTCAAAACCACCCCCATGGTCACCTGTACCCCCCGCTTAGGTACGGTTCTGGACAGGCCCACCACCGAGGAGGCCATACCCAACATACAAGGATTGAAACTCATAGCAAAGCCCAGGAAGAACATTATCAGGGCACCCAATAAAAGATTGTATTCAAAGGCTTGATTAAACAGGGCATGTATTGAATGCAAAAAACCTTCCCCCCTTTTAGATTTTGGTTATAAATATTCAGGGGGAAGGTTTGGTATTACTAAATTAAGTTAACTTCACAGAATTGTCAAATTTGCCTCCTTAATGTAAAAGGTGCTGCCTGGTCAGGGGCAGATTATTGTTTAACCCCTTGGAGAACAAGATTTGGTGCAAGTCCAAACCGGTCATGCGGAAAGACTCGGCACAGGAACGCAGGTACAGGCGCCACATCCGGACAAACTTCTCCCCCCGCTCCCGGCATACCAACACTGGCTATCTTGTCAAAGGTCCGGCCACTGGCCGCAAGTTGGCGGTAATCCAGCAATTCCATCTCAACCATTTGCCCCAGACCTGCATGGTTAATGCGTTCTCTGGTTTTATCATACTGCTCCTGGCTTAAGGTTATCCCTAAAGCCTTAACCCCGAACTGTTGGGCGGCCCTGATTTCTTCAATATAGTCCTAAAAAGGCCTGTTTACAGGCTGAAACTCAGGACTCCAGTATCTTTCAATCTTTACCTGATTCCCGACAATATGCAGCCAATGGGCCGGGGGAAGCCGAAATAATCCCGTGCCGCAAAGAACTCCCTTTTCCTCCTGTCCCAGATAGCAAAACCAAACATCCCCCGCAGGTGCTTAACACAGTCCCTGCCGTATTCCTCATACTGGTGGACGATGACCTCGATATCGCTCTGGGTCCTAAACCGGTGACCCTTCTGAACCAGCATCTCCCTAAGGTGTTTGTAATTATAAATCTCCCCGTTGAACACAATCTAGATGGATTCATCTTGATTGGCCAGGGTTGATGTCCTTCGTGGAGGTCGATGATGGACAACCGGCGGAAACCCAGGCCCAAGCCGTTATCCACAACAACCCGCAATCATCCGGCCCACGGTGATGGATTACCCCGGTCATTTTCTCCAGTTGTTCCACCGCTGGTTTCCTTTGGTCAAAATAGAGTATTCCTGTTATGCCACACATGATTAAAGCCCCCTCTTTTCTTTGTAAGTAATAGCTTGTCAAGGAAGAGAGGGCAAAGTAGCCTGCCTGATATAACTTAGTTTTTTTGACGGGCACAATTTTCGCCACCCTTACTCAAAAATAAAAACCACGAAAGCCATCCTCACTTCTGCGAGATAATGGCCTCCATGGTACATCGTACATTACTCAACTCTTTTCAGAGAAAAACTGAAAATTTGAAGAAAAAAATAATGTTACTTATCTTTTTTTTCAAGACATTTAGACACAAGAATAAAGTTCCTAAAACGGTAAAAGGGATAATAGATCTAATAAAAATACTTTGGAGTGAAGTATTACGTTCAGGAAAATCGGCCATATTGTCTAGCAAACTGCCCTCAAAGGATCCAAACTTTACATAAATAAGAGAACTAATTATTACCGATCCGAAAATTAAAGATAAACACAGTAAGGGTTTTTTCATGGGCTATACCATTTCGGAAACAAGCACTGTCAACGACTCAGCATCCTCTTGATATTGAACGGACGCACTGGATTTCAACCCGATATAAATAGCGACAAGTGAATCATCGGGTGGATATGCAATGAAAACATTTTTAATTAGTTTTTTATCAATGTCTTGAATAAGATCAACATTAAATCCAGTTTGGAAACCATTATCTAGCTCAATGTCCTTCTCTTTCCAAATCCCCTGAACATAAATCCTCCAAGCGGCAATCTGTTTCATTGCTTCCTTTTGTTCAAAATTCAAAGACTGACCGTCATAATTTCCCAGGAGGCAGATCCCTACGTTATGGTTATAGCCTAAGGTATGTGCCCCCTCATATGCAGTACTTCTACCATCCCAAATCCTTCCGGCTGGATCAATTATATAGTGGATATCCTATATCACTCCATTTATTGGTGTCCATATGAAGGTTTTGAATTTGCCTTATCCTGGCTGCACATGTATCGTGATCCGTTGCTGTAAAGGTGACAGATCCACTATGATGAAAAATCAAAAAGTTCGAGTTTGATAAGCTAGTACTTCGCGCATTCATGCCAGTTCGAGCGGCTCTAGCACCCCAACATGAACGATCATGAATTACAGGTTGGGGAACAGCTTGGTATTTCGAAGTACCATCAGCGTTTGCTTGAGTAGGCGATGCAAGTAATCCTGATGATAAAACAGCCCCGGCAATAGAACCCTTCCCCACAAAATTCAAAAAATCCCTACGTGAAAAGTCCTTTGAAGACACAGCATATACTTCCTTGGTTTAATAATAGATTTAACATTACTATTCTATGTAGTATTTGAAAATCCTCCCATTATAAGAAAATTTTTATAAATATGTTTAATATCCTTTAACCTTACTCCTCCACCCTGAACAAACGCATGGCATTAAGAATAAACAGCAAAGCCAGCCCGGTATCGGAGAATAATGCCGCCATCCACAGGTTAACCAAACCCATCACTGCCAACACTATGAAGCCTCTACCACCAGGGAAAAGAAGATATTCTGTTCGACCCCGGGCCGCAGCCCCAACAAATACAGAGCTAATATCCCGAAGACAACCCCGATAAACTTTTCCCCTAAACCCGCCACTTGCAGAAAGGCTTTGCCAAAGAAGGCCAGCAACCCTCCTGAAACCATCAGGGTCAACACAAAAGCAACGGTTAAAACCAACCCCATGGTCACCTGTACCCCCCGCTTAGGAACGGTTCTAGACAGACCCACCACCGCGGAGGCCATACCCAGCATACATGGGTTGAAACTCATGGCAAAACCCAGAAAGAACATTACCAGGGCACCCAGCAATAAATTGAATTCAAAGGCTTGATTAAACAGAGCATGGATTTAGTGCAAAAAACCTTCCCCCTTTTCAGATTTTGGTTATAAATATTCAAGGGGAAGGCTTGGCATTACCAAATTAAGTTAACCTCACAGAATTGATAAAATTGATGTCTGTTAAAGGCGTCGTCTACCTCACCGATAGGGAGAAAAATTTTTAAATATAACTTTTCTTTTTGGTAAATAATAACCATATAATTCAATTGGCTAAAAGAAGAAGATTCACCGTGCTCAATACTATGATTGTTTCCTTTTGAAAAACCTTTAAAAGAGGTGATTTAATGGAAAAGATTTTCGAAGGTCTTAGCACTATACTCCATGTCCTGGCTGCCGTAACCTGGATTGGTAGTATAATCTACAGTCAATTTGGCGTAACCCCGGCCTTAAAACCTCTGGGCCCCACTAAGTCCCACGCCGTCAACGGTTTAGCTACGAAAAATTTCTCCGGTCTGACCTGGGCCAGCCTGGTAGTACTCCTGGCCACAGGAATCTATGCCGTCACCGGCATGTGGGATAAGTTAGATCCTGTATTAACAAAACCTGCAGGGATTACCCTATTAATCAAACTGACTCTGGTGTCAATCATGATAATCATCTTGTTCTTTCAATTCTACCAATACGGGCCCCGCATGAAACAGTTAACCAGCCCGACCACCCCTAAGAACCAGGAAAATACCCTGCAAATGACCCGGCTGGCGAGGGTAACTCAGAAACTTTCCAAGACCCACCTCTATACCGGCTTGGCTATTATCGTTGCCGCAGTTATCCTGGCCCAATTACTGGAGCAGTAGGAGGTACCTTATGGATTGGAAAGGGATTTTTGAAGGTACTAAGGAGTTGCCCTTTTGGGCTTTTGCTATAAGGGCCACCCTGCTTTATTTTGCCCTAATTATCGTCACCCGCTTCATGGGTAAACGCCAGGTGGGCATCCTCTCCGGCCATAACTACCTGGTAGCGGCAGGAATTGTCAGCCTTGCTGCAGTAAGGATGGTTAATCCTGAAGCTTCCCTTACCTCCGGGCTGGTTATCGTCTTCGTTTATGCAGGAATGAATATCCTCTGGTCTTACCTGGATCTCAAATGGCCCAATGCCATAGACCGCAAGCCAATTATCCTAGTCAAGAACGGTCAGGTGATCAAACAGAATCTGCACCGCTCCATGGTAACTATAGATAACCTGTTGGGTCAGTTAAGGTTAAAAGGGGCAGCTAACCTCTCCGAGGTGGCCCAAGCTACCTTGGAACCCACAGGAAAGATTAGCATCTTAAAAAAGCCGGAAACCGTCCCTGTCAACCAAAGCCAGATGGGACTTCCTGCCAAGTTTGTGACCCAGCCTACTATACTGGTGTACGACGGTCAAATTGATTATGCCAATCTGTCCGGCCTTGGTTATACCGAAAACTGGCTGGAAGAACAACTGCGAAAACAAGGTATCCTCAAGGTAAAAGATGTCTTCCTAGCCTTACTTGAACCCGGCGGGAACCTTTCGGTATCTGTTTAGGAGGTGAAGGATTTGCCCAATATCTTCAGTTCTTTGCCGGAGTTAAGCCCCTTGGGGTTCGGGCTCAGGGCGGTGGCCGTAGGGATTATCCTCTATTTTGCCGGTCGGAAGTTACCAAGGCGTTCCGCCGGCCAATATGCTGGCTTTGACTTCGTCTTTTTCTGGATGATGGGGGGACTCATCGCCTCTCCCCTTTATGACTCAAAGATTAACTTTTTGAATACCATTACGGCGGCAATCACCGTCTTTTTCTGGCATCATGTCATTGCCTTTCTTGCTATGAAAAATCGCTCCATAGCCGGAATGATTTACGGTACCGCCGTTCCCCTCATCAGAGGCGGTAAGGTTATCAGGCAAAATCTGAAAACTTCTCGTTTTAACCTGGAACTTTTACTATCCCAGCTAAGGCTGCAAAAGGTAGGCAGCCTGGCTGAAGTAGAAGAGGCAACCATGGAAACCAATGGCCAAGTTAGCATCATAAAAAAACCCCACCTGCTACCCGTAACCCCTAAGGACCTAAATATTCCGGTAGTAGCCGGCGGGGAAGCAACCGTAGTCATAGATGACGGTAAAGTACTAATCAGCAACTTGACAAAACTCAACCTCTCAGAGATTTGGCTGCAAGAACAGTTATCTAAGTATGGCATCACCCGTTTTAAAGATGTTTACCTGGCGGTTATTGATCCCTTGGGCAACCTATCATATTCAGTTAAGTAACGAAGGAGGCTTATCCATGTTAAGTGAGCAGGAACGGATGAACAACGCCTTTAAAGAAATGCTCTTCCACGAAGAAACCATGGCCAAGAAATACGCTCAACTGGGCCAGCAGATTACCGACCCCAAACTCCAACAAATGTTTCGGGGGATGGAACAGGCCTCCCGTAATCACTATAGCACCCTGGCCGCCAAGATGCAGTCCTTTGCCATTGTTTGAAAGGAGCAGAGATGATGAATACCCTGGATTACTTACAGGACCTTTTGCAAGCTGAAATGATGATGGAAACCATGTACAACAAAAATATGATGGACATTATAAACCCCGAGGTAAGACAGCTTTTTACCCAGATGCGGGATGCCAAGATGGGCCATGTTACCCAACTGCAGGGAGAGATTCAAAAGATCATGCAGTCCGGCGTGATGCCTAAATCTTAAAGGGACAGGTTGTTATCCTGTCCCTTTTCTCGTAAATTCTTAATCCAAAGATTTAACTAAAACCAGTAAGATTACCAGTAAAACAAATAACAACGGATTCACGGAAAATATCCAAAGGCCAAAAAGAAAAATTAAAATGTAAAAAGCCAACTTGATCATGCCTAATAAAAACAAACCGATCAGAAAAAGTAATAACACTGAAGTGATAAGCATCATCTAAACCACCCCCACAAACTATTTTTCTTAATTATAAAATAGTTTTGTGGAGTTTTAATGTGAAAAAGGAGGCCTGACTCAGCCTCCCTGTAGCTTACATCATCGACATTCCTCCGCCACCTGGCATACCGCCACCACCACCTGACATACCACCCCCGGATCCAGTACCTCCGGTCGTGACACCACCGGGGCCGCCCCCCGTCATCCCACCGGTCATGGTACCTCCTCCCATATTACCCATGTTCATCATTCCCATACCGCCCATACCTCCCATATTACCCATAGGCATATTACCTGTCATACCCATAGGCATATTGCCCATCATACTCATCCCACCGGCCGGAGGCATATTATCCATATTCATTCTACTCATCATATTATCCATCCGCATCATCATTTGATTCATCGTCTGCATCATGAAGTTCATTTCCTGCCGCACCATTAACATATTATTATCCCTAACCGCCATCGGTTGCATCATACTATCCGCCATGGGCATGTTTAAGCCGTTATTTAAAGAACCATGAGCCACATTACCGAATCGGTTTCCGGAAGTAGTGGCGATAAGCCCCAGGGCAAACCCACTGATAATGATACCTAAGAAGGCGACTAAAGCAAGCTTAAACCATTTGTTGATCATTATGAAACCTCCTGTCTCTTTCTTATTAATTTCAGACCGGCGCCCCAAAACCCAAGCTTTCTCAAAAACCAGTTTTCTGGCCAGCAACCCGAGGCCAATAATTAGTACAGCTATCAGAAGCCCCATGTAAATATTACTGATGGTACCCAAATAAGGCAGGAATATCACCTCCGTTTTAGAACCAGATAACCATAAGAAAAACCAAGCCCCCCACTATAAACGGAAATAAAACCACGATAATGGAAGTAGTAGCAAAATGAATTTTTGCGACCAAAGAGTCTCCTTGGTGATGGGCAGACTCCGAGCTTTTGATATTTTCGCGGGGTCTAAATAAATCTGCTAGAGTAAAGGAACCAATTTCATTTTTCATTTTTGACCCCATAGTATTTACCATCATTGATGATTGGTGCGGTGTTGAAGAAGGTTGAACCCACAGAAATCCCCAACCCGCCACAACCATCAGTCCAAAAAATATCGTTAAAATCCAAAATCCTTGTTTCTCATTACTTGATTTTGTTTCCATGTGTTCTCTGGAACCTGATTAACAGACCTCCAAATAACCCTCCTAACGCAAATAGCGGTATCAAAACACTGGACTCATACATTAGATAGGCCAGCAGGCTTCCTTCTTCCAACTGCATTGAGTACCCCATTAAGGACTTTTCCATTGTCGCCATCATGGCTTCCATCCATAATTGGCTTTGCTCCTGGGAAGGAACTGGCCCAAAGGTTGCTATCAAAACACAGGCAGCTACGAAAAAAAAGAAACTGGCCATACTCCAAACTAGAAACTTAAACCAGGTTTCATTTTGCATCGAAACTCACTTCTTTCAGATAGTTAAGACATGATTTTTTTGATAAATATGCCAAATGATACTGCCCAAAGCCAGAAAAGCGGCAATTTCGTGGATAACCAGGCAAAAAGCAAGGGAAACTACCGAGAACTCCATGCAAACCCAGATAAATAGACCGCTTATGATTAGCAGCAATGTGCTTAATAAAGTGAATACCTGGTGAGAACCGATACCCACCATCATAAATCTGGATACTTTCAAATTTACCAGGATTCTTAAAATTTCGATCAAAATGGATACAGCCAGCAAAACTACATATAAAGCCGCCATAGTCCGGTGGAGGTAATCTGCTACTGTCAAATCGTAATTCATTATCCACCCGTATCGTGCCCCCATCAGAGCAAAACCTGATAAAGCCAGTAATCCAAAAGTCGCGGCCCACAGCCAGTGGACATAAAAATCAATGTTTAACCTCATGATTACCTTAACTATTATTATTCACGGGCTCTAACTTATCTTCTTTACTCAAAGCCAGCCCGCAATCAGGACAAAAATCCCATTTAGAATTCACCGAACTACCGCACTTTGGGCAATTCACTTTGTTCCCCCTGAAGCCTTTGGTTAGAGAAGTAAAAGGATTATCGCCATCTGCCAATAAATAATCCTTAACCACAACCCAAACCCCTACAACCAATCCAATTACCAATAGAATCGACAGCAACTTAATTAAAATCAACAAAACCCCGGCTAACAGCGAACCCAGGCTAAAATCCAAACCTACCCCCTGGTTCCCCGGAAACCCTGTGGTTCCCATTTGCATCCCGGCCCCCATGTGGACATTGGCCATCCCCCGATTAAAACCCATATCCTGACTGTAACCATAGTTCATAGGCCCCGGAGCAAAGAATACATTGTAAAACAGAGCCAAAACAATAACCCCCAGCAAGACCACCCCAACACCTTTAATTAAGGAATCCTTGTTACCTTCGTTGTTTTTCATCAGAGACGCTCCTTTCCGGCTTTTATTAAGATTAGGATTTACCTTCCTTGAATAGGCTAGTGACAAACCCGTAAATTGCATAGATTAAAAGTAACACAAAAGCAATGATAACCAAATATAAGAAGTTAGTAAAAATTCCCGACCTGAAAATTCCTTGGGTCATTGTCTGCTGGGGAGCATTCATCCCCGGCATATTTGCCATATTTGAAGAAGAATCATAGGGGTTGGTTCGGTAGTAATTCCAGTTCTGGTCAGGAGTTGCATTGGGGGAGTAATTATTGGCACCGGGGATGTTGGTTCTAAAAGGAAAATTGTTAATTTTTATATCCTCATTCATCCTGTCCAAAACATTGTTCAGAACGGTCATACCCTGGCCAAGCTTATAAATCCCCCTATGTACATCCCGCAAATTAAGGCCGCTGTACTCGATAACCTGATATGTCCCGTCGGGCAGAACCAATACCGGTTTATCTCTATCTTTGGGAATAAGTTTATCAAAGGGTGTTGTTTCCCCTTTCCCCTTTACCACTTTGGGCGGGTCACTAAAAAAGGGATCTGAAGTAATAAGCCCGTTGGCTTCATTAATTAAACCAATCCCCTTATTAATATCATCGATATAATTTCGCAAATCGGGTTCCAGCACAATATTTACTTTTTGTTTGCCCCGATCAGGAATCTTATCCCTAGGTATTTGATCCGCTTTAGGTAGCTGGGGGCTGGGAGGATTTTGCATATTCATCTGTCCTGGACCGTAACTCATTTGATTGGTCAGATAAAACCCTGCACCCAAAACAACCAGTAAAATTACAACCAACACTCCTAATAGCTTGCGCAAAACATCCAAAAGAGACACTCCTTATTAATTTTTTACATTCTCATGGTCAGGTGATATAGATAATAACCGGCAACACCAAGAATAGCCAAGACCAGGAGAACTATCAGAAACATCAAGCCCGATTTGTTTTCTTTTTTCTCAACAGCCAACTAGAATTCCCCCTTCAAGATTCTAAGATGTTTGTGGGTTTATTTTTTCACAAATTCTTTTAATTATGCGTAATAATTTTGACAAAATCTAGTTAAAGAGTTAAACAAATAAAAAAGGGTAGTAGACACACTTCCTTGTCTACTACCCTTAACCTATTGGAGTAGCATTTCTCATAACATCTTATTGAATTCCTGTTGAATAAAAGCTGTTACCATTCTGGAAGCCCTTTCTATACTAGGCCGCCCTCCGGCAACTAGTTCTGTGGAAGGAATAGTGAAACGGCTGTGTTTGTCATCCAGATACAGGGGCTTCATAAACAGCCAGGACAATCCCTTAGCCTTGCGGTCAAGCTCTAAATATAAATAAAGGTTAGTTTTATTTTGATTAAATAGAATTTCCAACTCGGCCAACTTACCCTGCATAAAGCCACTGGGGTAAAAGGCAAAAATCTGGGTATCGCGTTCTAATTCCCCGGAATCAGGCGTATGTACAAACCCAAGCCCTTTCAAAGCCTCCAGTATCGCTTCCATCTCTAGGCTTGGCCTAATTTGCACCGGCTGCATAACATAGGGATCCAAAGCATTCTTGATATCCAACCCCACTTTAAGGGTATATTGAATTCGATTTGATGATACAGGAATATAATATGGTAAACGGTATAAAAAATTTATTTCCCTGGGCGGAGAATTAGCTTTTATCGTGAACCCATCCGCTATCTGAGCGGTAGTTGCACTCCGGACAATGTGTTCACTTCTCTGTTTGGCATCCATTTTTAAATTGAGATAAACCTTATCTACCGTTTGATCTTCACCACCGCTATGGATAATCAACTTTCCCTCTATTTCTTCCCCCAGCCGGTATACCTGTTTTTCCAGGGTTATCTCAACCCGGGCCGCCCCTATACCCATACCAGCCATAACTTTTTCAAAAATACCCATATTATCATCCCCTTTCAAGCAAACTCATTCTTTATGAGTATTATAAACAATTTTTTTGATGTTTTTGTGAGAAATTTTGAGTTTTTCCCATTATTTTCACGCAGAATGCCCCTAAAACAAAAGGACAGGAGAACCTGTCCCTTTGCCTTACCAGTATGGATGTTCATCTTCTTGATTATTTTCCGTTAATCGCACCGGATTAGAACCATCAACATCAGCCTGGTAAATCTCCTTATTACCGTCCCGGTTAGTTTCAAAAATAATTTTGGTAGCGTCAGGCGAAATAGAGGGGTGGGATTCATTGGAATTATTTAAGGTTAAATTCGTAAGACCTGAACCGTCTACATTGATGGAGAAAATGTCCATGAACTGCCCCTGGCTTTCAAAGAGAATCCCCGAACTATCCGGTTTCCAGTCCGGATGGCCGTCCCAGACATCATTGAAGGTAAGTTGTTTGATATCCGTACCATCGCTGTTCATAATGTAAATTTCCTGATCCAAGCCGTCACCCCGGTCAGAGGAAAAAATCATTTTCTTACCGTCCGGCGACCAGTAGGGGTCACCGTCAGTGGCTGGATGGCGGCTAAGCCTCTGCATCCGGCGGTTGCGGATATCAAGGGAATAAATCTCATTATTACCGTCCCGGTCAGTTTCGAAACCGATTTTGGTGCCGTCAGGAGACCAGGAACGGGGGTAATCCCAGAACTTATCCTTGGTAAGCTGCAACTCCCGAAAACTGACCATGGAAAGGATAATTACTTCAGCCTCCTTGGCGGTTCCCCGCATAAAAGCAATGTATTTACCGTCGGGAGACCAGATGGGAATATCATCAACAGCGGGATTGGTAGTCAGTCGGCGGAGATTTCGACCGTCAATATCCACCATGTACAGATCGGTATTTTCATGACCGTGGGAAACAAAGACCACTTTGGTGCCGTCAGGAGAGAGCCTGGGATGAGAATCTTCCAGGGAATTATTGGTCAGCCGCCTTTGGTTGCTGCCGCCCGGGTCCATGATATAAACTTCCTCATTGCCGTCCCGCCCTGAGACAAAAACTATGGGTCTTTTATTTTGGGAATTTTTCACCTTAGGCAAATCTGGGGTCTTATCCTGATTAAGCTCAACCGGCCTCTGTACCCCGGAACACCCAAGGAGAAAAACCAAAGCTATTACCCAGATGAACCATAGTCGTTTAAACAAGGCATAGCCTCCCTCTAAAAATCGTCTTATCCTTCATGCTTTTTCTTAACATAGGGTATGACAATGGGCATGGTAATAATGAGACCCAGGATGAAAACCCAAACAAACCCGCCCCAACGGGCTACCGGCGGGTAATCTGTACCGGTCAGATAAGTAGCCGCCAGAAAAACCACCGAAAATCCTAAAGAAATCGCAGTATAAAGCAGAGCACTTACCCGGGCAATCTTTTCTTCCATTATGCCTGCACCTCCCCACGACGCATAGACGGTATAAATCTTTTCAGTAGCAGGGTATTCAAGGTTACGGAAACCGAACTGATGGCCATAAAGAAAGCGGCCAATTCGGGGCTTACCAGGAAGCCCACAAAAGGATACAGGAGTCCGGCCCCAACGGGTATACCCAGGATGTTATAGATGAAGGCCCAGAAGAGGTTCTGTCTGACCTTGCGCATGGTGGCCTTCGCCACCTCGATAGCGGATACCACATCCCGGATATCGTCCTTGATGAGGATGATATCCCCGGTCTCCTTGGCCACATCGGTACCACTACCGATGGCCAAGCCCACATCAGCCTTGGCCAGGGCAGGGGCATCATTGATCCCATCACCAACCATGGCTACCCGGAGGCCCTGATCCTGCAGCTTCTTAACCTCATTGGCCTTATCCTGGGGCAATACCTCCGCCAGTACCCGGTCAATACCCACCTGGCGAGCGATGGCATCAGCGGTGCGCCGGTTATCCCCTGTAATCATAGCCACCTGAATCCCCAACTCTTTTAACCTGGTTATAGCTACTTTGGAATTCTCCTTGAGGGTATCGGCTACGGCAATTACCCCAGCGGCTTTGCCGTCAATGGCTACCAGCATGGCGGTCTTGCCGTCATTCTCCAACTTCTCGGCCTCAGCCAGCAGGGAACCGAATTCGATATTTCGCTGGCTCATCAACCGCCTGTTACCCAGAAGGAGTTCCCGGCCCAGGGCCTTGGCCTCGATACCGTGACCAACAATGGCATTAAAGGATTCTGTATCTTTTAGTTCCAACCCTTCAGCTTGAGCGCCTTTAACGATGGCCTCACCCAGGGGGTGTTCAGAGTTTTTCTCTGCGATAGCCGCCAGTTGAAGGACTTCCTGCCGCTCAAATCCCGGGGCCGTCACCACATCGGTCAAAGACGGCTCCCCTTTGGTCAAAGTGCCAGTCTTATCAAAGACAATGGCCTGGAGCTTGGAGGTTGCTTCCACCGCATCGGCCCCTTTGAAAAGAATGCCATGCTCCGCCCCCTTCCCTGTTCCGGCCATCATGGCGCTAGGAGTGGCCAAACCTAGGGCACAGGGACAAGAGATAATCAGGGTGGTGACACTGAGGAGCAGGGCAAACCCGAAGACCCCGATACTGCCCAGGGTATAAGATGAAAGTACAAAACGGCTGTCTGAGGTAAAGTATAGGTCATAACCGATAAAGAACCAGAAGGCAAATACAACTAAGGCCAGGACATGAACACCGGCAATAAAGTGACCGGCCACAAAGTCAGCCAGTTTCTGAATAGGTGCCTTGGAGGCCTGGGCATCTTCCACCAGTTTGATGATCTGGGACAGGGCGGTTTCGGCCCCCACCTTGGTCGCCCGGAACCTGAAGGCCCCGGTCTTGTTGATGGTGGACCCAATGACCTGATCCCCCACCTTTTTCTCAACGGGAATACTTTCCCCGGTAATCCTAAAT
>JAJZSN010000132.1 GCA_021849745.1 Bacillota bacterium | reverse complement strand
ATATTGTTCAAAGATAGCGTGTACCTGATCGAGTCGATTAAAACTGGCAGTGAGCGTATGTTGTGCTAAATCAACCGGGATGCCAGGAGAACTGGGAACGCCTAATGTCAGCGCGCCTGATCCTGCTTTGACCAGCAAAGAGTCGCTGTGTCCGTGATAACATCCCTCAAATTTGAGAATTTTATCCCGGCCGGTATAACCTCGTGCCAAGCGAATGGCACTGAGTGTGGCTTCAGTGCCGGAGTTCACCATCCGCACCATTTCGATATGAGGCATTAATTGCGTGATGAGTTCCGCCATTTCAACTTCAATTTCGGTGGGAGCACCAAAACTTAAGCCATTTTCGACAGCGACCTGTACCGACTGGATAACCTGCGGGTTGGCATGCCCTAGAATAAGCGGCCCCCATGAGCCAACATAGTCTATGTATTCATTGCCATCGACGTCATATATTTTAGAACCGTTACCCCCTTCGATAAATACAGGGTTAAGGCCAACCGATTTAAAAGCCCGCACCGGACTATTAACCCCGCCGGGGATAACCTCCTTGGCTTCTTCAAAAAGCTCAATGGACTTTTGGTAACCTTTATGCATGATGAACCTCCTTTTATAAGATTGACCCAAGGATAGAAACACTGAGTTTTGTTAGCGTGAATACTGGGGGAATATTAAAAAGGCAACCACAGAGTACACGGAGAATTTTGAGGTCTAAAAAAATATTTATTTTTTAATAACCTCCGTGTTCCTCCGTGCCTCCGTGGTCTTATTTTAAATCCTATAATTACTACCCAAAATTCTTTAGCTGACGACTGACGACTGACAGCTGACGACTGACAGAATCAGCATACCCCCAAGCCTAATACCCTTTACGCCCGTGGTATAAGCACCAGGGTTCTTCGGCCATGTAGTCGCCCTCACTGTAGTAGGCGGCCCTGGCCCGGCAGCCGCCGCAGGCTTTCTTGTATTTGCATGCCCCGCAGCCGCCTTTGTATTTGAGGGTGCGAAGTTCGTTCAATACTTCGCTGTTGGCCCAGATTTCACTAAAGGGGATTTCCTTAACATTGCCCAGTTTCATATTCAGGTATGCACATGGCTGTACATCCCCCATGGGGCTGATGATGCAGTAATGGGTTCCGGCCAGGCAACCCCTGGAGAACCGGAGATCCATCCCCATTTCTTTGGCGATGCGCATGAATTGGGGGGCGCAGGTGGGTTTAAGTTCGATGGGAACTTCCAGTTGTTTCTTCATGATTTTGGTCAGCAGTTCTTCGTACTGCTCGGCCCGGAGGGATTCTTCCTCGATATTGACAGCCCGTCCGGTGGGAACCAGGAAGAAGATATGGTGAGCCATAGCTCCCAGCTTAACAGCTAAATCAGTGATGTCCAGAACCTCGTCCATATTCCAGTCTACCACTGTGGTATGAATCTGGAAAGGTAGACCGGCTTCCCGGCAGTTCTTCATTCCCTGAATGGCGCCTTCCCAAGCGCCGGGGAAAACCCGGAACTTGTCATGCTTAACTGGATCAACACTGTCCAGACTGATGCCAACCCCCATAGCGCCTGCTTCTTTTAAACGGCGGGCTACTTCGGGAGTGATTAGAGTACCATTGGTGCCGAAAACCGGTTTCAAACCAAGCTTGACAGCATGTTCTACCAGTTCATAGATATCATCCCGCATCAAAGGCTCGCCGCCACTGAAAATCATAATCTTAAAACCGGCTTTGGCAATCTCGTCCAGCAGGGCCTTCCCCTGTTCTGTGCTTAATTCCTCCTCTGCTTTGGCCCCCGCATCCCGGTAACAGTGTTCACAAAACATATTGCACTGATTGGTAGTGTTCCAAGAAATGATCATGTTTTATACCTCCTTAAGCCAAGATGCAACATCTTTGGCGTGATAGGTGAGGATGATATCCGCTCCGGCCCGTTTCATGCCGGTAAGGGTCTCTAAAACCACTTTCTTTTCATCAATCCAGTTATTCTGGGCCGCCGCCTTGACCATGGAGTACTCGCCGCTTACGTTGTATGCGGCCACCGGAACCTTGAACTCGTCCTTGACCCGACGGATGATATCCATGTAAGCCAGGGCGGGCTTCACCATGACGATATCAGCCCCTTCCTCCAAATCGAGGCGGGTCTCCAGGAGAGCCTCGTCACTGTTGCCGAAATCCATTTGGTAACTGCGGCGATCACCGAATTGGGGTGTGGATTCAGCCACTTCCCGGAAAGGGCCATAATAAGCTGAAGCATATTTGGCTGAATAGGCCATAATGGGAATCTGGCTATAGCCTTCATTATCCAGGGCCTCCCTGATGGCTCCCACCCTTCCGTCCATCATATCGGAAGGGGCCACCATATCGGCCCCGGCCCTGGCGTGGGATAATGCTGTCTTAGCCAGCAGTTCCAAGGTGGGGTCATTAAGAATCCGGCCGTCTTTGACAATTCCACAGTGACCATGGCTGGTGTATTCACATAAACATACATCGGTCACCACCACTAATTCGGGACAGGCATCCTTGACAGCCTTAATGGACTGCTGAACAGCTTCGTTGTCATCATAGCCGGAAGAACCAACTTCATCTTTGTAAGCCGGGATACCGAATAGGATTATGCCGGGAATGCCCAGCCTGGCTATCTCTTTGGCCTCTTTGACGATGTTATCTACCGACATCTGATAAACCCCCGGCATGGAGGTTATGGGATTCTTCACATCCTTGCCATTGATGGCAAAAAGGGGGTAAATAAGGTCATCAACAGATAATTGATTTTCTCGTACCATCCTGCGGATGGTTTCATTTTCCCGTAAGCGTCTGGGTCTATTTATGGGAAAGAGCATGGGCTAAGCCCTCCTCTCTTCTAATATGGCTTTAATTAAACCCTCAATAGTATATTCAGCGGCCTCGATATTAACCTGTAACCCTAGATTCCTGGCGGTCTTGGCGGTAATAGGGCCGATACAGGCCACCTTAACCCCTTCCATAAGCTGCAGGTAATCAGGGGTAGCAAGCAATTCTACAAAATTCTTAACCGTTGAAGAACTGGTGAAGGTCACCATCTGGATTTGCTTTTTGTTGAGCATTTCTCTTAATTGGGCAGCATTACCGCTCCCTTTAACAGTTTGGTAGGCCACCACATCATCCACCTGGGCCCCCATTTGTTTGAGGGTATCTGGTAATACCTTCCGTGCTATATCCGCCCTGGGTAATAACACCTGCTTGCCAGCCATTTCTTTGTCCTTGAGGCCCTCGATAATGGCCTCGGCCACAAATTCTCCGGGGACGAAGTCGCAGGTCAGGCCGAAATTTTCCAGGGCCTCCCTGGTTTTGGGCCCGATGGCGCAAAGGCTGATACCTTTTAAGTCCCGAATATCCTTTTTCAAGGCTCTCATCCGCTCGAAAAAGGACTCTACTCCGTTGACACTGGTGAAAATAATCCAATGATAAGTGTCTATTTTGTTGATAGCCTCATCCATAGGGCCGAAATCAGCGGGAGGAGCAATATCGATGGTGGGAAACTCCAGGGGTTCTCCTCCCAGGTCTTCAATAGCCTGGGATAAGATGCTGGCCTGGTGGCGGGAACGAGTTACCACAACTCGCTGTCCGAAAAGGGGTTTGTTCTCGAACCACTTGAGGTTGTCCCGGAGGGTTACCACTTCGCCGATAACGATGATGGCCGGGTGCTTAAAGTTGGCGGCCCTGGCCTTTTCCGCTATATCCTCTAGGGTTCCGGTCAAAGTTTTCTGTTCCGGGCGGGTGCCCCAGCGGATTAAAGCCACGGGGGTATCGGCAGGACGACCGTTGGCTATCAATTTATCCACAATCTGCTGCAGGTTACTCATCCCCATGAGGATAACCAAAGTACCTGCCGCAGTAGCCACCTTATCCCAGGCAATCCGGGAATCTTCCTTGGTGGGGTCCTCATTGCCGGTCATGACGGCAAAACTGGAGGCAAAATCCCTGTGAGTTACGGGAATCCCAGCATAAGCGGGAACGGCAATGGCCGAGGTAATTCCCGGCACCACTTCAAAGGGGATTCCATGTTCAATCAGGGCCTCTGCTTCTTCCCCGCCCCGTCCGAAAACAAAGGGGTCACCGCCTTTTAAACGGGTCACCGTTTTCCCTTGTAACGCTTTTTCGATTAATACCCTGTTTATTTCTTCCTGGTTCAAGGTATGTCGATCAGGTGATTTACCCACATAAACAAGTTCTGCCTCCGGTTTAGCATTTACCAATAAACGGGGGCTGGCCAAACGGTCATAGACTATGCAATCTGATTTCTTAATACATTCCAGCCCTTTAACAGTAATGAGGCCGGGATCTCCCGGACCCGCCCCAACCAGAAAAACAAGACCTTTACTTGCTGTCATTAGCCTCAAACTCCTGTCGTACACATCTCAAGATTTCGTCAGCGCCCATGGCCAACAACTTATCCGCCAGTTCAATTCCTATTTTCTCCGGATTATCAACCGGCCCAATTACACTGGAACGAATCAGGTCCTTACCGTCTAAACCGGCTACTACTCCTTCAAGGGTAAGTTCATCACCACTAACTTGACCCAAGGCCCCTATGGGAATCTGGCAACCTCCTTCAAGTTTACGCAGCATGGCACGCTCTGCCAGGATGGCTACCGCTGATTCCCTGTGTTCCAGAGTCTTTACCAGGGCCGCCACCTCAGGGTCATTGGCCCTAATTTCAATACCCACCGAACCTTGTCCAACTGCTGGTAATGAAACCTCATAGGGTATCCTTTGAGTTATCCTGTCAGCCCAACCCAAGCGAACCACTCCGGCCGCTGCTAGGATAATGGCGTCAAGGTTCTGGGTTTCCAACTTATTCATCCTGGTATTGAGATTGCCCCTGAGATCTTCTATCTGAATATCTGGACGGTATTTCTTTAATTGTGCCCGCCTTCTTAAGCTGCTGGTGCCAACTCGGGCTCCCTGAGGCAGCTCGTCCAATTTCTTACCGTCACGAGAAATCAACACATCACCCGGTTCTTCCCTTTCGCAAATTGCGCCGATAATTAAACCATCAGGAAGCTTGGTGGGTAAATCTTTCATACTATGCACTGCCAGGTCTGTTTCCTTGTTTAACATAGCTACTTCCAACTCTTTGGTGAATAAGCCTTTATCTCCAATTTTGGCCAGGGCCACATCCAAAATCTTATCACCCTGGGTCTTCATTTCGATCACCTTAAAAGAATATTGAGGATTAAGACGTTGTAAATTCTCCACCACCCAGTGGGTCTGCCATAAGGCCAGAGCGCTATCCCTGGTTCCAATAATTATTTCTCGTGCCATATCCATGCCTCCAAATAGTTATTTCATCCCACCAAATCCGGCTTCTACCGGTTTCTCCATAACCGGATGGCGTTTAGGCCGCTGGCCTTCCACTTCCAGGTTAAAAAGGTTTTGCATGATTTCGGTATATAAGTGACCGTGATTGGTATTGGCATAACTCTTGAGATTGATAATGGGATCGTGCAAAAGCTGATTAACTATGGAGTGGGCCAGAGATGAAATCACCTTTTTATCCTTCTCGGACAGACTCCCCAGTTTATTTAAAGCCTTGGTCAGCTCAGCTTGCTTAATTTCTTCACCTTTTTGCTTCAAAGCCACAATGGTGGGAGTTACAAACTGGGTGTTCAACCATTTAAGAAAAATGGTAATCTCTTCTTCCACAATTTTCTGGGCTTTTACCGCTTCTTTCCTGCGTTCTTCCATATTTCTATCCACCACGTTCTGCAAATCGTCGATATCATATAACTTAACTCCGGGAACAGCCTCTACTTTGGGATCAATATCCCGGGGTACGGCTATATCAATAAGGAAGAGAGGCCTGACAGACCTGGTGGCAATAACGGCCTCCACATCCTCCGC
>JAJZSN010000035.1 GCA_021849745.1 Bacillota bacterium | reverse complement strand
ATTATATCACAATAGAATTGTTAGAGCACTTTCATTAAATTTTTGTGCCTTGAGCACAGCGAAAGGAATGGAACTTTTTATGGAAATACAATGGATACCTTTGATATTTTCCATTATCATAGTTATCGTTACCATCGGTCTCGGTATCTATGTCCAAAGTTCGGTTAAATCCGCAGCCGATATGTATGTAGCATCCCGGAATGTTAGCGTTGGTATGAATGCGGCGGCTATTTCTGGGGAATACCTCAGTGCAGCCTCCTTTATGGGAATTGCCGGGATGATTATGAAATCCGGCTATGATGTCCTCTGGTATCCGGTAGGGTACGCCACCGGTTACCTCTTTTTGCTCTTATTTATAGCTAGTCCCTTGCGGCGTTTCGGTGCTTATACTATTCCTGACTTCGCTGAAGGCAGGTTCGACAGTCCCTTGTTCCGTAAAGTGGCTGTGGTATTCGTTCTCTGTATCGGTTTCTTCTACACTATGCCTCAGATGAAGGGTGCAGGAACTACTTTGGTTAATCTGTTGGGGACACCCTACTGGGTAGGGGTGGCCCTGGTAGGTTTAGTAATTACTTTCAACGTATCTTTAGGTGGTATGAAAGGAATTACCTTCGTTCAGGCCTTCCAGTACTGGGCTAAGATGTTCGCCATCTCTGTTCCCATGATTATCATGTTCATATTCGTGGGCGGCTATGGGGCCAACATGGATAATTTCAGCGTTGACCCTGAAACCGGGAAGCAACTTCCTGTGTTCAAGGAAAATACTGTAATAGGTTACAAGCCCTCTACTCCTATTAACGACATTGCTTTCCCAGCGGCTATTAGCGGTACTTTTAAAGGTGATACCAATGTAATTATTACCACCAGCAAAAAGACTCCCGCCGATGCTGATAAGATTAGTACAGAGCAATTGGTTACCAGCACCTTACCTACCTTTAAAGAAGAAGAAAAGGATGGTAAAGCGGTTAAAACCTATACCTTCCCTGCAGGTTCTACTTTCACCACCGGTAAGGCCATTGCGGTTACCAAAAACGGCCAGCCTGTGAAAGAGATTGATCCTGTAACAGGTAAGGAAAAAGACATGAAGGTTGTGGCCAAATTCACAGTAACCCCTGTTGATGCCAATGATCCTTCGGTTCAAATCGCTTACCAGGAAGGGCAGGTAGTTCCTAATGCTCCTAACGACCGGAGCTGGTTAATGCCTTATGGTCCTTTCACAGCTAAGCTTGGTCACCCCGTTCTTTATACCTACTCGTTGATTCTTGCTATCCTCTGTGGTACCGCCGGATTGCCTCATATTTTGGTTCGGTTCTATACCAACCCCGATGGCCGATCCGCCAAGCGGACCACCTTCTGGGTAATGATTCTCATCGGTTCCTTCTACCTGTTCCCGCCCATGTTTGGAGTTTTGGGCCGCGCCCTTTCTCCAGAACTCTATGCGGTTGCAGGTGGCGCCAAAGGTACTGACTCGGTAGTAATTCTACTACCTCTAATTCTCAATAAGTTTTTACCTTACTTAGGTGATATCATGTCCGGTATTACCGCTGCCGGGGCTTTCGCAGCCTTCATGTCTACCTTCTCCGGCTTGTTGGTGTCTATGACCGGTGCTTTGGCCCACGACGTATACGGTAACATGATTAACCCCAAGGCTTCTGCTGATAAAAAAATCAAGGCTTTCCGAATCTCTGCCGTTATCGCCGGAACCGGTGCTGTAATCCTCGGTATCTTTGTGGAAACCTTTGATATCAACATGATGGTTGGTTGGGCCTTTGCTATCGCTGCTGCCTCCTACTTCCCCATGCTGCTGGTTAGCGCCTGGTGGAGAAAGACAACAGCCATAGGTGCTGGTTCCGGGATGCTGATTGGTGGTACTGCAGCTCTTGGTGCAATTGTATCTACCATGTTGGCTGAAAAGAAAGTTCTTCCCGGTTTACTGGTCTGGTATCAAGATAACCCTGTATTCTATACCCTGGCACTCCAGCCCGCCATCTGGGCAGTACCTTTAGCCATCGGCTTAATCTTCATAGTTTCTACCTTAACCGGTGATCGAGTGCCTAAGGATGTTCGTCATAAGATGTTAATCCTCCATGCTCCGGAAGAACTGGATCTAAAAGGTGATTATATTAAAGATGAGGATGCACCTCCCGGTATGGCTCACTAATAATAGTTTAACAGGGGGCTTTTGCTCCCTGTTACTACCCCCAAAAGGATTATAGTACAAGGTAATGGTTATGTGGGGAGGCGATTTTATTAACAAGCGCAATTTTATTATTTATGGTTCATATCTAACTGTTCTGGTTATCCTCGCCATGGCGGTAACGGTTTTCGGTTTGGATAAGAAAATTGCTCTCTGGGCCACGGTGATTATGGGCGCTACCTTAATGGCATTATGGCCTCGCTGGTAAACCGTTGAAGTTTTGTTCAACGGTTTTTTATATTGAGGAAATTACTCTTTGCAGGATTGTGCCCCCCCGGAAGCGAATTCACTTGCTTTTTCATGCCAGTTACCGGATAATTGAGTTGAATCTATAACCGGATGGGGAGGGGTATGATGGATAACATTCTCAGTAGCTTAAAAACAATTCCGTTGTTTATTGATTTAAAGGAAGAGGAATTAAGTAAAATAGCAGGTTTGGTAAAAATCCGTAACTATAAGAAAAACATGATAATTTTTATGGAAGGTGAACCGGGAGACGGGTTGCACTTTGTCAAAAGCGGGCGGGTTAAGATTGCCAAGTCCTCTGAAGATGGGCGAGAACAGATTTTGCATTTTCTGCAGGAAGGGGATATTTTTGCTGAAGTAGTACTTTTTGATGGAGGCCCTTATCCTGCTACCGCCGAAGTGTTAGAGGATGCTCAAATCGGCATTATCAGAAACCAGGATCTGGATAAATTGATTAAGGAAAATAGTGATATTGCTCTCAGGTTATTAAAGGTTATGGCTAAAAAGTTGAGGCTAGCCCAAATGGCCATCAAGGAGTTGGCCTTAAGAGATACCTTTGGACGGGTTGTAGGAATTCTATTAAAGCTGGTCCGGGAGTATGGTGAACCCGGTCCGGAGGGGACAGTTATCCGGCTGCCTCTAAGCCGCCAAGAACTGGCCAATTATGTCGGCACAACCAGGGAAACGGTGA
Organism: Bacillota bacterium; assembly: GCA_021849745.1. GTDB lineage: Bacteria > Bacillota > Carboxydocellales > JAJZSN01 > JAJZSN01. Next base: position 25,910 of record JAJZSN010000035.1, on the reverse strand, counting down.
CCAGGATTCTGGGCGATCTAAAGAAAAGTAAGGTCATAACTATTGATAAGCAAACAATTTGTGTTATTGATGAAGCGAAGCTCAAATCCTGGTTATAAGAAATTTATTTTATTACTATTATATCCCGGTAAATTTTTAAGAAATTATCGAAACAAGAAGGATATTACCCTTTTTGGTCGAATATTTTAAAAAGTAAAAATTGGCAAACCAGCCGAAAGGTTGGGGCGCAAAACTTAGGGTCTAAAACCATCCAAGGTAAGACAGCCGGGTTGCAGAAGAAATCATAGAATCATTACTTCAGAACAATGATGCTCTTTCTGGTTCCCCGGAAAGAGTTTTTTATTGGAAGGGGGGCTAATAAGGAACTAATTTTATCAACTTAGCGGCATATAATCAATAAGTATTGGCGAATGAGAATCATTATCGTAGTCTTGAACTAGGTCTTTACACTATTCTTTTCCGGGGGGTGTGATTATGGCTGGGGGTACATTAGAGATTGAAGGAGATATTGCTGCTATAGTATCCAGGGTAATCAAGGAATCAACAGGCAAGGGGCCGAGAAATGTCACGGTTTATATTAAAAAGAACATGGTGTTAACCAGAATGGAAGGATTCATGTTTCCGGGGGAGACTAAGTTGGCTAAGTCGAAAGACGGTATGGAACAAGTTATGTTGTTCCGAAAAAATCTTAAGCGAGAAGTAACATTACCGGTTTTATCTGAAGAGATTAGTAACCTGGTAGGACAACCGATAACCAGATACTATTTTGACCTACAACCGGAAATCAATGAAGGAGTTGCGGTTTTTCTCACGCAAGGGGATTTGGAATAGCTTCCCACTAATAAAAAATTGGTTAGGTAAGCCAGATTATAAGCTGGATGCAAACCACGTATCTTTCCTTAAGTCCTTTTATAAAAAAGGGCATAGGCTTGAAGTGGTTTTTTTATTTTTCCAAAAAAGGAGTGAAGATAATGAATTTAAGTATCAGAACCAAATTGTTGACTGGTTTTATCGTCGTCCTTTTATTGAGCGCCTTGGTTGGTTATTTCGGCTTGACTACCGGAGCGGAGATTAATAAGCAAGGGGATGTGATAGCCCAGGAGTGGCTGCCCAAAACCGATTACGCTGCCAGGATGAACAAAAACATTTCTGATTACCGGATCTTTACTTCAGCGTATATGTTGGCCGCCCTCTTGAAAGATGAGAAAAATGTCCAGGCCTATGAGAAAATGATAGGGGAACAGTTGACGAAACTGGAACAAAATCAATCCCAACTTGGAGCAATGTTGAAAAGCGAGGAGGAACAAGCCAGACTTAAAGCCTTTCAGGATACGTGGATTCGCCACCTAGCAGAAGGGGAAAAGGTGACTTCCCTGGTTAAGGCCAATAAGATTGCGGAGGCTATGGTCATAATGCGAGGAGGCTCCCGCGATACCTATAACCAGGCCAGCGCTAATTTGCAGGAGTTAATTGGATATATTGACCAACAAGCTAAGTTGGCTAAGCAAGAGGCTGATGATATCTATAACCAAGGTAGGAACACCATCCTGGGCATTATGGGCGTAGCAATGTTCACCGGCCTTGGAGTGGCCTGGTTGATTTCCCGCAACATTACCGGTGCAGTAAACCAACTGGTGGATGTGGCCCAAAAGGTTTCCGCCGGAGACCTGACCACAGAGGTTAAGGTTAAAGCCACCGATGAAATAGGTACTTTGGCTCAAGCCATCAGCCAAATGGTGGCCGATATGCGAGGTTTGATTAGCAAGGTGAGCGGTTCATCCCAACAGGTGGCTGCCACTAGCCAGGATCTGTTTGCGGCTGCTGACGGAACGGCCAATGCCGTGCAGGAAGTGGCCCGGGCCATGGAATCCCTGGCCCAGGGAAGTACTGAACAAACCAATAACTTGAGTGAAGCGGCAACGGCCACCGGGCAATTGGCTCAGGCCACCGACCAGATTGCCAAGGGTGCCCAGGAACAGGCCGCCAGTGTTAACCAGACGGCAGCCATGGCCAACCAAATGGCTTCCTGCGTCCAGGAGATTACAGAGACCACGGAGAAACTGTCCGGATCCGCTGAAAAGACTACCGAAGCCACTGCTCACGGCAGTGAAGCGGTGGAAAAAACCGTTCAAGGGATGCTGAGGATTAAAGATACGGTTATGGAAACGGCGGTTCGGATTAGGGAACTGGGGGAACAGTCTCAACAGATTGGGGAAATTATTCAAGTTATAGATGATATTGCTGAACAGACCAATCTGCTGGCGCTTAATGCGGCTATTGAGGCAGCCAGAGCCGGCGATCACGGTAAAGGTTTTGCTGTGGTGGCTGACGAGGTGCGTAAACTGGCGGAAAGGTCGGGCAAGGCTACCAAGGAAATTGCCACTTTGATTATCAATATCCAGCATGGTACCGAAAAAGCCGTTGAGGCCATGAACCTGGGAACCAAAGAGGTAGAGGAAGGGGCTTTATTAACAGAAAATGCGGGTAAGGCCTTGGCCGATATCAATCACAACCTGGCCCAGACCAATAGCTATCTGGAAGCTATTGTAAAAGCCTCGGATTTGATTAACCGTAGTAACAAAGAAGTACTTCGCTCAGTTGATAACGTAGCGTCCATTACCGAAGAAAATACGGCATCTACTGAAGAGATGGCGGCGGGGAGCAGGCAAATCAATGAGAGTATCTCCAAGATTAACGATATTTCTCAACAAACTGCCGCTGCAGCCGAAGAGGTATCGGCTTCTACTGAGGAGATGAACGCTTCCGTTCAGGAGATTGCTGTTTCTGCTCAAACTTTGGCCAAAATGAGCCAGGAACTGCAGGATGCAGTGGCGCAATTTAAGGTTTGATGGCGGCCCAAGTTAGGTTAAATGGTTTCCTAATGGTAGAAATCTCATTGATTCCAATGTCGACACCACTAGCCCGGTAGTACCCCCCTAAGGAGATTGTTTTTAGGCATTTGACGGACAAATTATTACCAGGACAGATGGAATTAGTTATAATAGAATTACATTCCGAAACCGGTAATAATTAACCCCGGAATCCAATTATTCATACCTTTTGGGGAAACCTAGTTGAGGGGTATTCCTAGGGGGTTAGTCGTCAGTCTTCAGTCGTCAGTCGTCAGATTAGGGTAGTTAAGTTTGGGCTTAGCTACTCTTTTTGTTTTCATAAAAAAGCAGTATAAAACTTGCTTAGAGCTGATGACTGACGACTGACAGCTGACGACTAAACTCTGTGATTCATATCACAGAGTGTACTACTTAACTTTTGCCCTGTAATGTTATATACTAAAGAAAAATGTCAGAAAATTCGGAGGGAGACATTATGGATATTACAGTGGATGGATTACGGGTCGCTTTTGAAAAAGAAGGTTATATTTCGGAAGATGAAATCATAATCACAGTATTTTTAGCTCTGCAATTGGGCAAGCCTCTTTTGATAGAAGGTGCACCGGGGGTAGGTAAGACGGAGATTGCTAAGGTTTTGAGCAAGGTTTTCGGTACGGAATTAATCCGCTTGCAGTGTTACGAGGGGCTGGATGAAAACAAGGCTTTGTATGAATGGAATTATCAGCGGCAACTACTGAAGATTCAAATGACTAAGGATACTGGGGTCGGCGGGATGCAGGAGGAAGAATTGTTTTCCGCTCAGTACCTGTTGCAGCGGCCTTTATTGAAGGCCATCCAGGCGGATAAGTCGCCGGTGTTGTTAATTGATGAAATCGATAAGACTGATGAACAATTTGAAGCCTTTTTGTTCGAGGTACTTTCCGATTTTCAGGTTTCCATCCCCGAAATGGGTACTATTAAAGCAAAACAGATACCTATCGTGGTACTTACCAGTAATGGTGAACGGGAACTCTCTGACGGACTGAAAAGACGTTGTGCCTATCTATATATAAATTATCCCACCACTGATAAAGAAATAAGAATTATCAACGCAAAAGTGCCCCAAGCGGGACAGCAGTTATCTGCCGAGATTGCCAAGGCGGTGAGTTATATAAGGTTAAATACTGAGATTAAGAAGAAACCCTCTATTGCGGAGACCCTTGATTGGACCCGGGCCCTGGTGGTGATGGATGCCGACCGGTTAAGTCCTGAATTGGTGAAGCAGACCATTAACCTGGTTTTAAAGAATAAAGAGGACATTGATATTTTCCGCCAGTCCATCGGGGCCGCCGGTCTGTGTAAACATGCTCATGGCTAGAGGGGAGGGGCTGCAGACTGCTTAAGGGGGGTGTCAGGGGTGCAAATAGCCAACTATATTGAGAACCATATAGTAAGATTTATCCAGGTACTGCGGCACCTGGGAGTGCGGGTCAGTTCGGCGGAAACGGTGGAGGCCATAAGGTCTTTGGAGCATATTCCTTTATTGGAGAAACAACAGGTTAAATTTGCTCTCCGGGCCGTTCTGGCCAAGGACCGCGAAGCTCAAAGGGTATTTGAACAGGCCTTCGAGTCTTATTTTGTTCCCCTGGAACAAAAGCAGGAGCGTTTGGAACAAAGGCAGCAACAGATTCAAGAATACCTGGAGGGATTGAACCAAGCGGAGGAGGAACTGGTTTTTGCTTTTACCGATGATGAAGATTTGATTACTGACGAGGGCCAGGAGACGGCCATGAAGCTGGACCTAACCGAAGAACAGAAGGCTACCTATGCCAAACTTCAGCAACGGGAAAGAAAGAAACTGAAAGATTATCTCAAAGCCCATCATGAGGGTAATGATTTCAATACTCCCCACAATTTACTGGAAAGTGTGGTACGGGGCCAATTGGAGTACTGGCGTCGCAAACTGGCCCAACAGGAACAAGAGCAGGAAGAGAAGCGCAAGCCGCCCTTAGAGGTGGAACTCACGGGGGATGACGATTTTGACGAGGTGCTGGAGCATGTGGCGGCAAATCTGGATGATGAAGAGACCATCCTTCATGAAGATATGCAGCAGATTGCCGATAAGGATATACCCAAAGTAACCCTGCTCATCCGTAAACTATCCAGGCGGCTGGCCACCAGGATTTCCCGGCGCTACCGCCAGAGTCAGAAAAAACAGCGGGTGGACCTGCGCCGCAGTGTGCGGCATAATATCCGCTACGGCGGGACCATGCTGGAATTGAAGTATAAGACCAAACGGGTGGAAAAACCCAATATCTTGCTGATCTGTGACGTATCCGGTTCCATGGCTCGTTACGCCAGCTTTGTAATCCAGTTTATTTACGGTCTGTCCAGTGTGGTGGACCGGATTGAAAGCTTTATCTTCGCGGAAGACTTGGAACGGGTGACTCCTTATTTTAATAGCTCCAATGATTTTGCAACCACCATGGCCGGAATTATGAATGAAAGTAAACAGTGGGGCAAGGGAACTAACCTAAATGTGGCCCTGATGAATTTTAATGAAAGGCATAAGAACCTGCTTAATCCTCAAACCATTGTGGTGATTGTCAGCGATGCAAAGACTATAGCCGCCCCTAAAGCGGTGGATAGTTTAACCCGGATTAAAGGCCGTGTTAGGGAAGTTCTTTGGTTGAACACCCTACCAAAAAAAGAGTGGAATAATGTTAAAAACATCAAGGATTTTCAGAAAAACAGCCGGATGTTCGAATGTTATACCCTGGCCCATTTGGATAAGATCTTGAGGAACCAGATTAGTATTCGGGGATGAGTAGCTAACAGCTGTCGGCGTCGGGGAGTGTTTTGGGGGTTAAGGTTCGTAGTTCATAGTTCATGGTTTAGTAGTTAGCCATTTGTAGACCCCTGACCCATAAGTCTTGACAATATTAGTACTTCCGGTTATACTCAAAATAATAATAGTTCCTAATAGCTATAGGGGGTTATATTTCCATGACTAAGAATACGCGGATGACCAAACAAAAACAAGTCATTTTAGACGTACTTCGCAGTACCAAGAGTCATCCCACTGCTGATTGGATTTATGAACAGGCCCGTAAGCAGTTACCCAATCTAAGTCTGGGGACGGTTTACCGTAATTTGGGGGTTCTTAAAGACATGGGGGAGCTTTTGGAACTTAATTATGGCAGCACTTATAGCAGGTTTGACGGGAACCCGGTTAATCATTATCATTTTGTATGCTTGAATTGTCACAAGGTACTTGATATCGAGATGGACGTAGAGGAAAGGCTTAATAATAAGGTAGAAGAAGTGATGGGGTGTCACGTGAAGCATCACCGACTGGAGGTTTATGGAACTTGCCCCCAATGTTTATGTAAAAATTAGAAAAAGAAAAGCACTGTATCTTTAACGATCCAGTGCTTTTTATTATAATTCTATTAAAGTTATAACCTTAGCTTATAATTTTAATAAATTCTTCAACCAAATCAGGATCTAACTGACTATCTCCCGCATATCGCAAGATAGGTATAGCTTCATAAGTAGAAATCCGTTTCCGGTAGGGGCGATCACTTACTAAGGCATCGAAGGTATCGGCGACAGCTAGAATACGGGATTCTAAAGGTATTTCGTCACCTTTCAAGCCATCTGGGTAGCCTTTGCCGTCATAACGTTCATGATGGTGGCGGATAAGCAGGGAGTGTTCAGAAAAGGAATTCATGGTATTGATAATGCGGGCTCCGATATCGGGGTGAAGTTTAATGTCATCAAATTCTTCCTGGTTGAGCTTGGTTTTCTTGCTGAGTAAAGTTTCTGGAATTCCTATTTTTCCGATATCATGGAAGAGGGCGGCTTCCTCAAGTAATTTCAGGCGATCATTGGCCAGGCCTATATGGCGACCAAGGTTAACGGCTAAATCGGCAACACGGGTGGAATGACCGGCTGTATAATGGTCTTTAGCATCCAGGGCCGCTAGCAGGGCCTGAATTGTTCCTACATGGGCCTCAACTTGGTCGTGAAGGGTGGCGTTAAGCCGTTGAGACAAATTGCGTAGGGAGTAGTCCTGCTGGGTTATGGTCTTGGAGGCTGTGCGAACGATTTGGAATAGGGTTATATAAAGGATTAAAAAACTGCCCAGGATAGCTATAGCAAGATACCTTTTGGTTACGGCCATCCGGTTCACAAAGTTTTTGGTATCTATATAAACCTCAAAAACGCTGATAATTTCATTGCTAGGAAGATAGGTAATGGGCAGGTAAAATTCAATGGCATCATCATTTCTATGAAACCACTTGACATCATGTTCGGAGCCGTCTTTTTCAATTATTTTAGCAATGGGTTGTCCTGTAAGTACCTGCTTTATCTCATCAATATCGTTTCTATCATCTTTGGGTAATGATTGACTTGAATAAATCATTTTCGCTTCCGGACTCCAAATTTTGAATTCTTTGACATTCCCTATGGATACCATCCTGCGAAAAACCATATCAAGTCTTTTTTTGTTTTCATCATTAAGGGGTTGCCGGAAGTCTTCAGGCTCGAAGATGAGGCTAATGGTGGCATTGATAGCTTGATTATAGTTTTCCTTATAAATATCAATAAAATTTCGAGTAACGAAACGGGTAATGTCATAATCAAGGATACCCCCCAAAATAAATAACACAAGGAAGCTTAAAAGTGAAAATTTACCTAGTAAAGATGCAGGCTTTTTATTTTTCAAAAGGGGGGTCACCTCCTAAATGGAAATCGTCGATTATTAAATATCACTTAAATATTGTATAAAATTTTACTCAATTCGGCAATAAAAATTTTTATTTTTGAAAATTTAACTTTTTGACTTTTGAATTTAGGGATATTTTGACTTGTTGAGAAAGGAGATTAGAAAATGAAGCTGCATGAGTATATGGCCAAATCCATCATGAACCAATATGGCATTCCGGTACCCCAGGGTCGGGTAGCCGGTACGCCTCAGGAAGTGGCTGCCATCGCCAAGGAATTGGGTCAGGTGGCTGTAAAGTCCCAGGTTTTGTCTGGGGGACGAGGTAAAGCAGGTGGTATTAAGTTTGCTTCAACTGCTGAAGAGGCGCTGGTAATTGGAGAGGAACTCCTGAAGGCAGATTTGAAAGGGTTAAAAATTGAAAAGGTACTTATCGAAGAGAAGATAATTATTGATAGGGAATTATATCTGGCGATAGCTCTGGACGGTACTGCCCGCAAGCCGGTGCTTATTGCTTCGGCTCATGGCGGGATGGATATTGAGGAAGTACCGGAAGAACATATTGTGAAAAAACATATCGATGTTAATATAGGTATCCTGCCTTTTATAGGCCGGGAAGTGGTCCGTCGAATGGGTCTTAAGGACGCCATCGGCAAGCAGGTGGGTGATATCATTGTTAAATTATATAAAGTATTTAAAGATTACGATGCCGAGTTAGCAGAAATTAATCCCCTGGTTATCAGCGGGGATAAGGTTATTGCCGCTGATGGCAAGTTAAAACTAGATGATGAAGCATCTTACCGTTATCCGGAGGGAACTCCAATAACCGAGGAACGCACAGAGCGGGAGAAGAAGGCCCATGACCTGGGTATCTCTTATGTGGAACTGGAGGGGGATATCGCAGTTATGGCCAATGGGGCCGGTATCACCATGGCCACCTTGGATATTATCCAGTATTACGGCGGCCAAGCCCGCAACTTTATGGATGCCGGAGGAGGAGCCGGTAGCGAAGCCACCGCCAAGGCTCTGGAGATTCTGATTTCCACTCAGCCCAAAGTGATTCTGGCCATTATTTTCGGTGGGATTACCCGGTGTGATGATGTGGCTAGGGCTTTCGCCCGGGTCAAGGAAACGATGGGCATCCCGGTACCGGTGGTTATCCGTTTAAGTGGTACCAATGAGGCAGAGGGTATCAGGATTCTTAGAGAAATCGGGATTAATTCTTACGATAATATTGCTGAGGCAGCGGCTAAGGCCGTTGAGTTGGCAAAAGCCAACTAAGGGGGTTAGGGATAATGGCTATTATTATCAATGATCAGACCAGGGTATTGGTTCAAGGGGCTACCGGCAATCAGGGTAGTTTTCATACTCAGCAGATGCTGGACTATGGCTCCAAGGTGGTAGCCGGAGTTTCGCCAAGTAAAGGGGGCCGGGAAGTTCATGGGGTGCCTGTTTTTGATACAATTTCGGCAGCGGTAGAGCAAACTCCGGTAGATGCCTCTATTTTGTTTATTCCTGCCCAATTAGTTAAAGATGCCGCTTTTGAGGCTATGGACAGTGGAATTAAGACCATAGTTATCATTACTGAGCACGTTCCCGTCCATGATGCCATGGAGATTATGACCTATGCCAGGGCAAACGGGGTCGCTATTGTGGGACCCAATACCTTTGGCATCATCTCAGCCGGTAAGTGTAAGATGGGAATTATGCCTAATCGCATTTATATGCCTGGGAAAATTGGGATTGTGGCCAGAAGCGGCACTTTGAGTTACGAAATTGTTAACGGCCTGACCAAAGCCGGGATGGGTCAGTCCACCGTGGTAGGCTTGGGTGGCGACCGGGTGGTTGGTTTGTCCTTCGTTGATGTGCTGAAGCAATTTGAAGCCGACCCAGAAACCCATGGGGTGGTGCTGGTGGGTGAGATCGGCGGCAATTCCGAGGAAGTTGCTGCAGAGTATATAAAGGAAATGACTAAACCCGTGGTGGCCTTCCTAGCGGGCAAAAGCGCTCCTCCTGGCAAGCGCATGGGCCACGCCGGAGCTATCATTGAACGGGGCAAAGGCTCCTTCGCCGGGAAGGTGGCGGCCCTTGAAGCCGCCGGAGCCCAAGTGGCCCAACTGCCCTGGGAAGTACCGGAGCTTATTGCTGGGGCGGTCCTTAAAAGGAAGGGGTAAGGTTAGAATATTCTATTCTTCAGGGAGGGATGAACTTGCTGACAGAAAAATGGCATCATATCAAAGGAGATTTAGGACTGGTTCTGGTAACGTTAATTTGGGGGACAACTTTCGTAATCACCGAGGTTTCTCTGGAACAGGTTCCCCCGTTGCTTTATTTAGCTATGCGGTTTATGCTAGCTTTCGGATTGTTGGTTCTGGTCTTCGGCAAAAAGCTAAGGGCTGTAGGCTGGCAGGAACTGAAGACAGGGATGATAGTGGGAGCTATTTTGTTTGCCGGTTTTGCTACCCAGACTATCGGGATGCTGGATGAAGATACCACGGCTTCAAAGGCTGCTTTTATCACCGGTCTTTCGGTAATATTGACACCGTTACTGGCCATGGTTTTTCTGAAGAAAAAGCCCAATTGGGCAACCATGGTGGGGGCTTTTTTGGCTTTCGGAGGATTGGCGGTGTTAGCCTTGAATGGTGAGGGAGGCAGTCTGGTCAGTTGGGGAGACCTTCTGATTCTGGCCTGTGCGGTGGCTTTTGCCGGGCATATTATTGCTGTAGGTAAATTTACTAATACTATGGATACCGGGGTTTTAACCACCATTCAAATTGGGGTAGCCGGTCTGTTGTGCGGTATTGCCGGTTTAGTTTTGGAACCCATACCCGCAGCGGTATCCCGGGAGGTATGGTGGGGGCTGGTTTATATGGGTTTGGCGGCTACGGCGGGGGTTCTTTTCCTGCAGACCTGGGCCCAGAAGTTTACCACTCCTACGAGGACAGCTATTATCTTTACTCTGGAACCGGTTTTTGCGGCCTTTTTTGCTTACTGGTTCTTGGCCGAGGCCCTAACCGGCAGGATGATAGTGGGTGGGGTGTTGATTTTGGCGGGAATTTTGCTGGCTGAACTTAAAGGCGAGTAAGTTGGAAGATTTGAACAGGGGCGCTTTTATTGGTATAATATCACTTATATAAAGGTTTAAGCGGGAGGAAAAGCATGTCTGTGATTGCTAAGGTTCAAGAGTATGTGGATGGGTATAATGTGGGGATTAAGGCCATAGAGTTTACCGATGATACCAGCACGTCGGAATTGGCGGCCCAGGTTCTGGGTGTGGAAGTGGGGCAGATCGCCAAATCCTTGCTGTTCCTTGCCGATGGCCGACCGGTGTTGGTGGTTACCAGCGGGGATGTACGGGTGGATCAGAAGAAGTTGAAACGGCTTTTGGGGGTTAGCAAGGTGAAGTTTGCGGATCCTGATACCGTTTACGAGGTTACAGGTTATCAGGTAGGCGGGGTTTGTCCCATTGCCCTCAATAAACCGGTGAATATCTATGTGGATGAGAGTTTGCATCGGTTCCCGGTGGTTTATGCTGCTGCGGGAACCCCCAGTTCGGCCCTGCCGGTAACGGTGGAACAGTTGTTGACCATCACCGGAGGTCAGTTGGCGGATTTGGCTTAAAGCCTGTCCATAGGGAAGATAGCACAGGGGGATGGGTATGTACGATTCACTTATCAATATGTCCATAACCGTATTGTTGGTGGGTATGGGGTTATTATGGGTGGCTACGGGGAAGGAGCCATGGAAGGTTTTGTGGTTTACCATGAAGGACTTATTTACCGATCACCCTTTCCGGATGACTTTTCTGCTGATGATTGCCGTGCTGATGGTTAATAAACTGGAGTTGGTGATTGAGCGGGAGTTAATGGGTAGCCTGGTAACTTGGGATATTACACCTTATATCCACTTCCTGGAGGGAAACGTGGGGAGTCTTTTCCAGGCCTGGGCCGCTCCCTGGACAACGGAAATCTTTACTTTCATCTATGTTTTCGTTTACCCTGCAGTAATCGGGGCCTCTCTAATTGGGTACAACTTCAATCGGGACAGTGTTCTGGTGAGAACCCTGTTTTATGCTTTTGTCCTTAATTATCTGTTTGCCTTGCCCTTTTATCTGTTTTTCCCGGTTAAGGAGGCTTGGACTCATAATCAGGATATCAAACTTTTGATAGACACCGTTTATCCTGCTTATCATACCCAGTACCGGTTGGTGAGCGGGTTGGATAACAGTTTCCCCAGCTTACATACATCTGTTTCCGTTACCATGGCCTTATTGGCCGGGATTTCGGGTAGGCGGGTCTGGGCCTGGTTGGTGGGTATTTTTGCATTACTGACGGTGTTTTCCACTTTATATCTGGGGATTCACTGGGTCAGTGATGTGGTGGCCGGTGTAGGCTTGGCGGTAACCTCCTTCCTTTTGGCCCGGGTTTTGGTGGAGAAGGATTACCGGATTCTGGCCGCTAAGAAGAGTTTTGCTTCTTGGGTTCGTAATCTGCCTTTTTTCTAAGGGTTATTGCCTACCGGTTCCATGGCCGGTAGGTTTTTTTCTGCCTCCTTGATGGCTTCCACGTGCATGATGATGGTTTCAGATACCAAGGTGGTTAAGGCTTTGACTCGGTAAGATTCACCCTCTACGGTGAAGGTGCGTTCATCCACCACTTCGGGGATGACCAGGGGGTCGAGGGAGTTGATTTCCCGTTGGAGGAACTGTTTCTCTAGGTAGCGGCGAATTTCCTTTTCCAGGGCCAGGCGGGTGAGTTCATCGGGTTCCCTAAGGGTTACTTGAACAGTAACCTTGGTGACTTGGTGTTTATGGTCGGCCCGTTTCTGTAAAGCGGCGACTTTTTCTTTTGCGGTGTTGGTTTCTTGGGTGAGGGTAGAAATCTGGTCTAGGTAACGGGTATTTTGGGTTTGGAGGTGATTGATTTGGCGGCCGGTAAGGGCGGTCATCCCCGCCGCCCCCAGGATGGCGCCGGTGATGAGGGCCGCCAGCAGTCTGAGGATGGGGCTACAGGTCATTCTTTCACCCCCGCTAACAGAGTCAGTAGGAGATGACCCAGGTGGGCGCCCCAGAAGGCACTGAAGATGTAGAGGAGTTGCTTCACTACGGCCCTGACCTGGCCCTGGAAGATGCCGGATTCCAGGACTTCAATGGAGGAGAAGGTCCCGCCGATGGCGGCCACGATGGCCCAGATTTTCATTTCACCGGCGATTTTCAGCATGGCGCGTAAGGGGTTTTGACCGGTGAAGACGGCGCCGATGGAGCCGATGAGGGCGCTGCCCAGCATCACCCCTAAGGCGGTGAAGAAGATGATGACTATTTTGGTAGAGAATTTGTCCATGGGGGGAACCTCCCAATCAGTCGTCAGCTAAGGGAAGTGGGGCGGTTTATTTAGGAAATTATATTAATTTTAAGATGGGGTTAGTACTATTTGGATGTGGCAGGAGAAATCTTGTTCCAGGGAGAATATTAATGGGTTAAAAGAAAAAAGACAGGAGCAATACTCTTGTCTTAATAGGATGTAGCGATGGCTTGACCTAATTCATATTATCCTCCCCGACGGATCTTATTTTCTTTTTTAAAGTACTTATCTCTGAATTCGCTATTATTATAAAAATGAATGCTAATAATCCAATAAACTCCATTTAGTCCCTCCCAGTTATGGATTAATATGTACTCATGAATCGCACTTACCGGAATTCTCCTGGGTTATTTTTTGGTTAAGACGGCTTTCTAATTCTTTTAAATAACCTTCGCCGGAATATCTCTTAACCTTACCCGCTTTGAGGTCTTTTGCAGTTAATTTCTCTTCTTCTTTCCAATCAAATTCATATTGGGGAATGACTATTGTTGGAATTAAAGAGAATTCTTTGCCCTTGTCCTCTACCAAAAGTTTAGCTAAAATATAGTATTTCAAAGGAGTTATCCCCCATGAAGGGTCAATTCGTACACTTACATACCCATACCGAATACAGCCTCTTGGATGGGGCCGCCCGCATAAAAAAACTGGTGCAGAAGGCCGCTGACTTAGGCATGCCTGCCCTGGCTATCACCGATCATGGGGTGATGTACGGGGTGATTGACTTTTACAAAGCGGCCAGGAAGGCGGGCATCAAGCCTATCCTGGGCTGTGAGGTCTACGTGGCCCCCCGGACCATGCAGGATCGGGAAGCCAGGGTGGATGATGCCCTGTACCACCTGGTGCTGCTGGCCGAGAATGGGGAAGGATACCGGAATCTACTGGAACTGGTATCCCAGGGGTTCACCGAGGGGTTCTACTATAAGCCAAGGGTGGACAAGGCCCTGCTGCGCAAGCACAGCAAGGGCTTGATTGCCTTGAGCGCCTGCCTGGCGGGGGAAGTAGCCAGCTACATCCTGGCTCAGCAGCCCAAGAAGGCCAGGGAGTCGGCGGAGGAGTACCGGCAGATTTTCGGCGAGGGCAACTTTTACCTGGAACTCCAGGATCACCGGTTGGAGGAACAGCGCCAGGTCAACAGGGAACTGCTGAAAATCAGCCGGGAACTGGGGCTGCCTTTGGTAGCTACCAATGACATCCACTACATCAACCGGGAGGATGCCGAGGTTCAGGATGTTTTATTGTGCATCCAGACGGGGAAAACGGTGGATGAAGAAGGCCGGATGAAGTTTTCCACCGAGGAGTTCTACCTCAAGGATTATGAGGAAATGCGGCTGCTTTTCGGGGAGTGGCCGGAGGCCCTGGAGAATACGGTGAAGATTGCCGAGAGGTGCCAAGTGGAGCTGGATTTCAGCCAGACCCACCTGCCCTATTATGAAGTGCCTGAGGGTTATGATAGGGATTCCTACCTGGAGAAAATCTGCTGGGAAAAGGCAGCTCAAAGGTACGGGGAACTTTCCCCTGAGGTGCAAGAGAGACTTGGTTTCGAGCTTTCGGTAATCAAGACCATGGGGTATTCGGGGTATTTTCTCATTGTATGGGATTTCATCAATTATGCCAGGGAGAAGGGAATCTTGGTGGGCCCGGGCCGGGGCAGCGCTGCGGGGAGCATGGTAGCTTATGTGCTGGGGATTACCAATATTGAACCACTGAGGTTTAATCTACTTTTTGAAAGGTTTCTCAATCCGGAGCGGGTGAGCATGCCGGATATTGATATTGACTTCTGCTTCGAACGCCGGGGGGAAGTCATTGATTATGTGGTTCAGCGTTATGGTGTGGATAAGGTTTGCCAGATTATCACCTTTGGTACCATGGCGGCCCGGGCCGCCATCAGGGACGTGGGCCGGGCCCTCAACTTCCCCTACGGCGAAGTGGACAAGGTGGCCAAAATGGTGCCCACCGAACTGGGTATCACCATTGAAAAGGCCTTGGCCCAATCCTCCGACCTACGGGAGTTATATAACAAGGAACCCCGGATTAAGAAGCTCATTGACATGGCGGCGGCCCTTGAGGGTATGCCCAGACATGCCGGTACCCATGCCGCCGGGGTGGTTATTGCCAAGGAACCGTTAACCCATTACCTGCCTTTGTACAAGACCTCAGAGGGGGTTATCAGTACTCAGTTTGCCAAAGACACAGTGGAAGAGATTGGTTTGCTGAAGATGGACCTTCTAGGTTTACGTACCCTGACGGTTATCCGAGATGCCATGGAGAACATCAGGCACACCAAGGGGATTGATATTGATATAGATAACATTCCGTTAGATAATGCTTTGACCTATCAGATGCTTGGCATGGGTGACGGTATTGGTGTCTTCCAGTTGGAAAGTTCGGGCATGCGGGCCATCATGAAGGATCTGAAGCCGGAGACTATTGACGACATCACCGCTCTGGTGGCTATATACCGGCCAGGGCCGCTAGGCAGCGGCATGGTGGATGACTTTATCAAGGGCAAGCACGGTGGCGGGGTCAAGTACCTCCATCCTAAGCTAGAACCCATTCTCCGGGATACCTATGGGGTTATCCTTTACCAGGAGCAGGTCATGCGCATTGCCAGCGACCTGGCCGGGTTTACCCTGGGGGAAGCGGATTTATTGCGACGGGCCATGGGCAAGAAAAAGCCGGAGGTCATCGCCGGGCTGCGCAGCCAATTTGCCGAGGGTGCGGTGAAAAACGGCGTGGATTCCGAGATTGCCGGGCAAATCTTTGACCTGATGGAATATTTTGCCGGGTATGGGTTCAATAAGTCCCATTCGGCCGCTTATGCTATGGTTTCTTACCAGACAGCTTATCTAAAGGCCAATTACCCCCTGGAGTACATGGCGGCCCTCCTCACCAGCATTATGGACAACAGCGATAAGGTGGCGGCATATATCGAAGACTGCCGTAAGCTGGGGATTCAGGTGCTGCCCCCGGATGTCAACGAGAGCCGGGAGAGTTTTACCCCGGTGGGGGATAAGATTCGTTTTGGCCTGGCGGCGGTGAAGAATGTAGGCCACAATGCTATTTTGGCCGTGATAGCGGCCCGGCAAAAGGAAGGACCTTTTGCATCCCTGCAGGACTTCTGTTCCCGGGTTGACCTCAAGGTGATGAACAAGCGGGTGCTGGAAAGCCTTATCAGGTGCGGGGCTATGGATTCTTTGCCCGGCTCCCGGGCCCAGAAGATGCACATGTTGGACCGTTGCCTGGATGCGGCCCAGCAGATTCAAAAGGACCGGGACAGTGGGCAGGTATCTTTTTTCGACCTTTTTTCCGATGGTCCGGAGGCTATGGTTATTCCGGAGATACCCTTGCCTGATGTACCGGAATTTCCTCAGAAAGAATTACTGGCTATGGAAAAGGAGATTGTTGGTCTATACATTTCAGGCCATCCCTTGGCTGAATACAGGGATTTGCTTAATAACCTGAAGGTGGCTGCTACCACCCAGTTGAAAGAATTGAAAGACGGTGAACAGGCGGTTATCGGCGGTTTGGTAGCCGGAATCAAGCGCATTACCACCCGGCGGGGGGAGGATATGCTGTTCTTTAATCTGGAGGATTTGACCGGCACGGTGGAAGTGGTAATGTTCCCCAGGGTGTACCAGCAGTACAAGTGGTTGATTCAGGCGGATACTCCTGTCTTGATAAAGGGCAAGATTAACCACCAGGATGAGGATGTAAAAATCCTGGCCGATCAGTTAAAGCACCTCAATGATGTTACTGAGGGGTATGACCAGACGGTGGCCGGACAGGATTACCCGGTTGAAGAAAAAAGCGGGTATGCAGGGGTTAAACAGCTTTTCTTAAAGCTGGAATTCAGCCCCCAGAATCAGGAGCAAGTGGCCATGGTGGAGGATTTACTCAACAGGTTCCCCGGCAGGGTTCCGGTAATGCTTTGTTTTCGTGATGAAGGGGTTAATGAGAATAAGGCGGCCCGGCAGAAGGTTCAGGTGAGTAATGATTTGCTGGCTGAAATTCGCAGTTTAATAGGTGATGAGAACTTTCATTTACGTTAATACAATGACCGACCTTTCTTCGTAAACATATAATATCATACCCCCTATGTTTAAGTTGAAAGGTGGCATAATTATGAGCCAGGATATCATTGACCTCTTACGTTCCCGTGGCGTGGAAGTCAAGGAAATTGCCGAGATAGTCCGGGAATTGCAGCGGCCTTATAGTCCAACCCTGACTATTCTCGAATGTATGGAAGCGGTGGAAAGCGTCATCCGTAAGCGCGAAGTTCAATACGCCATAATGACGGGTATTGCCTTGGATGTCCTGGCCGAGCAAAAAAAACTACCCTATCCGCTGCAGGAGATAATTGAAAAAGACGAACCCCTCTACGGCATGGATGAAGTGCTGGCCTTTGGGATAACCAACATGTACGGCACCATCGGAATTACCAATTTCGGTTTTCTTGATAAGCAAAAGAGGGGTATTATCGGTCAACTCAATGCCAACAAGAAAAACCACGTCAATACTTTCCTGGATGACTTGGTGGCGGCCATAGCAGCTGCGGCTTCAGCAAAGATAGCCCATCAGTGCAGGAAATTAAGTCGTTAGTCCTTAGTCGTTAGTCGTTAGCAGCTTAGGCTGGCTTGTGGGACTTCGATTTTAGGCACTTGTTTCAAGGAGGCGTCAGCTTCCTTAAATCTTTTTAAGCAACGACTTACAGTCTATGGCAGATAATATAAGAGATAAAATCTTAATCTAATAAGGGAGGATATAATTGCTCAGGCAATGGTATATCATCCTGAAATTTTCAGTAATTCACCTGACAAGTATCTGAAAGTAGGAGTATTTCTTCTTGAAGTTCATCAGGTAATAAATACTAGTTTGCGAGATGATTTTAGTGCAGGTGGCAAGGTTGATATATGAGTGGAAAAAAGTAATAGACCTGGAATCAAGCAGAGAAGACGGGATATCTGCCAGCCAAGTCTACGAGGTAGGCTTAAATTAGGAGGTATTTATCTTTTTTATTTAAACGTTCAAAGTAATCCTTCACTTGTTTGGCAATGTGCCATGCTAGAACTGGAGGAACGGCATTTCCAACTTGAACATATGCTCTGCTACCACTCCCATAAAATACAAAATCGTCGGGAAAAGACTGTAATCTTGCACATTCTCTTACCGTGAGTCTTCTAGAGTTATTATAATGAAATTCGATATTTCCATGGTGTTCTGCCCGTATTGTTGGAGACGGGAAATCAGGCTTAATCGGTTTATTACCCTGTAAGTGTTCTCCGTAGTTCCTAGCTTTAGAAAATTGGTTTTGATTGGGTATCTTATCGGTGGTTTCAAGTCCCCATAAATCATCTATTGCTTGTTTAGCAGTAACCCATGGCTTTCTTGAATCATATTGATCAGCGGCATGGGTAGGTGTTGGGGGGTAAAATGACACCTTTAAATCTTTTCGCGTACCGACGATGAAAACTCGCTCTCTGGTTTGCGGAACTCCGAAATCGGCAGCCATTAGTAGGAAGTGGTCGATTTCATATTCCGGTGATAATTGAGAGAAATCGTTTTTAATCTTTTCCAATACATCTCCCATATTGGTTAGACCTTTGACATTTTCCGCAATAAATATACAAGGTTTTGCTATTTCGATAACTCTTTTCATTTGTTCATATAGTCTACCTCGTTCGGAATTTAAGCCCTTGCGTTTGCCTGAAACACTAAAATCTTGACATGGAAAACCCCCTATTACGAGGTGACACTTTGGAATTTGTCCACCAAAATCAAGATATTCTTTTATGTCTTGGGTAACGGGGTAATGCTCAAAATACCTTTCATAAGTAAGACAAGCTTCTTTGAAAATATCATTGGCAAATACTATATCAAAGCCTAAATCTTCATACTTGTTTCCTAAATAAGTAAAATTGCCCCGAAAACCTAAGTCCATTCCGCCACACCCACTAAAAAGTGAAACTATTTTAATACGCTCATCAGAGGGAATTTGAAGTTTATCTAAGTATTCACCTAATGCTTCGTTGACAACCAATGATTTGCTTAGAGTTGGGTTAATAGTGTTTAGCGCATCTAAGCGGCGAATCAAATCTTCTTTAATATAAAAAGTCTGCCTTGCTCCTTGGTTTGAAATTGATAGGGGATTCGGAGTGGGTCCTTTTCTTTTCAACATCAACACCACCCGAACATATATTCTGTTTACAATATAAATATTAATACATACAGAGAATGGAGTCAAGAAAAATTTGAAAAAAATACCTTTAAATTATTACTTTAAATCCATCCCCAACAGCTGATGACTGATAGCTGACGACTGACGACTAATTATCCTTCTTGCCACAATGGGTAATATATGGTATTATAATTTTGAAAATTTGACCAAACTAATAAGAGGTGCAAAACATGGAAGATAAACACCCTCCAATAGGTGAATATATCGTGATTAAGGCTTTGGAAAACGGGGTAACTATTATCGGATTGACCAGGGGGAAAGATACCAAGTTTCACCACACCGAGAAATTGGACAAAGGTGAAGTGATGGTGGCCCAATTTACCGAGCATACCTCTGCTGTCAAAATTCGCGGTAAAGCTATACTATACACCAAACACGGTGAAGTGGAAACAGGAGTATAGGCCAAGGGATCCAGGGTGAAGACTCTGGATTTTTTAGCATACAAACTAATAACTTTGGTAAAATAAGAAGGAAATTTAATAAATAAAGCGAAGAAATCTAAAAACAGATTTAGCAAGGGGGCCTGGAGTATGTGGACTGTAGTGTACATAGCATCCAACAAACCAGCCGCAGATAGACTAAAAGATATTCTCACCGGTGAAGGAGTAATGGTGAATTTACGCGCTATCGGTTTACCCAATGGTGGAGAAACCGGTTCTGTTGAGATTCTTGTACCAGAATCTGAGGTTGATGAGGCCCTTGAGATAATTAATGAACATGCAGCGTTGAGATAGCTTGTAGCTTATAGCTGGTAGCCACGTGGGCTATTCTTTGGGGTTTGAATTATTAACCCTAGAAGTATACATTCAAGCTACAAGCTATAAGCTATAAGCTAATAGCTATTCCGAGAGGAGCATACACATGTTAAAGGACTTATTCCGTAAGCCTAAATATGTTACGGTAAAGCCTGATAAACCTGCCCCGGCCAAGCGGGATATCCCGGAAGGTTTGTGGGTTAAATGCAGTGATTGTGGAGAAATTGTCTATACCAAGGAATTGGAGAAAAATCAAAAAGTTTGTCTTAAGTGCCAGTTTCATTTTCGCCTTGGCGCCAGGGAGCGGATTGCTCTGGTGGCTGATGAAGAGAGTTTCCGGGAACTGGATAGTAATTTGGTTTCGGTCAATCCTCTAGGATTCGATACATATTCGGAGAAATTAATAGAGGCCCAGGAGACAGTTGGCATAAATGAGGCGGTGATAACCGGGGAAGCCACTATTAACGGGCAGCCGGTTGTCATCGGGGTCATGGACGCCCAATTTATCATGGGCAGTATGGGTTCGGTGGTGGGCGAGAAGGTTGCCAGAATGTTTGAACGGGGGTTGGAAAAAAAGCTGCCGGTGGTGTTGTTCGCTGCTTCCGGAGGGGCGCGAATGCAAGAAGGCATCTTGGCTTTGATGCAAATGGCCAAAACCAGCAGCGTCATTGCCCGGTTTAATGAGGCAGGCCTACTGTATATTTCTTTTTTTACTGATCCAACCACAGGAGGCGTGACCGCCAGTTTTGCTTCTTTGGGGGACATTATTCTGGCGGAACCGGGGACTTTAATTGGTTTTACCGGCCCCCGGGTGATTGAACAGACCATTAAGCAAAAACTTCCCCAGGGGTTTCAGCGGGCTGAATTCATGCTGGAACATGGGTTTGTGGATGCCATTGTACCCCGGCAGGAGATAAAGACAACCTTGGCCATGATTCTGGAATTGCATGGAAAGGGGGTTGCCAATGGCTAATACGGTTTTGGACTTTGAGAGACCTCTACTGGAGTTGGAAGAAAAGATTGCCGAACTCCGGAAGTTTACCGATGAAAAGGGGATAGACTTTTCCGAAGAGATTAAGACCTTGGAAAAGAGGGCCCGGGAATTAAAGAAAGACATCTATGGCAATCTGACCCCATGGCAGCGGGTACTCATTGCCCGTCACGCCGAGCGGCCCACGGCTGAAGATTACATAAAGGCTTTGATTGCAGATTTTATTGAATTACATGGTGACCGCAGTTTTGGTGATGACAAGGCTATTATCGGCGGAATTGGTAGATTTCAGGGCCGCCCCGTTACCGTCATCGGCCACTTGAAGGGTAAAGAGACCAAGCAGAACATCAAGCGCAATTTTGGCATGCCTCACCCCGAAGGTTACCGTAAGGCCTTGCGCTTGATGAAACAGGCCGAAAAGTTTAAACGGCCGGTATTGTGCTTTATTGACACTCCGGGGGCCTATTGTGGCGTGGGGGCCGAAGAACGGGGACAGGGGGAAGCCATCGCCAGAAACTTGATGGAGATGAGTACCTTGAAAACCCCTGTGATTGCGGTGGTCATTGGCGAAGGCGGCAGCGGTGGAGCCTTGGCGCTAGGTATGGGCGACCGGGTTTTCATGCTGGAGAATTCCGTTTATTCCATTAGTTCTCCGGAGGCTTTTGCCACGATTTTATGGAAAGATGCCACCAGAGCCGGGGAAGCAACGGAGAAGATGAAGATGACGGCCCGGGATCTGCAGGAAATGGGAATTATCGATGAGATTATTCCCGAACCGTTAGGTGGAGCCCACCGGGATTATGAAACAACTGCCAGGAACATAGCTACAGCTATTCAACCCCATCTGGAGGAGTTAATCGGACTCAGGTTTGAAGAGCTATTAGCTAACCGTTACCAGAAGTTTCGTAGCATAGGCGTTTATCAAGAAGGATAAAATAAATATATGAAAATGTGGGGTTGTGTTTAACAACCCCTTTTAAAGTTTACATAACTAAGGGTGGAGGGATTGGCTTGAAGCGTATCGGCGTGTTAACCAGCGGAGGAGACGCCCCTGGAATGAATTCTGCAGTGCGGGCGGTGGTAAGGACAGCCATCTTTCATGGTTTGGAAGTGGTGGGCGTTGAACGAGGTTTTTCCGGCCTGATTAAACGGGAAATTAAAGAAATGAGCCTGAGTACGGTGGGTGATATCGTCCAACGGGGAGGCACTATTCTACGGACAGCAAGGTCGGAAAAGTTCCGTACCCCTGAGGGCCGCACAGAGGCCGCCGAAACCATGAAAAGCCTTGGTATCGACGGGTTGGTTGTCATCGGCGGTGACGGTTCCTTCACCGGGGCCACTATTTTTTCCGGGGAACACGGGTGTAAAGTGGTTGGCATTCCGGGAACCATAGATAATGATATTCCCTGTACTGATTACACCATAGGTTTCGATACCTGTGTAAATACCGTGGTGGATGCTATTAATAAAATTCGGGACACAGCCACTTCTCATGAGCGGACCTTTATCGTAGAATGCATGGGTCGCCATGCCGGTTATATTGCTCTACAAGCAGGTCTTGCCGGGGGCGCCGAGTCTATTCTTCTCCCGGAAATACCCTTTAGCCTTGAACAAGTCTGCGAAAAGCTCCTCCGGGGCCACGAACGGGGCAAGCTCCATAGTATCATCCTGGTGGCCGAGGGGGCCGGCAGCGCAATGGATGTAGGTAAGTACATCAAGGGAAAGACCGGTTTTGACACCCGGGTCACCATCCTGGGCCATATCCAGCGGGGAGGTTCTCCCACCGCCTTTGACCGGGTGCTGGCCAGCCGCATGGGGGCCAAAGCGGTGGAAGTTCTCATGGCCGGGGAGAATAACAAAATGATCGGGATAGTCGCCGGGGAAATCAAGACCTTCGACATCGGAGAAGCTCTAAGCCAGAAAAAGACCATTGATATGGAAGTCTATAATTTGGCTAATATATTAGCGATTTAGGGTATTCTTGTAAGGGGGTTCGTAGTTCGTAGTTTGAACCTATATCCATAAGACTACCCACCAACAGGAGGTAATCATGCGCCGCACCAAAATAGTTTGTACCATTGGACCGGCTAGCGAGTCTCCGGAGGTGCTTCGGCAGTTAATTAAAAAGGGGATGAATGTGGCCCGGCTCAACTTTTCCCATGGGACCCATGAGGAGCATGGACGGCGGATTAGGGCCGTCAAAGAGGCGGCCCTTGAGTTGGGCCGCCATGTTGGAATTATGCTGGACACCAAGGGACCGGAGATACGGACCGGGATCCTCAAAGAGGGTAAAGTCATCCTGGAAGAGGGGCAGAAGGTAACTCTGACCACGGAAGACATAGAGGGGGATGCTGGGCGTATTTCGGTCTCTTATGCCGGGCTGCCTCAGGATATCGGGTCACGGAGTACCATCCTGCTGGATGATGGGCTTATCGCTCTTAAGGTGGAAGCCATTGAAGGGACCGAAATTCACTGCCGGGTGAAAAACGGCGGGGAGTTGGGTTCTAAAAAAGGGGTTAATGTACCCGGACGAGCCATTAACCTACCCTCTATTACCGACAAGGATATCTCCGATATCCTCTTTGGTCTGGAGCAAGGAATAGATTTTATCGCTGCTTCCTTTGTCCGGCGGGCTTCTGACGTGCTGGCCATCAGGCGGATTCTGGAGGAAAAGGGATCCAGGGTGCAGATTATTGCCAAGATTGAAAGCCACCAGGGTGTGGATAATATTGATGAAATCCTCAAGGTCTCAGATGGAATCATGGTAGCCAGGGGGGATTTGGGGGTAGAGATTCCTACTGAGGAAGTGCCCCTGGCCCAGAAGATGATGATTGAGAAGTGCAACCGGGCCGGCAAGCCGGTGATTACCGCTACCCAGATGCTGGATTCCATGATGAGGAATCCCCGGCCTACCAGGGCTGAGGCCAGTGATGTGGCTAACGCCATTTTTGACGGGACTGATGCCATCATGCTCTCCGGTGAAACGGCAGCGGGTAAATACCCGGTAGAGGCGGTACAGACCATGGCCAGTATCGCCAAACGGGCGGAAGAAGCTCTTCAGTACGAAGAAATTCTGGGCCGCAAGGCCTTTACTCCCCAGCGGACGGTGACCGATGCCATCAGTTATGCTACTTGCTCCACCGCCCAGGATCTGGGAGCTTCAGCGATTCTGACATCCACCAAGTCGGGCCATACCGCCCGGATGGTCTCCAAGTACCGGCCCAAAGCCCCCATCATCGCTGTAACACCCCTGGCGGTGACGGCCAGGATGTTATCCCTGGTTTGGGGTGTAGAACCCATAGTTACCGACGAGACCAGAGGCACTGATGAAATGATTGAAGCCGCTGTAAAGGAAGCCCTGACCCATAATTATATCAAACGGGGAGATCTGGTGGTGATCACCGCCGGGGTGCCGGTGGGCATACCCGGTACCACCAACCTGTTGAAAGTGCATATCGTGGGCGATGTGCTGGTCAAGGGCCAGGGAATCGGTAACAAAGCGGCATCGGGTATAGTAAATATAGCACACTCGGCTAAGGAGGCCCTGGCTAAGGTGCAGCCGGGAGATATTTTGGTAACCATAGCCACAGACCGGGATTTTGTACCGGCTATGGAAAAAGCGGCGGCCATCATTACTGAAGAAGGCGGGCTGACTTCCCATGCCGCTATCATTGGTTTGAACCTGGGAATTCCAGTAATTGTGGGAGTCGACGGGGCTACCGGGAAACTGGAAGAAGGTTCCACGGTAACGGTGGATAGCGCTAGGGGGCTGATTTATCGAGGGATTACTACTGTTTTGTAGGTCTTGTGAGTGAGGGGTTAGGTTTTAGGGGTTAGGGGTTAGGTTATTGCCTGGCCTTTGAGAATATAGGGGTTTTTCCTTGGGATATTTTTATAATAAAGGGGGAAAATTAAATGGCAAGCAAGAAGTGGCGTTGTACTATTTGTGGGTATATCCATGTGGGGGAAACACCGCCTGAGGTTTGTCCAGAGTGCGGGGTGGGGCCGGAGTTTTTTGAATCGGTGGAGGAAGAGAATGCCCCGGCGGCGGGTGGCGGCCCGAAGGAAAGGAAAACTTTTGGCCCGTTGACCCCGGAAGACCGTTCCCAGGTTGAACCGGCTCTATTTAAGATTTCCTACGGTCTCTTTGTGGTTGGGTCTGTTAAAGAAGACAAGGTAAATGCTCAGATCTGCAATACCGTTTTCCAAATTACCAGTGACCCCATCAGGGTAGCGGTAGGGATTAACAAAAGGAATTTGACCTGGGAATACATCGAGGCCAGCGGGGTTTTGTCGGTGAATATTCTAGGCCAGGACGGCCATGACCTGGTTAGTCATTTTGGTTTCCAGTCCGGGCATAAGGTGGATAAATTCAAAGACCAGGAGTTTACTCCCGGTCTGACGGGTTCGCCCCTGTTGCCGGGTAGCTTGGCCCAATTCGAGGTTCAGGTACTCTTTGATAAAAGTGTGGATATGGGAACCCATACCCTTTACATCGGGGATGTGGTAGCCGGTAAGGCCCTGGCCGACGAGGAACCCATGACCTATGCCTATTACCGTAAGACCAAGTAAACTGCCGGACAAAAGGAGGAAGTCAGGTGGGGACAGGTTGGCGAGAACAGGATGTTTGCCCCGGCAACTGCGGAATATCTTAAGGCAGTGTTGAGTACCACTCTTTTCCCCGAATCCCTGCAATCCCTTGAAGGGGTAAAAACCATCAAGGATGCTTTAGCCGTAGGTATTCAGGCCGAAAAGGACGCCATTCTTCTCTACCATGAGTTGTATCAAAACACTGAAAATCCAGAAACCAAAGAGGTACTGAGCAAACTCTTGGAAGAGGAGAAGATGCATCTGGTGGATTTGCGGGATTATATGGAGGAGATGTAGGTAGCTGTCAGCTATCAGCCTTCAGATCTAAGCTAGGCTTATAAGTGAGAAGACATTTTGCGTGTGCGCTGGAATAGTGCATGCGCTTTTTATTTGGGTTGAATATACTCACACCAAAGAAC
>JAJZSN010000034.1 GCA_021849745.1 Bacillota bacterium | reverse complement strand
GCCTATATCGCCGAATTCGGGGCCCAGATTTGCCGGGATGCCGGGGAGGGGGCGGTGGCATCTAAGATTGAATTTGCCGCCAAAGTCCTGGTGATGATACTGGCTATCCCCATCATCATTGCCATCTTGGATACTTTAGTCAAATTAATTGCTTAAGGTGGGCCGCCTATGAAAAACAAGGTTATTTTGGTTTCTATGTTCATCCTTTTCTTTCTTTATCCCACGGTAGGCCAAGCCGCATCCTCCCCTCCTGCCAATCCGGGGGAGCAGGAAGTAGTAAGCGCCCAGCTCAATAACTTAGACCTCACCGCTATAGAAGAATACGTGGCCAAAATCGACCGGGAAATCACCCAGTATGTGCCGGAATTAGACATCAGGGACGCCCTGACCAAACTGGCCAAGGGAGAACTGGATTTCAATTCCATGGACATTTTCAATGGGATTCTTAAGTACCTTTTCAAGGAATTGGTGGCCAATTTCAAACTTCTGGGCCAACTGGTAATCCTGGCTGTCATCTGCGCTGTTCTTCAGAACCTCCAGAGCGCTTTCGAAAAAGGTACCACAGGCACGGTGGCCTTTGCCGTGGTTTACCTGGCCCTCATCTCCCTGGCCATAGGTTCTTTCACCATCGCCGTCAATATCGGCCGGGAGGCCATAGATAATATGGTCTCTTTCATGAACGCATTGCTTCCTGTGCTCCTCACCTTGTTGGCGGCCATGGGTGGACTGGCTTCAGCTGCTATTTTTCATCCCCTGATGGTGACGGTGCTGGGGGTTATCGGCGCCCTGGTGAAAAACGTGGTTTTCCCCCTGCTGTTTTTCGCCGCCATTTTGGACATCATTTCCAACATCTCGGAAAGGTTCCAGGTCTCCCGCCTGGCCGGTCTCTTCAGGACGGTGGGGCTGGGGCTGATGGGGATTTTCCTCACCGTCTTTATGGGCATAGTGGCGGTTCAGGGGGTGGCCGGATCGGTGGCCGACGGGGTGGCCCTGCGGACGGCCAAGTATGCTACAGGGGTTTTCGTCCCGGTTGTAGGTAAGATGTTTTCCGACGCCTTGGAGGCGGTGGTGAGCAGTTCGGTGCTGCTAAAGAACGCCGTGGGTCTGGTGGGGGTAATTGTTATCTTTATCTTGTGTGCTTTTCCGGCCCTTAAGATTATTACTGTCATGTTCGTCTACAAGGTAGCGGCGGCGGTGGTACAACCCATCGGAGAAGGCCGTATCGTGGCCTGTTTGTCGGCCATGGGCAAGAGCCTGACTCTGGTCTTTGCGGCAGTGGCTACCGTGGGGTTGATGTTCTTCTTTGCCATTACCGTGATGGTGGGGGCAGGCAATATGACGGTAATGCTCAGATGAGGTCAGGGAGGTTTTGTAATGGATATCATCCGTGAAATGGTGCGCAACATAGCCATCATTGTGGTGCTGACCAGCCTGTTGGAGATGCTGCTGCCCGTAAGTAACATGCAGCGTTTTGTTAGGGTGGTTATGGGACTGTTCATCATCATAACCCTCCTGAACCCGGTCTTGGCCCTGGTGGACAAGGAAGTGGCCTTTCAAGTCTCCGGTCCCATGGTTGGCCGGGAGGGCGAACTGGCGGGCATTCTGGATAAAGGCAAGGCTCTAAGCGAGGAAAGTCGGAGCCAGGCCATGGCCCAATACGAGGAGAAACTGGGCCAACAGGTGATGGCGGTGGCCCAAATGGTACCTGGCATAAACCTTAACCAGGTCAAGGTCAAAGTGAAAAACGAAACCGGGGCCAACCAGGGGGAAATCAAAGAAATCCGCCTGGTGCTTAACACAGAGCCGCCCAAAGAAGCCAAGGACCCTAACCAAGGTGGTATCCAGGGGGTTGATCCCGTCAAAATAGAAGTTGGCAGCCAAGGGGGTGAAGAAGCCAAAACTGCTTTGGCCGGGCAGGAGGATAACTTAGATGGCGAGACTAGAAAACGTCTCATCGAAACCATCGCCAATTTCTACAGCATCAAACCGGAGCAGGTACATATTGAAAGCAACCGGTAAAGGAGGGAAAAAGTTTGGAAGAAAAGTTTAACCTGAAAAAGCCACAGCTTAAAAAGCTTAATCACCTAGTAATTTTGGCCGCAGTAGGTATCCTGCTGATTATGCTGGCCGGAATGTTCAGCAATAAGGAACCGGCAACCCAGGGGAGCAAAGAACCTAATCTCCAGATTAGCCCTTTAGAGCAGGGTGTTCCCGCTACGGCCCCCACTGACCAGGTCAGTACCGAAGAAAAACTGTTGGAGGCTGAACTGGAGGCAACTCTGGGTAACATGGAGGGGGTTGGCAAAGTGGATGTAAATATCCGCCTGGCCGGAACCACTCAGCAGAATTTTGCCGAGGAAAAAGCGGCCAATACCAAGACTAACCAGGAACGGGATGAACGAGGCGGAACCAGAACCACCACGGAAAAAAATGAAACCGAAAAACCGGTGATTATACGTAGGGGCAATAGCGAAGAAGTGCCTGTGGTGGCCCAGGCCCTACGGGCAGAGATTCAAGGGGTGCTGGTGGTGGCCGAAGGGGCCAAAAACCCTGAGACCAGGGAGATGCTTACCGAAGCAGTAACCTCTTTATTTGGTTTACCGGCCAATAAAGTGAGGGTTTTACCAAGAAAAGTTGAAACAACCAAAGGAAGGTGATGATTGTGTCTTTTTATATTAAAAAACGAACAGCTAAGGTTTCTTTGCTGGTTCTGGCCCTGTTAGGGCTGGGCTGGCTTACCAGCATCGATTTTTGGACTAGCCTTAAGGAAGTTACTACCCTGCCAAAGGAATGGCGTTTTCAACATACGCCTGAATTAACCAATCAAGAAGAGGCAGGAAAAATCCAGGCCCACGAAGAAAACAAAGAAAAGATAACTGGGAGCAAAGGAAATAAGGATGAGATGATGGCCAAAGTGGAAGAGATTATGGCCGCCCCGGTGAAAGAGGGCGAGGAAGGCAAATTCTTCTCCGAATACCGCCTTGACCGGGATCGGGTGCGGGACCGGGCCATCGAACTGTTAAAAGAAGTGGTCAATAATCATCGCTCCACTGCTGAATCCCGCCAGGAAGCAGAAAAGAAGCTCCTGGCCATCACCAACAATCTAAGCCAGGAACTGGAGATTGAAAACCTAATTAAAGCCAACAATTATCAGGATGCCGTAATATTCCTGGATCGTTCTTCGGCTACTGTCATCGTCAAAGCTAAGAGCCTTGCTAATGAAGACATTACTAAGATTGGCCAATTGGTGGCCCGTCATGCCAAAATTTCGGAACAAAAGATAATAATCATTCCCAAACAGTAAATACAATGAGTATTGTATACATGAGTGTTATATTGTATACTTGACATTATTTTATTGCAAACTGGAAAGAGAAAAAATATAATATTACCGTAGAGCAAAGGCTTTATTAATAAAATACTCCTCAGGTTATCCACGGATAGCCTGGGATGTTTTTATGTTACAATACTGTTTCACAGGACTATTGAAGCTTGATTTGTTTAGGGGGGAGTTATATGAAGCACCGCGTAGGGATTACCGATACTACCCTTAGGGATGGTCACCAGAGCCTCTGGGCTACCCGGATGCGGACAGAGGAAATGCTACCTGTAC
Organism: Bacillota bacterium; assembly: GCA_021849745.1. GTDB lineage: Bacteria > Bacillota > Carboxydocellales > JAJZSN01 > JAJZSN01. The sequence goes on along the minus strand of JAJZSN010000034.1, from coordinate 25,660 downwards.
TGGAGGTATTGGACTCCATAGGCTACCACTCATTGGAGGTTTGGGGGGGCGCCACTTTTGACGTTTGTTTACGCTACCTCAACGAAGATCCTTGGGAACGGTTGCGTACGCTGAAAAAGCGGATTAAGAAAACTCCTTTGCAGATGCTCTTACGGGGGCAGTCCTTAGTTGGTTATCAACATTATGCTGATGATGTGGTGGAACGGTTTACTGCTAAATGTGTGGAAAACGGCATTGATATCATTCGGATTTTTGATGCCTTAAACGATATCAGAAACCTGGAAGTTCCCATTAAAATGTCCAAGAAAGCCGGGGCTCATGTCCAGGCGGCGGTGGTATATACTATTAGCCCGGTACACACCACCAAGCACTACCTTGAAACCGCCAAGCACTTGGCCCAAATGGGCGCTGATTCCATCTGTATCAAAGACATGGCCGGGTTGCTGGCTCCTTACAAGGCCTATGATTTAGTTAAATTACTTAAGAAAAACCTGGATATTCCTATTCAGTTACACAGTCACTACATTGGCGGTATGGCTGTTGGCGCCTACTTGAAAGCTGTGGATGCAGGGGTGGATGTTATTGATACTGCTTCCGTGCCCTTGGCTTTCGGCGCATCTCAGCCACCGGTAGAGACAGTGGTTCGGGCTTTGATGGATTCAGATTATGATACCGGTCTGGATATTCACCAGTTGTTTGAAGTAGCTAAATACTTCGAGGATTTGCGGAAGAAAAACGGCTATGAGCGCGGTGTTACAAGGATTTCCGACATGCGGGTCTTTGAACACCAGGTGCCGGGGGGGATGATTTCCAATCTGGTCAGCCAGTTGGAGGATCAAAAGGCCCTCCACCGCATCCATGAGGTATTAGAGGAGATTCCTAAGGTTCGAGAAGATTTAGGTTATCCACCCTTGGTTACCCCCACCAGTCAAATTGTAGGTACCCAAGCAGTGCTTAACGTTCTCACCGGCCAGCGTTATAAACTAATCCCCGGTGAAGTTAAGGGTTATGTCCAAGGACAGTACGGCGCTCCACCCGCTCCCATCAAGGAGGAGATTGTGACCAAAATCATCGGTGACAAAGAGATAATAAAATGCCGTCCTGCTGATTTATTAGAGCCTTGTATGGATAAACTAAAAAATGAAATCCAAGATTTGGCAAGAAATGAGGAAGATGTGCTGTCTTATGCCATGTTTCCTCAGGTGGCCCGGAAGTTCTTCGAGTTCCGCCAGTCCGGGGCTGTTGCTGAAAGGCAAACAGGGGCCGTGACTAAAGCAGCTAAGGTTACGAAGGAGGATCTAAAAGTGAACTTAAAAGAGATTAAAGAACTCATTAAAATGTTGGATGAAACCGATATCAGCGAACTAAACCTGGAAAGTGAAGGGGTAAAAGTATCTATCCGCAAAGGTGTAGTGGCCGCCGCCGCTGCTCCGGCTCCCGTCGCTCCAGCAGCTACCCAGGTATCTGCCCCTAAGGCTGAAGCCGCTCCTGTTCAGGCAGCTCCTGCGGCCCGTGCCGATAATGTGGTGGAAATCACCGCTCCTATGGTAGGTACTTTCTACCGTGCTCCATCTCCGGATGCTACTCCTTTCGCCCAGGTAGGCGATACCGTTAGCAAAGGCCAGGCTGTGTGCATCATCGAGGCCATGAAGCTAATGAACGAGATTGAGGCTGAAGTTGGAGGCAGAATTATTGAAGTGCTGGTGGAAAATGGCCAGCCGGTAGAATACGGTCAAGCATTATTCTTAGTAGAAAAGTAAAATCCGGAGGTAGCGCTTAGATGTTTAACAAAATACTCATCGCAAACAGGGGCGAGATTGCCCTCCGGATAATCCGGGCCTGCAAGGAGCTGAACATCCGGACGGTGGCGGTTTATTCGGAGGCGGATCAGGATGCCTTGCATGTAAAATTGGCCGATGAAGCATACTGTATCGGGCCTGCACCTTCCACCCGGAGCTATCTGAATATCGCCAATATCATCAGTACCGCAGAGATTACCGGGGCCGATGCCATTCATCCCGGCTTCGGTTTCCTCTCGGAGAACGCCAACTTCGCTGAAATATGCCAGAGCCATGGCATCAAGTTTATCGGCCCTTCCGTGGAAGCCATCGAGAAGATGGGCAACAAGGCGGTGGCCCGGGAAACCATGATAAAGGCCGGGGTGCCGGTGGTTCCTGGTACCGAAGGTATTATTAACAGCGAAGAAGAGGCTATCAAGATTGCCGACGAGATCGGCTACCCCGTAATGATTAAGGCTTCCGCCGGCGGCGGTGGGCGGGGTATGCGGATTGCCCAGGGCAAGAAGGATTTACTGAAAGCCCTGCAGACTGCGTCTTCCGAGGCCCAGGCAGCCTTCGGCAACGCCGAGGTCTATATCGAGAAATACGTGGAAGAACCTCGTCATATCGAGTTTCAGATTCTGGGCGACGAACACGGCAACGTAGTTTACCTGGGAGAACGGGATTGTTCCGTTCAGCGCCGGAACCAGAAGTTGATTGAGGAAGCGCCCTCGGCGGCCCTGACCCCCCAACTGCGGGCCAAGATGGGTGAGGCCGCCATCAAAGCGGCCAAATCGGTTAACTATGCCAACGCCGGAACCGTTGAATTCCTTCTGGATAAGCACAATAACTTTTACTTCATTGAGATGAATACCCGGATTCAGGTAGAGCATCCGGTAACCGAACTGATTACAGGTGTGGACTTGGTTAAGGCCCAGATCGGAATCGCCGCCGGAGAACCGCTGGGAATGACTCAAGAGGATGTGAAAATTGACGGCTGGGCCATGGAATGCCGCATCAACGCCGAAGATCCCGACAAGAACTTCATGCCCTCCCCCGGCACCATTACCGCCTACCACCAGCCTGGCGGCATGGGTGTCAGGATAGATAGTGCGGTATATGCAGGCTACGCCATCCCGCCTTTCTACGACTCCATGATTGGCAAGCTTATCGTCTGGGGTAAGGACAGGGAAGAAGCTATCCAGCGCATGCAAAGGGCCCTTAATGAATTTGTCATCGAAGGGGTTAAGACTACCATTCCGTACCATTTAAGAATTCTTGACAATGCCTTCTTCCAGCGGGGAGAAGTATATACCAACTTCATTCAAAGAAGGATGGAAAACGAGTAAAAGGATCTCTTTTTAGAAGCACCTTTCTGTTTGAGATGGTAAGTTTGTTTGACTACCATTATTCCAAACAGAAAGGTGTTTTTCTGTTAAGAAGCAGTTGGATCAGGGATATAATTGGAAAGTTAAGTGATGGGTTATCTGATAGGAATTTTTATCTCTTCACCGTTAGGAGTATTTACTGAAACTGAATGGTTAAATACGCAAATCTTCTGCAAAAAGCATATAAAAATGGAAATTGGGGTAATGTTTTTTTAAGATGCCTACCAAAAAACTGAATATTTTCCCAATTAGCTAAATAATTTGGCAATTTAAGAAATAAAACAAGAATAATAACTCGATATAGGGTAATATCAAAGTAACAAAGATTTTTCGCAACTTAGTTCTGTGAGTTACTAAGACTAATTTAAAGGAAAGCAAATAATAAAGGAGGCGAGTTATAATGGATTCCAATACTATACTATGTGTTGGATATGCCCGACTACCAGAGGGGATAACTGCGGAGGAAGTTTTTAAAATCTTTGGAGTAGGTTTAGAAATTGACCCAGACTCTGGCGTCATAGTTAGATGTCAAACCACTTGTTGTACTACCCTGGGAGATGATTTCTTAAGCAGCATTTTTGTTGGTAAAAATATGGAAACTGAATATAAAGAGTGTTTAGATCAGATAAGCAGACGATATCGGGCCATTGGGTGTAAGGCAATATTGGCTGCAGCTAAAAAGGCATATGCTGAATATATGGAATTTAAAAATCAAACTAATGGGTTAACCACTCAATTGAACACAGCTGCTAATGGACAGCGAAATATTACTATTAGGCAACAAAATATAATTTAAGTATAAAGCTAATGCTATACTAATACCAAGATAGTAAACTAAAGAATTGTCTTAAAAATAAATACGAAAAACCAGGGATAACCCGAAGGGTTTCCTTTAAGGTTAGCTGCTGATCTAATCAGGGATCGCCAAAATCTCTTCAGTTAGCTCAAAAACCAGCTATCAGTCTCTTCTTATGAAGATATTGGGGCTGGTTTTCGGTTTTTTTGAAGATGATGCTTAGTTGAAGAAGAAAGGGAGGCGAGACAAATGTCTGAAAGTAATCAGGAGGTGGCCAAAATGGGAACTAAGGTGATGATTGTTCAGGAAGAGGCAGCAAAATATGCTGAGCTAATTAAGGAGAAGTTTCCTGAGGAAGTCAAGAATGGTCGAATTGAGATTTTAACCTATCAGCATCAGTCCGAAATTAAGGATGATCAAATCGGTGATGTTGAAATTATCGGTACTTGGCCGGTATTGGCTCCATGGATGGACAAAATGCCCAAGTTGAAATGGTATATGACTTTTAGTTCCGGTTATGACCATATCATTAAAGCTAATTTTTTACCGGACCACGTGCCACTGATTAATGTACCGGGTGGCTCCGGGGTTCCCATTGCTGAATTCGTGATAGGTCTGATGCTCAACCATACTAAGGGTTTCATTAAACTTTGGGAGTATCAGAAGGAACGTAAGTTCATTCGACTGCAGGGAGGAGAACTCTGCGGGAAGACCCTTGGCATTATCGGTTTGGGAGGAATTGGACGGGAAGTTGCAAAGCGGGCAAAAGCCTTTGATATGCGGGTAATCGGCACAGAGACCCGACAGATGGAAATACCCTTCGTGGATGAGGTCTACTTAGCCCATCAAGTTAAAGAGATATTTGAGCAGAGTGATTATGTAGTACTATGCTGCCCTGAAACTCCCGAAACCATTGGCATGATCAACAAGGAATCCCTAAAGTGGATGAAGCCTACCGGCTATTTGATTAACTGTGCTAGAGGCTCTTTGATAATAAAAGAGGATTTAATGCAGGCCTTGCAGGAGAAATGGATTGACGGTGCCGCCAATGATACCTTCTGGATCAAAGATCCCGTACCGTCCTATTTGCCACCGGAGGATGTATTCTGGGATACTCCAAATCTGATTATTACTCCCCATGTATCCAGCTGGACTAACATGTATGCTGCTCGTTTCGGTGCAGTTTTTGTGGAAAACATTCAGCGGCATCTCCTGGGGCAGGAATTAATCAATGTCGTAAAAGGTAATAAGCAAACTTTTGGCAGGGGGGTAGAGTTACATGTGGACTCTGGGAGAAATTTATACCCGGAACGCCAAACTTTATCCAGATAAACATAAGAACAACACTAGGTGGTGAAAAAGTTGAAGACAGGGAAAGAAAATGTAAGCAAATGGATGAACGTCGGAACGGCGCTGAAAGTTAATGCCCTTAATTATCCTGACCGGTTGGGCTGCCAGGATAAGTCCAAGAGTTTCACTTTCAGGGAATGGAATGAACGGGCGTGCCGCCTGTCAGACGCTTTAGAGAAAATGGGAGTGGGCTATGGTGAAAGGTTTGCTGTCCTTGCCTACAACTGCGTTGAATGGATGGAGATTTACGCCGCCTGTGCCAAGGGGGGCCAAATAGCGGTCCCCATCATGTTCCGCCTGGCGCCGGTGGACTATGAGTACATATTGCAACACTCCGGTTGTAAAGCCTTTATTGTCGAAGAACCCTTCATCAAGAGTGTCGATAGTGTTCGCAGCAGCCTGCCGCTTATTGCCCAGGAAAACTATATTTACCTTGGCGAGGGTGAGGCTCCTTCCGGCTATGTTCACTACGAAGATGTCCTCCGCAGAAGCGACCCGGCGGAACCGGATGTGATTGTTGATGCGAATGATCCTTGGACCATCATGTATACTTCGGGGACTACCGGCCGCCCCAAAGGGGTAGTGCGGACCCACGAAAATACTGTTGCCCAGTATCTTCTCAGCAACATGAATACAGGGGTAAGACCCACTGACAAACCCCTTATTGTTATGCCGATGTGCCACGTAAACTCCATATTTTATTCCTTTTGCTATACCTATGTTGGTGCACCGGTAATGGTTTATAACATGGTCAGCTTTGAATCAGAGGATCTCTTGCGGACCATAGCCGAATACAAAATTACCTTTACCTCCCTGGTCCCGACCCACTACACCATGCTTTTAGCCCTTCCCGAAGAGGTTAAGGCCCGTTATGATGTAGGGTGCATTCGTCAGCTTCTAATCTCTTCAGCTCCGGCTCGCCGGGAATTGAAGTTGGCCATTATGGAACATTTTCAATCGGTGGAATTGTGGGAGGCATACGGTTCAACAGAAACAGGTTTGGCTACCCTCTTGAGGCCGGAAGATCAGTTAAATAAACTAGGCTCCATTGGCAAGGAAATCTTTGGCATTGACCGGCTCAGGATTTTGGATGAAGAGGGCCGGGATGTATCCACCGGCGAGGTTGGAGAGCTGTATATTCGTTCGCCGTTGTGCTTCAGAGAATATTGGCAGGACCCTGCCAAGACAAAGGAAACTTTCAAGGGTGAATGGTGTACGGCGGGGGACATGGCTAGGCGAGACGAAGACGGCTTTTATTATCTGGTGGACCGCAAAGCCAATATGATTATCACGGGTGGAGAGAATGTTTACCCATCGGAAGTGGAAAATACCGTTGGCAGTCATCCGGCGGTGAGAGATGTGGCGGTAATCGGTGTTCCCGAGGAAAAGTGGGGCGAGATCGTTGTGGCCTTTGTGATTCTGCATGACGGATACGAGAGTGGTGAAGATCTAGCCAGGCAGATTGCGGACTTCTGCCGGGAGAAAATGGCCGGTTTCAAACGTCCCAAGGCCGTTCATTTTATTACCGAGGCCGAGATGCCCAGAACCGGGACCGGCAAGATCCTGCACCGGGTCCTGCGGGAAAGGTACGGTATGTGGAGCGACACCCAAGCGTAGGAGCGAAATTACTACCCCTTAAAATTTATCTTAGAGAGGAGTAGTCAAATGTATGTAGCCGGAATTGATATTGGATCAATTTATTCTAAGGTAGTTATTTTGCAGGATAATCAACTTATAGCATCCTTGGTTCAGAGAACCGGTGGTGAAATCAAGACTGCCTCTCGACGGATTTTAGAAGAAGCCTTAGAAACTTTAGGTCTGAAGCTTTATGACCTGGCTGCAGTTGTAGCTACTGGCTATGGCAGAATATCTGTTCCTTTTGCGGAAAAACAGGTAACTGAAATTACTTGTTTTGGTAGGGCTATGGTTCATCTATATCCTGAAGTACGGACAGTTATCGATATAGGGGGACAGGATAGTAAGGGCATAAAAATTGATGAAAACCATAAAGTTGAGGACTTTGTCATGAATGATAAATGTGCAGCCGGTACTGGGCGCTTTCTGGAAGTTATGGCTAACGCCTTGGAAGTCAGCCTAGAAGATATGGGGCCTTTGGCTTTGCAGTCGAAGTCTCCGGAGGTAATCGGCATTACATGTACCGTTTTTGCTGAGTCCCAGGTAGTATCCTTGGTAGCTGAAGGTCGTTCCAAAATAGATATCATTGCCGGAATTCACCAGGCCATAGCTGAACGGATCTACGGCATGCTAAAGATGATTAAGATTGAGGACCGAATTGCGGTTACCGGTGGGGGAGCCAAAAACATCGCCTTAGTCAAAGCTTTAGAAAAAAAAATTGGGTAGAGAAATGGTGATTCCTCCGAATCCACAGATAATTGGGGCTTATGGAGCAGCCCTTTTTGCCCAAGACTTGGCGAGGAAAGGAATTTAATTATGGTTATTGATGATCTATTAAAGAGGTTTAATGATGTTGTTGCTGACCCCTACGCTGAGGCCCGAAAGCGTAGGGAAGGGGGCCAAAAGGTCATTGGTTGGTTACCAACCGATGTGCCTGAAGAGTTAATCCATGCCGCCGGTGCTTTCCCGGTAGGCATTTTAGGGACTAATGAGCCAATCCATTTAGCTGACGCCCATTTGCAAAGCTGGGCCTGTTCCTTAATGAGAGGTTGCCTCGAACAAGGTTTAAAGGGAACCCTGGATTTTTTAAACGGAATAATTATACCCCACACCTGTGATACCACTCGGATGTTAGTAGGGATTTGGCGTCATGCTCTCAAGACCCCCTATATTGATAATTACTTGATGCCTCGCCAGGTGGATCGTCCTAGTGCCAGAACCTACCTCAAGGGAGAGTTAGCCCGTTTGAAAAGTAACCTTGAGGAATGTACCGGTCAGTTAGTCACCGATAAGGCTTTGAGGGAAAGTATCAAGATCTATAATGCCAATCGGTTGGCAATGCGTCGCCTATATGAGTTCCATGGCACCAATACCGGAGTTATTTCATCAAGGGCCTTATATACGGTGATTAAAGCTGCAATGTTTATGGATAAAGCTGAGCATACTGCCCTAGTTGAAGAATTATTGCAGGAGATTGGGAAAGTGGAACCAAGAAACGATGAACGAATTCGCCTTACCCTTTCGGGTGGGGTGTGGGAACCACCCGAAATTCTGGAGATGATTGAAGAATTAGGAGGCGTGGTAGTAGCCGATGACTTATTAACCGGGGCTCGTTACCTTGGACCCGATGTGGATACAACAGGCGATTTATTAGATGCTTTGGCCTACCGCCAGTTGAATCGCATTCCCTTTGGTGGGTTTGATAGTACCATCCGGGGACGTAGTACCTTTTTAGTTGAGTTAGTTAGAGGGGCTAGGGCTCAAGGTATGGTGTTCCTACATTTGAAATTTTGTGAACCGGAAAATTATGATTATCGGGATATGCGGAAAGCCATGACTGAGGCCGGTATTCCCAGTATTAGATTGGAAACCGAGTATGCTAATACCTCCTTAGGACAACTGCGCACTCGCTTGCAAGCTTTTATGGAGATGATGGGAGGTAATGGATCATGAGTGCACCCTTTAAAACTGCAGGGCTTTTAAAGGATTTAATGGCCCAATACTACGCTAAGGGTGAGGAAAACCGCAAGTTAGGTATCCCGGTAGCCTGGGTGACCGCAGTTTTTCCGGTAGAAATCATCTATGCCATGGATATTTTTCCCTATTACCCTGAAAACTTTGGGGCTTTGGCAGCGGCTCGAAAAGTGGCGGATAAATTATCCGAGTATGGCGAACAACAGGGCTATTACAACGACCTTTGCGGTTATGCCCGATGTGGAATAGGTGATACATATGCAGATGAGCACCCTGTAGGTAAGATTTTACCCCCTGATTTGCTGGTGTGTTGTAATACCCAGTGTGGCAGTTTACCAAAATGGTTTGAGGCTGCCGGCCGTTATCATCAGGCCCCCTATTTTTTACTTGATTCACCGTTAATTGAAGGGGAAGTAAGTTCCTTGGGTAAGGCCTATTTTGTTGAACAGCTCTGGGAAATGGTGGACTTTTTAGAAAAGACCACGGGTAATAAGTTTGATTTAAATCGCCTTACTGAAGTTCTCAAACTGGCTAGTGAGGCAACTAGGCTCTGGAATGACTGCCTGGATATGGCTGCCCTAAAACCTGCTCCCTTTGGGTTCTTCGATGCGTGCTTCCATATGGCCCCCATTGTAACATGGCGAGGAACCCAGGTGGCAGTGGATTATTACAAGGCTCTCAAGGAAGAACTTGACGAACGGGTAGCGAAGGGGGTTACTGCCATCCCCAATGAGCGTTTTAAAATATACTTTGACCATATCCCTGTATGGCCCCGTCTGCGCTGGTTCTCCGACCTCTTTGCTGACCATGACGCCCTAGTTGTAGCATCCCAGTATACCCATTCCTGGGCCCATAAATTTGATCTCAGCCGCCCTATGGAAAGTCTGGCCGAAGTTTACACAGAACAGTTTGTAAACCGCGGTTTTGAATACCGGATTAAGTTGAAAATGGAGTTTATGGAACGATACAACTGTGATGGATTTGTGTTATTTTCTAACCGGAGTTGCAAACCTAACTCCTTTGGATTGTACGATAAGCGCCAAGTCATTGCGGAACGCACCGGTAAACCCGGAGTTGTATTTGAGGCAGATATGTCAGATCAACGGTTTTTTTCAGCAGGTCAAATCCAAACCAGATTAGAAGCTTTTTTTGAACAATTAGAACAAAATTCGAGGAGGGGTAAAACATGAAAAAATTATTAACCGGTAATGAGGCCTTTGCGTATGGGGCCTATCTGGCTGGAGTACAGCTCGCAGCCGCCTATCCTGGAACCCCAAGTACAGAAATCGTTAAGAATTGTGCCACTTACGATACGATTTTTGCTGAGTGGTCCCCTAATGAAAAGGTATCCCTAGATGTAGCAACAGGTGCCGCTTATGCCGGACGCCGGGCCTTATGTGCCATGAAACATGTAGGCATGAATGTTGCCGCAGACTCACTGTTTTCCGCATCTTACACAGGGGTCAAGGGTGGCTTGGTCATCATCAACGCTGATGACCCCGGTATGCACAGCTCCCAAAACGAACAGGATAACCGGAATTATGCCAAGTTTGCCAGAGTTCCCATGCTTGAGCCTGCTGATAGTGAAGAAGCCAAGAATTTCGTTGGCATCGCTCTAGAGATGAGTGAACAATATGATACCCCGGTAATAATTCGTACCACCACCCGACTCTCCCATTCCCGCACCCTAGTTGAAATGGATGACAGTAAGCGGGTAATCCCAAGTGCTGAAACCCCTGCCTATGAACGTAATATCCCTAAATATGTAATGGTACCGGCCAATGCCCGCCGTCGCCATCCAGTGGTGGAAGAAAGGCTGCAAAAGCTGGCGGCTTTAGCAGAGACCATCGAAATCAACAAAATAGAACCCGGTGATGATGAAATTGGCATTATCACCAGTGGTGTTATCTACCAGTATGCCAAAGAGGTTTTCCCCACTGCTACCATCTTAAAATTAGGTATGGTTTGGCCCTTACCTAAGCAAATGATTCTGGATTTTGCCAAACGGGTCAAGAAGCTAGTGATTATTGAAGAGCTTGATCCCATATTTGAAGATTTTATCCGGCTGTTGGGCCTCCCATGTGTAGGCAAAGAAGTTTATCCCATCGAAGGAGAATTTAATCCTTCCTTAATCCGTGAAGTATCCTACAAAGCCGGTTTACTAAAAGAACAACCTCCTACTGTGTCAACAGCTGATATAGAATTACCAATACGTCCACCCATGCTTTGTCCTGGATGTGGTCATCGTGGCTTGTTCTATGCCTTAAAACGGCTGGACGCCACCGTGTTTGGGGATATCGGTTGTTACACCCTCGGTGCTTCACCCCCTCTGGCAGCCATGCATACGACCACATGCATGGGTGCCGGATTCGGGGTGGTTCATGGAGTAGATAAAATGGGCGTAACAGATAGGACAGTGGGGCTCCTTGGTGATTCTACCTTCTTCCATAGTGGAATCCATCCCATGATTGATATTTTATATAACAGTGGTACCAGCACCTTAGTCATTACTGATAACCGCACTACGGCCATGACCGGTCATCAGGATAATCCCGGCTCTGGTAAGACCCTTCTAGGTGAGCCCGCAGAGCGTATGGATATCGAAACAGTAGTCCGGGGCTTAGGCGCTAAACGGGTAGACGTTGTTAACCCCTATGAGGTTGACCAGGTGATGAAGGTAGTAAAAGAAGGTATCGAATCCGGTGAACCTTCAGTGGTCATTGCTAGATATCCCTGTGTCCTTCAGACCAAGGAGAAGCACCCCGTACCAACGGTTGATACCGAGACTTGTAATAATTGTGGGACTTGTTTAAAGATTGGCTGTCCTCCCATTGTTAAAGGTGAAAACCATGTGGCCATTGACAACATCCTTTGTAACGGTTGCGGCTTGTGTGTCACAGTCTGTCCATTTAACGCCATTAAAAAACCTGAGGAGCAATAGAAAGGAGGCAGTTTAAAATGTATAACAAAATTGATTTTATTATCGCCGGGGTCGGTGGCCAGGGTACCATTCTGGCCAGTGATATTCTGGTTGAGGTTGGATTACACGCCGGTTATGATGTCAAGAAGTCGGAAGTTCACGGTATGTCCCAGCGGGGTGGTGGGGTGGAAAGCCAGGTTCGGTGGGGTGAAAGAGTATATTCCCCACTAATCGAAAAAGGAAAGGCTGATTACCTGCTTGGTTTTGAAATGTTGGAAGCGGCCCGTTGGACCGAGTACCTTAACCCGTCATCAGTGGTATATGTTAATCGGCATAAGATGTATCCTCCATCGGTTACTACAGGTCAAGCAGAGTATCCGGCGGAAACAGCCATAGAGCATGAATTGAGTTCCCGGGCCGGTCGGTATGAGTGGGTAGACGCTATGGCAGCGGCTAAGGAGCTTGGCAATCCGGCTCTGGCCGGGGTAATTATGCTGGGCCGCCTTTCCGCTGATCTGGATGTTGAGCCGGAAACTTGGCTTAAAGTTATTGCCGAGTTGGTTCCAGCTAAGTTAGTGGAGTTGAATAAGAAGGCTTTTATAACCGGCCGAAAAATGAAAAAGGGGGTATAAAAAATGCCAAAGATTTTAAGTTTAATCCCTAAAATATATTTCAAAGATCCCAGCACTTTAGCTACTTTGGAAAGTATTAAAGATGAGGTTACTTTTTCTACTGATTATGAACCTTCCCAAATTATTGCTATGGCTAAGGATGCAACTTGCTTGTTATGCCCGGCTCCCTATCCGGTCATTTCTGAAGAAGTCATCAAAGCTCTGCCCAATCTGAAATTAATCCAAACCAACGGTGCCGGTTATGACAAAGTTGATATAGAAGCGGCGGCTCGAGCCGGTATTCCTGTGGCCAATTCTCCGGGGTTAAATACGCTGGCGGTGGCTGAATTTGCTTTGACTGCCATAATAACTTTACGGAGGGGGTTTATCTTTGCTGATCGGGAAATAAAGAATGGTCGATATCAAGAGGTCAGGGAGAAACTTTTTGAACGGGGAATGTCAGAAATAGGGGGGAGCCGTTGGGGTATTATCGGCCTCGGACGGATTGGAGCCAAATTAGCCGAAGCAGGAAAAGTTTTTGGAGCAGAGGTCAATTATTATGACCGATTCCGCAGAACTACAGATGAAGAGAAAAAGTTAGGGGTTAATTATTGTAGTTTGGAGGAAATTCTGAAAACCAGCGATGTTGTTGTTATCTGTGTAGCCTTGACTGCGGAGACTCGTGGTTTAATTGGAGCCTCCGAGATAAAAAAGATGAAACCAGGCGCCATCCTAATTAATGCGGCCCGGGGCGGGATTGTGGACGATACCGCCTTGGCAGAAGCCCTCACTCAGGGACATCTAGGTGGAGCGGGACTTGACACCTTTGAATATGAGCCTCTGCCGGCTGATCATCCCCTTCTAAAACTACCGGAAGAGGTGCAGAACCGTATTTTTCTTACTCCCCATGTGGGAGGAGTTACTACCCAGGCATTAACCCGCATGATGGATTACGCCCTGGCAAATTGTATCCGGGTTCTTCGAGGTGAGAAACCGATGGCGGTGGTCAATGGGGTTGAATAAGGGGACACCTGTGGAAAACCTTAGGTAAGATTTGCCAGCGAGAAGATACTTGGAGGTGAAAAATTTGCAGACAGGGAACGAAACCGTTAGCAAATTGATGCACGTCGGAACGGCACTGAAAGTAAATGCCCTTAATTACCCTGACCGGTTGGGCTGCCAAGATAAGTCCAAGAGTTTCACTTTCAAGGAATGGAATGAACGGGCGTGCCGTCTGTCGGACGCTTTGCAGAAAATGGGAGTGGGTTATGGAGAAAGGTTTGCTGTCCTTGCCTACAACCGTGTTGAATGGATGGAGATTTACGCCGCCTGTGCCAAAGGGGGCCAGATAGCGGTTCCCATCATGTTCCGCCTGGCCCCGGTAGACTATGAGTACATATTGAAACACTCCGGTTGTAAAGCCTTTATCGTCGAAGAACCCTTCGTCAAGAATGTCGATAGTATCCGCGGCAACCTGCCGCAGATTGCCCAGGAAAACTATATCTACCTTGGCGAGGGTGAGGCTCCTTCCGGCTATGTTCACTACGAAGATGTCCTCCGCAGAAGCGACCCGGCGGAACCGGAGGTGATTGTGGATGCGACCGATCCCTGGGTCATCATGTACACTTCGGGGACTACCGGTCGACCTAAAGGGGTCGTGCGGACCCACGAAAATACTGTTGCCCATTATCTTCTTGGTAACATGAATATGGGGGTAAGACCCACTGACAAACCCCTTATGGTCATGCCTATGTGCCATGTAAACTCTATATTTTTTTCCTTTTGCTATACCTATGTCGGTGCACCGGTAATGGTTTATAACATGGTTAGCTTCGATTCCGAGGATCTTTTGCGGACCATAGCCGAGTACAAAATAACCTTTACCTCCCTGGTCCCGACCCACTACACTGTGCTTTTAGCCCTTCCTGAAGAGGTCAAGGCCCGTTATGATGTAGGGTGCATTCGTCAGCTTCTGGTCTCTTCTGCTCCGGCTCGCCGGGAGTTGAAACTTGCCATCATGGATCATTTCAAGGGGGTGGAATTGTGGGAGGCATACGGTTCAACAGAAACAGGTCTGGCTACTCTCTTGAGGCCGGAGGACCAATTTAATAAACTGGGCTCTATTGGTAAGGAAGTTTTTGGCATTGACCGGCTCAAGATTCTAGGTGAGGATGGCCGGGAGGTACCCACCGGTGAAGTTGGAGAGTTGTACATTCGCTCACCGATGTGCTTCAGAGAATACTGGCAGGATCCCGGCAAGACGAAGGAAACTTACAACAGTGAGTGGTGCACTGCGGGGGACATGGCCAGGCGAGACGAAGACGGCTATTATTACCTAGTCGACCGCAAAGCCAATATGATCATCACGGGTGGGGAGAATGTTTACCCGTCCGAAGTCGAAAATGTAGTTAGCGGTCATCCGGCGGTCAGAGACGTGGCGGTAATCGGTGTTCCTGATGAAAAGTGGGGCGAAAATATTATGGCCCTGGTAATCCTGCATGACGGATACGAGAGTGGTGAAGATCTAGCCAGGCAGATTGCGGACTTCTGCCGGGAGAAAATGGCCGGTTTCAAACGGCCCAAGGCCGTTCATTTTATTACCGAGGCTGAGATGCCCAGAACCGGGACCGGCAAGATCCTGCACCGGGTCTTGCGGGAAAGGTACGGCATGTGGAGCGAAACCTCAGTATAGGAGGGAAAATCTCGCTTAAAGGATGTAAAGTACGTTAATTTGAGGGTGGTGCAGCCAAATGTATGTAGCAGGTATGGATATTGGATCTATTTTCTCTAAGGCCATAATTTTAAAAGATGGTCAGGTTGTAGCTTCCTTGATTAAAAGAACCGGTGGTGAAATCAAGGCTATCTCTCATCGGCTGATGGAGGAGGCCTTAGCCCCCCAGGGTCTACAGATTGATGACCTAAAATCAGTTGTAGCAACCGGTTATGGAAGAATCTCCGTCCCTTTTGCGGATAAACAAGTTACTGAAATTTCCTGTTTTGGGAGGGGTGTAGCAAACTCCTTTCCTGAAGTAAGAACTGTAATTGACATCGGGGGACAGGATAGCAAGGGTATCAAAATTGATGAAAGGGGCAAGGTACAAGATTTTGTCATGAATGATAAGTGTGCTGCGGGCACAGGGCGTTTCCTTGAAGTAATGGCTAATGCCTTGGAAGTCAGTCTTGAAGATATGGGGCCTTTGGCCCTACAGTCCGGGTCTCCGGAGGAAATTGGCATAACCTGTACCGTCTTTGCTGAATCCCAGGTAATTTCTCTTGTAGGTGAGGGACGCCGTAAAGTAGATATTGTCGCCGGAATACACCAGGCAATCGCTGAGAGAATCCACGGTATGTTAAGAATGTTAAGGATTGAGGAACGTATTGCCATAACCGGTGGAGGAGCCAAAAATATCGGGCTTGTGAAGGAGCTTGAGAAAAGGCTGGGCACGGAGTTAATAGTTCCGGAGGAGCCACAGCTAATCGGCGCTCACGGCGCTGCCCTTTTGGCACTGGAAATGGCGTTGGGCAGGAAAGGAAGTTAGATATGGTAATTAAGGAGCTAATGAATCGGTTTTTTACAGTTGTCGCTGATCCTTACTCAGAGGCGAAAAGACGTAAGGAGCAGGGGCAAAAGGTAATTGGTTGGCTGCCAACTGATGTGCCGGAAGAGTTAATCCATGCGGCTGGAGCCTTTCCTGTGGGCATTCTAGGTTCCAGCAACAATATCCGTTTAGCCGATACCCATCTCCAGGTTTGGGTGTGTTCCCTAATGCGCAGCTCACTGGAAATGGAATTGTGCGGTGACCTTGACTTTCTTGATGGAATTATCATACCTCAGACCTGTGATACAACCAGGGCTTTGTCAGGCCTTTGGCGTAAAGTCTGCCGAACCCCTTATGTCGAGGACTTTTTGCTGCCTAAACAGGTGAAGCGGCCTAGCGCCCGGGAATATCTCACCGGTGAATTGGCCCGAATAAAGACCAGCCTTGAACAGGTGACCGGAAAAAAAATTTCAGATGAAACCCTTGACACTTCGATACGGTTATTTAATGAAAACCGGCAGCTTTTACGCCGGATGTTTGAAATCCATACCCATCAACCGGGTCTGCTTACCTCACGGGAAGTATATACCGTGATCAAAGCTGCGATGTATATGGATAAGGCAGAGCATAACGGGATTTTACGCGATTTGATTCGGGCCCTGGAGCATAAAGCAGCAGAATCAGCTGGTACACCGGATTCTAAAGCCAGGCTGGTCATCTCCGGCGGGGTTTGGGAACCACCTGAGATTATGGATCTAATCGAAGAGGCCGGAGGTGTAGTGGTTGGTGATGATTTGCTGACGGGTATGCGGTATTTAACTCCGGATGTAGATGAAGAAAGAAATCCGCTGGAAGCTTTGGCTGACCGCCAGTTGAACAAGATTCCTTTTGGCGGGTTTGATAATCAGAATTATGAACGACGGCGGTTTCTGCTTGACCTGGTTCGCAATTCGGAAGCCAGGGGACTCATCTTTCTCCACCTTAAGTTCTGTGAGCCAGAGAATTATGATTACAACGACATGCGTGAAGCCCTTAACTCTGCTGGAATCCCCAACCTTCGCTTGGAGACCGAAGTCGCCAATCCTTCTCTTGGTCAAATCAGGACCAGATTAGAAGCTTTTATTGAAATGATTGGAGGGAATCCAATTGAGCGAACCCTTTAAAACAGTTGCCCTGATGAAAGACTTAATGTCCAGGTATTATGATTTGGGGGAAGAAGCCCGCCGGAAAGGAATACCTGTGGTTTGGGTTACGGCAGTTTTTCCGGTGGAAATTATTTATGCGATGGATCTTTACCCCTATTATCCCGAAAACTTCGGAGCCTTGGCCTCGGCCCGCAAAGTGGCGGATAAACTTTCCATGGCGGCGGAAGCAAAAGGTTATTTTAACGACCTTTGCGGTTATGCCAGATGTGGCATCGGTGATGCTTATGCTTCTGAGCATCCCGTCGGAAAAATCCTTTCTCCGGATTTGCTTCTTTGTTGTAATACCCAGTGCGGCAGCCTGCCTAAGTGGTTCGAGGCAGCAGCCCGGTTTTACAATAAGCCTTATTTTCTCTGGGATTCGCCATATATTGAAGAACAGACCAGCGACCTTAAGCAAAACTACCTTATTAAACAGCTCTATGAGTTGATTAATTTCCTTGAGGTTACCACCAAGCGCCGGTTTAATATAGATAAGCTCCGGGAGGTTGTGGCCCTTTCAAGGGAGGCCACAGGGCTCTGGAACGACTGCCTGGAAATGGCTGCCCTGAAGCCGGCTCCTTTTGGTTTTTTTGACGCCTGTATTCATATGGCGCCCATCGTAGTATGGCGGGGAAGAAGAGAAGCTGTGGAATATTACCGGGAGCTTAAGGCTGAAATTGAGGAACGTCTGGAGAAAAAGATTTATGCCATCCCCAACGAGCGGCATAAGGTTTATTTTGATCATATCCCGGTTTGGCCCAAGTTACGTTGGTTTGCGGACATGTTTGCCGCTAATGATACTTTGGTGGTGGCCTCCCAGTATACCCAAGCCTGGGCCATGAACTTCGATCCGGCTCGTCCCCTGGAAACCTTGGCAGAACACTATCCCCAGCAATTTGTCAACCGGGGTGTAGATTACCGTCTTAAGTTGAAAGTTGATTTTATGCGGCGTTACAACTGTGATGGTTTTGTCCTTTTCTCTAACCGGAGCTGTAAACCAAATTCTATAGGACTTTACGACAAAAAAAGAATGCTGACTGAAATGACTGGATTACCGGGGGTGATTTTTGAGGGTGATATGTCTGATTTGCGGTTTTTCTCGGAGGGACAGGTAAAAACCAGATTCGAAACCTTTTTTGAGCAATTGGGATAGGTTGGATTGAACAAGCGTTGTGCGCCGTTCAGTAGTACGGTAGGTTTATTTTAAAAGTTTTAAGGAGGATGGATCAAATGAGTGTGTTGGAGAAATTTGCCTTTGGTGAGCAATCAAAGCCTGCAACCGGTAAGAAAGAGTGTTTGATTTGGGATCGTGAGCATGAGACTATGCCCCGTTCGGCACTGGAAAAGCTCCAGTTGGAGCGCCTGCAAAAGGTAGTGGAGCGATGTTACAACAAGGTACCCTTTTACCATCAGCAAATGGATGCCCTTGGAATACGGCCGGAGGATATCAAAACTCTAGCAGACGTTAGCAAGCTTCCCTTTACCACCAAGCACGACCTTCGGGACAATTACCCCTTCGCCATGTTTGCCGAACCAATGAGGAATGTTGCCCGTCTCCATGCTTCCAGCGGTACAACAGGTAAGCCTGTTGTAGGCGGTTACACAAAAAATGACCTGAATACCTGGTCTGAGCTGATGGCCCGGGTAATAACCGCCGCTGGGGTAACTCCAGATGATATCGTATGCAACTCTTTTGGTTACGGATTATTTACCGGCGGTATGGGTTTCCATTACGGGGCTGAAAGGATTGGTGCTACTATAGTGCCGGTTTCCGGTGGTCAATCCAAACGTCAGGTCATGTTATGGCAGGATTTTGGGGCCACTGTACTCAGTTCAACCCCGTCTTATGCCTGCGTTTTGGCTGAGCAAGCTGAGGAATCAGGGGTAAACCCGGTTAAAGACCTCAAGCTTAGGATTGCATTAGTTGGGGCGGAGCCCTGTACCCCGCAGATGAGGGCTGAGATTGAGAAAAAGCTTAACGTAGAAGTCTTCGACACTTACGGATTAACTGAATTGATGGGTCCGGGAGTTGGCTTAGAGTGTCCATACCATGATGGATTACATATTTGTGAGGACCACTTCCTGATGGAGACCATTGATCCTGAAAGCGGTGAAGTCTTACCACCGGGCAGTGAGGGGGAACTGGTGCTGACATCTTTAACCAAGGAGGCCTTCCCCCTGCTGCGTTTCCGCACCCGTGACCGTACCCGAATCAATCAAGAACCCTGCACCTGCGGCAGGACCCATGCCAGGCTTCAGAAGATAGACGGCCGCACCGATGACATGCTGATTATCAAAGGAGTTAATGTATTTCCAACTCAAATTGAAACGGTTATCCTATCTCTGCCTCAATTTGAACCCCAGTATGTAATCGTAGTTGACCGATCCAGCAACTTCCTGGACGATATGGAAATTTTAGTGGAGTGTACCCATGATGTGCACGAAGCCGGCGAAGGGGCCATGGAGGAAGCCAGAAAGAAACTGGCCCACGAACTGCATCAGGTGTTGGGATTAAATACCCGGATTAAGGTGGTAGCCCCGAAAACCTTGCAGCGCAGCGAAGGTAAGGCCAAGCGGGTTGTTGACCTACGGGAAATGAGTAAATAGAGGAGGACGATGACAATGAATGTTTTGTTGAACGACACAACAATGCCACGTCTAAGCGTATCAAGCCGGGTAGAGCGGCTTCCGAAGTCGTCGTATCAGACCTTTCTGTGTTGGTTACTTATTATAGCATGGTTTGTGGAAGCAATTGACTTAGGTGGAATAGCATATTTAATGCCAGTTCTTGCAAAAGCCTTTAATCTGGATCCGAAAACTTTGGGATATCTGGGTGCCATAAGTTTTGCGGGTATGTTTGTTGGTTCCATAATCTCCGGAAACTTATCAGACAGGTTTGGCCGGAAGAAAATACTCATGGCTTCCATGGCCTTCTGGGGAATAGCCGGAGTTTTGTTGTCCATGGCATGGTCTATCGAGAGTCTGTTTGTTTTTCGTTTTCTACTCGGCCTCGGGTTAGGGGCTCAGGTGCCCATTGGTATAACCATGTTGAGCGAACTTATTCCTTCCAAAATTCGTGGGAAGTACCTCGCTCTTTATCAGGCTTTTTTACCGGTGGGGATTACAGCTGCAGGACTAATAACTTATCTGGTGCTGCCCAAGTTTGGTTGGCAGGGGGTGTTTTTTGTAGAAGCGTTACCTGCTTTGTGGCTGTTCGTAATTTGGAAGTATATGCCTGAGTCTCCTCGTTGGCTTGAATCTAAATCAAAATTTGTAGAGGCCGATAAAATAATTGGAGATATAGAGAAAAAGGTGCAAAAAAGCACTGGGGGGGATTTACCTCCGGTTGAGGTTTTAACTGAAAGTGATCATGACAAGGGACCGCGGAATAAAGGTTTTGGCGAACTTGCAACTAAGGCCTTCCTTCCAGTCGTGGTTATGGCTGCCATCTGGCAGGGTTCAACTATGCTAGGTTTTTACGGATTAAATACTTGGTTAAGCGCTTTACTGGTTGCTAAAGGCTTTTCGGTAATAAAATCTATAGGCTTTGTCTCTTTGATTGCTCTTGGCGGTTTACCGGCATACTTTTTAGTAAGTTACCTGGCAGAGAAAATCGGCAGAAAATGGAATGCGGCATTCTTTATGATTATGACGGGTATTGGTGCCTATATCTGGGGTTCCGCAACAAGCTTTGTTTTCGTAATTATTCTAGGATTAATCTTCCAGTTCTTTTACTACGGTATGGCAATGGCCAATAATGTCTATTTACCGGAATTATGGCCTACCCATCTGCGGGGTACCGGAGTTGGATTTGGGTTGTCGTGTGGTCGGATCGGGGCTCTTATAGGGCCGATTCTCCTGGGGTTTGTTATGGCTACTTACGGTCCGATGGCAGTTTTTGCGGTTGCAGCCGGCATCTTAGTCCTTGGTGGAGTTGCAATAATTGTCTTAGGACCTGAAACAAAAGGCAAAGTTTTCTAAGGAGGTTAATCAATTCTCATTATTTTTGGTAAAGGAGGGTATTTTAATGAACTTTAATAAAGTAGCCGTTATTGGCGGTGCCGGCACAATGGGGATTGGGATTGTGCAGATAGTTGCCCAGGCAGGAATTGAAGTGTTATTATTCGAGACTAAACTGGAAGTGGGAGAAAAGGGTAAGGCTAGACTCGACAAAACCCTACAAAAGCTCGTTGAAAAAGGCAAATTATCCGCAGACAAAAAGCAGAACATCCTTGATAAGGTCGTTTTATGTGACAAATATCAAGAACTGGCTGACGTAGATCTGGTTATCGAAGCAGTATATGAAAATATTCAACTGAAAAAAGATATTTTCAAACAACTTGACGAAATCGTTAAATCTGAAACGATTCTGGCCAGCAATACTTCTGCCCTATCTGTAACAGAAATTGCCAGTGCCACCAAAAGGCCTGAAAAGGTAATCGGGCTCCATTTCTTTAACCCGGTGCCGGTAATGAAACTGGTAGAATTGGTAATGGCTTTAACCACCAGCGAAGAGACCTATCAGGCCAGTGTAGACTTCTGCAAACAGATTGGCAAAGAATCTATCAGGGCCAAAGATACCACCGGCTTCCTGGTGAATTATCTGCAGATTCCACTGCTGAACGGTGCGGTAGCTGCCTATGAGGCCGGGTTAGCCTCGGCGGAGGATATTGATAAAGCTTGCGTGTTAGGGATGAATCACCCGATTGGACCCCTTGCATTATTAGATCTTATCGGGTTGGACACAGCTTTGGATGTATTTAACGTTATGTATGAAGGAACAGGGGAAGATAGGTTCTGGCCACGGACTTTACATAAGCGGTTGGTTCAGGCCGGACACCTGGGCCGGAAGACCGGTCAAGGATTCTATAAATATTAAAATTAAGGAATCTACAAAATCGAACTCCACTTGACCAAGAAACCGAAATATCTTACCGCATAAATGTATGAAACAAAAAAAAGATGCTCATTTATACACCGATGAACAGATTATTCATTTTTGAATAATCTGTTCATTTTTTTACCTAGGCTAATAAAAACAGTGTTCACCTTTCACCGTCAGTGGTCGTTTTTCCCCTTTTTCCAGTCGAATTTAGCCATGAAAAATTTATGATTGTTCAAGCATGTTGGCATAACTATTGCATTATTTAGTATTTAATAACTTTTGTTATAGAGAGCCAACGACAGGAGAATTGATTATGAGCAATATCAGAATTTTTATCGATTTTGGCAGCACTTTTACAAAAGCGGTTGCCTTTGACCTAGATGGGGAGGAACTGGTTGCACGGGTTCAAGTACCTTCTACCGTTGACAGTGATATTACCTTAGGACTTGAGGGAGCATTGGAGAAGCTCGCCCAGGAGTTGAAAATCGGTGATGCAGAGCGAAGGCAGACGGTAGCCTGTAGTAGTGCTGCCGGAGGATTACGGGTGGTTTGCCTTGGATTGGTGACTGAGTTTACCACTGAAGCAGCTAGGCTAGCAGCCTTGGGGGCTGGGGCAAAGATTGTTGGAGTGTACTCCTATGAACTATCCCAATCGGAGGTAGCGGAAATTGAGGAAATTGCTCCCGATATCATTCTACTTACCGGTGGAACTAATGGGGGCAACAAAAAAGTGATTATCAATAATGCTAAGATTCTTGCCAAAGCTGGGAACAGGGTCAGCAATATAATTGTTGCAGGCAATAAATCGGCTTACGATGAGATTAAAGCAGCTTTCGCCGCCACTAATAAAAATGTTATTTACACCAATAATGTCATGCCTGAGATTGGTAAAATAGATGTCGATTCTTCTAATAAAAAGATAAGGGAATTATTTATTAACCACATTACCCAGGCTAAGGGGATAACCCGAGCTAAAACCTTGATTAATGATGTGATCATGCCTACCCCTTCGGCGGTCTTAGAAGCTGCCAAGCTCATAGCCGATGGGCTGCCTGATAATCCGGGTTTAGGGGAATTACTGTTAATTGATGTGGGTGGTGCAACTACAGATGTATATTCTATAGCCAGGGGAAATCCTACCCAAGATGGCATCAGTACCATTGGGTTGCCTGAACCTTATGCTAAACGGACGGTTGAAGGGGATTTAGGCTTGGTCCATAATGTGGAAACCCTTGCCGAGATAGCTAATAATGGGCAGTTTCCAGAAAGCTTTGCTGAAACGGTCAAGGCCATCAGCGAAGCGGGTAAAATCCCCACTTGTCAAGAGGAAGTCGATTGCCACCTGTTGTTATCTCATTTAGCTGTAAAAACAGCGGTGGAACGGCACGTGGGACGGCTTGAGGTCCAGGTGTTTTCCACAGGGAGCATGAAAGCCCAGAGGGGTAAAGATCTAACCCCGGTAAGGTTAGTGATCGGTGCCGGCGGGCCGGTGGCCTTTTCTTCGAACCCGCAACAGGTATTAGGGGGAGCCCTATTCCAGCAAGAGGTTCCGGCCTTACTGAAACCTAGAGCGCCGGAATTTATGCTGGATAAGAATTATATTCTCTTTGCCATAGGGTTACTTGCCCGCAATGAGCCGACTAAAGCCTTAAATATAGTTAAGAAATATTTAGTTCGGCTTTAAACATGGCATCAGGTCAAGAGATCAAACCGGTTATTGATAACAGAAGTCTTTAGAAAATAATTGCGAGGTGAGAAAAATGTCTTTTGGTTACACAGGTTCTATGTTACGCTTTGATCTTACCAACAACACATTTAACACAGAAATCATTGCTCCTGAGGTGTTAACAAAATGGATCGGAGGAACGGGGTTAGGTGTGAAATATGTGTATGATGAAGTCGGTCCTTCGATTAACTGGGATGATCCCGAAAACCGGTTTGTAGTAGCTACCGGTCCCCTTGCTGGAACTTCCGTAACAGGCTCCGGGAATTTTTCGGTGGTTACCAAAGGTCCAATGACGGGCGGTATTTCCGCAACTCAGGCCAATGGTTATTTTGCAGCGTTTCTGAAGTTTTGTGGTTATGATGCTTTAATTATAGAAGGGCAGTCGTCGGAATGGGTGTATATTTACATTGATGAAGATAAGGTGGAAATTAGACCTGCTGCCCATCTCGTTGGTTTGGATACAGTACAGACTCAGGATGTCCTGCACCAAGAATTTAAACTAAGTCCTACCCAGCTAAGTGTTTTTTGCATCGGTCCAGCCGGTGAAAATCTGGTTAAGTTTGCTTGTTTAGTAGGTGATTACGGCCATGTAGCGGCCCATAATGGCGTGGGAGCCGTTCTAGGTGCCAAGAAAATTAAAGCTATTGCAGTTAGACGTGGCAAGAAAAAGGTTAAAGTTTTTAACCCTGAAGCTTTACGGGAAACTGCTACTAAAATGAATAATGCTGCTAAAAAAACTCCAGCAGGTAAGATGTGTTATGAAGGGGGAACCAATACTGCCCACCCGATCATGCATAATATCGGGGGTCTGCCGGTTAAGAACCTAACTACAAATATCTTTCCGGAACATCAGGACTTTAGCTCCCAAGCCCTCAGAACAAATTTTGAATATAAGAAAAAACCATGCTGGGGCTGTGATTGGAATCACTGCGGCCGGATAAAAATCAAGTCGGGACCCTTTGAAGGCTTTGAAACTGAGGAACCGGAGTATGAAGCCATGGTAGCTTTTGGTTCCCTGATTGGGTTAACTGATCCTGCATCATCAATGGTCTTGGCCGATTTGGCAGACCGACTCGGGATGGATGTTAATGAAACCGGCTGGTTAGTGGCCTGGGTCATGGAATGTTATGAAAAAGGGTATTTGAAGGACAATAACCTCAATGGTTTGAAAATGACTTGGGGGAATTTTCAAAGTGTAAAGCTGTTATTAGAAAAGATTTCGAGGAGACAAGGGTTCGGTTCCCTGTTAGCTGAAGGTGTTAAGCGAGCCGCTAAAGAAATCGGCGGGCCGGCCTTGGAGTGTGCTGTGTATACCGAAAAAGGCAACACCCCCCGTAGCCACGACCACAGAGCCCTATGGACCGAGTTTCTGGATACTTGTGTCTCCAACACAGGAACTATTGAATGTGTAGGGGGCGGGATTGACGTTAGTCAACATAAGCTAGAGCCCATTAGTGATCCTTTTTCCTGGGAACAGATAGCAAAGCAGAATGCCCACTTAAATGGGAGAAGAGTTTATGAAGACAGCCTCGGAGTCTGCAGGCTTACAGCCACTGAGGATATCAATTTAACAGTTTCAGCCCTTAAGGAGGCCACCGGTATTGATTTCACCCCTGAAAGTGTATTAAAGGCCGGGAAACGAATTGTCAATTTGATGAGAGTTTTTAATCTGAAAAATGGTCTAACTGCGGAACACGACTGGCCTTCACCCAGGTATGCTTCTACTCCGGTTGACGGTCCGGCATTGGGTCGTTCAGTAGGGATGATTTTTGCTCCCATGAAAGAACGTTATTACGAATTGATGGGCTGGGATAAAAAAACAGGGCAGCCTTTACCTGAAACCCTACGGGCATTAGATTTAGCCGATGTAATTT
>JAJZSN010000131.1 GCA_021849745.1 Bacillota bacterium | reverse complement strand
CGTGCTCTAAGGCACACTTATTTGTACTTGAAAATAGCAAACGGCACATCTTTTTATGCGGGCAGTAATTGAACTGCACCACTCACCTCCCCGTGCTCTGTAGTATATCTGCTTATCCAGATATATTATATCACAATAGAATTGTTAGAGCACTTTCATTAAATTTTTGTGCCTTGAGCACAGCGAAAGGAATGGAACTTTTTATGAAAAACTACGTAGATACGATATTAACTTAGCGGAAGCATAGGTCTTATATTACCTAAAAAAATCCAACCTCCCATCTGCCATCCTGTAAACCCGACCCGCTTCACCGGCCACCTCCGGATCATGGGTGACAATCACCAGGGTCTGCCCCTTTTCCTGGTTCAACTCCTTTAACAATTCCATAATACTCCTGGCTGTCTTGGAATCTACTGCCCCGGTGGGCTCATCAGCTAGGATAATGGCCGGATTATTGACCAGGGCCCGGGCAATGGCCACCCGCTGCTGTTCGCCGCCGGACAATTCCCCTGGCAGGTGGTGTTGCCGGTGGCCCAAACCAACCTTACCTAATAGGGTGTTAGCCAAAGAGGCCTTATTTCCTTGGAATTGGCGGTTGTACTTTAAAGGCAGCATCACATTTTCCGCTGCCGTCAGAGTAGGAATCAGGTTATTATGTTGGAAAACGTAGCCGATATATCGCCGCCGCACTTCGGGCAGTTGATGACCGGGGAGGGTGTTGATTTCCTCACCCCCCAGGGTTATGGTGCCGGAAGTAGGCTGATCCAGGCAGCCCATGATGTTGAGCATGGTAGACTTACCGCTGCCTGAAGGACCCATGATGGCAATAAAATCCCCTGCCGCAAGCTCTAAATTGACCTCAGTTAGGGCCGCCACCGGGCCAGCCTTGGTATCATATATTTTGCTAACTTGCTGTAAAGATAAAACCATTAACATCACTCACTTTTCAGGGCATTAATAGGGCTCATTCTGGCTGCCCGCCAGGCTGGGTACAACCCGGCCCCCACCCCCAGAATCACGGCAAAGGCCAGGGAACCGGCGGCCAGCCGGGGTGTTAGGGTGAAGATGATGGTACCTGAGGGAGCGGTAAGATGGTTAACTAGATGAATTACACCCCAACCCACCAGCAGCCCGGCCAGTCCACCCAGAAAACCTATAACTGCTGATTCCAGCAGATATTCTGCCATAATATCCCCATCCCTGGCTCCCAGGGCTTTTTTGATGCCAATTTCCCGGGTTCTCTCCGTTACTGCCATAATCATGGTATTGATTACCGAAAGCCCGCCTACTAAAAGGGCAATGGTGGCGCTGCCCATAACCACCAGGTTAAACACAGCAGCATTGCTATTGACGTGTTTCAACAACCGCGAGGGCGGGTAAACGTTAAATTCCGGGTATAGCTTTTTGATTTCCCTGGCTGTAGTTTCAGCTTTGGCCTGGTTGGTGACGATGTACAGGCTGTTGATTAATTGCTCCCTGGTTTCCACCTTGTTCCGGGGTTTATTAGTTCTGTAAGCAGGTTTGGTTTCCAATCGGGGTTGGTTTTTGATTAGCAATTCTCTGGCATCTTCAATGGGCATATATACAGTATGGTCGGGGATGGTCATCATCCGATTGAGAATCCCTGCTACTGTAAAACTTACCTTGCGATTGTGGAAGGTGTCTCCGATTTTCAAGGTCAGTTTTTCTGCCACGTCCGCCCCCAGCACTACTTTCTCCCGTTCCCCCTGCCGCCACCAATTACCTTGGGCAAAAGATAGGCGGATACTGGGATGATCGTGTTGCTGGGCTTTTTTTCGTTCCATTAAGTTAATCCCTGATATGTGCTGAGGTACGCCCACCGAATTGCTATTTATTTCTTCATCCAAAGGCAGTGTTATGGCCTGCTCTAATCCCAGGACACCATCCATTTTTCTAATTTCCTCAACCATTTGGGTGGAAAAAGGGATGGCTGAGACGAAGGCGGTATCTGCTCCCCTAGGCTGAATACTAATTCTGTTTTCCAGGTAACGGTTAGCCCCCTGGGTGAGGAGATTAATTTTTTCCGCCATGGCGCCGAGCACTACCAGGGCCAGCGCTCCGATGGTTATTCCGAATATGGTTAGGGCGGTTCTTAACCGCCGCCGCAGCATGTTGCGGATAAACTCCATGGTTAACTCCTTTTCGAGGTTCGATGTCGTCCGAGGTTCCAAGTTCGAAAAATCTGGGGACGGGTCTCTTAATAGATGTCCCCCAGTGGGTAGTTTTACCAGGAAGGGGGTGGAGTATTTATCTGTGGTAAATTTTTTCTAAGAGGATTTGGGGGTATGGGAGCGAATATCCTTATGGGGTGACGAGGATGAAGCGCAGATTGGGGAAATATCTAAAAAAATATAAATCCCCGGCCTTTCGACGGAAATCGGCCAGGGTTATTGGGATTAGGCTTGGAGTTTTGGTGGTATTGTTACTGGCAGCTAACTACTTAATTAATGTAGGATTGCCTGTTAATAGCCAGGGTCTTTCGGTTCGGGATCGAGAGGATTTGCGGAATATCACTGCCTACCGGGTGCAAAAGCAGGAGATAATCTGGAATAATCTGAAGGATTTAATTTTGGAAGGTTTTGCTTCCAAAAAGCTGAAAACGACCATGTTAGCTTATAGCCAGTGGATGCACTTGGTGGTTTTACAAAACCAGGTCAGGTACGAACCGGCCAAGGTTAACCAATACCATGAGGAAATCTCCTTTTACCGGGAAACAAAACTCTTTGAAATAACCACTGAACAGGATAAAGAAATTGAAGAGCATAAAGACAGAGGATTTGCTGAAGCCTGGAGAAAGTTGGTTTCTCTGGAATTTGAGGAATCATGGAACAACCTGGATTCAAGTCTAAGTATGGTGGGCTTGCAGTTACAGACCACCGTTAATCCTCACCTCAAGCCCTATGCAGGAAACCCGTCCAAGCGGACGGGTCGTGTGCTGCAATGGTATGATGCCATCTCGGCGGTGGCTAAGAAGTATGAGTTGGAACCCGCTTTGGTGGCGGCTTTAATGGAGCAGGAATCAGGGGGTAACCCCAATGCCATCAGCCGGGCCGGGGCCATCGGGCTGATGCAGTTGATGCCCAAAACGGCCCGGGGATTGGGGGTCAACCCTTTTGACCCTGTCCAAAACCTGGAGGGTGGGGCCAAGTATATTAAGCTTCAGCTCGACCGTTTCGGCAACCTCCCCGATGCCTTGGTGGCCTATAACGCAGGACCTAGCCGGGTGGGCAAGCCCCTGTTTAGCGAAACCCAGGGGTATGTCCATAGCGTGCCCAGGCTTATCGAGAAGTACCGTCCATATTTTCAAAACCGGAGAACCATTAATCTAAAACCCCTTACTTCCAGAATAATTCGATGAGGGCAATAGCACCGAAGCCAATAAATATGGATGCGGAAACCCACTTGATAAGTTTCTCAGGTAGTTTCTTGCCTAATAAAATCCCCACCACAATGGCCAAAGCGTCGGCTACTACCATACCTAAAGAGGAGCCAAGCCAGACGGGGATAAAGGATTGGTATTCGGCGGCCAGGGTTACGGTGGCCAACATGGTCTTGTCACCCAGTTCGGCGATGAAGAAAGCTATGGCCACAGTCCAAAAGGGGCTGAACCGTTCAGCTTTCTTATCTGCATCGTCTAATTCATCTCCTCTCAGGGTCCAGATACCAAAACCGATAAAGGAAATTCCGGCGATAAGTTGGATATAAAAGGGATCAAGGTTGACGCCCAGTACCTCGCCAATAACTACGGAAAACAAGTGGACCACCAGGGTGGCTACAAAGATACCCCATAACACTGTCCAGGCCCGGAAGCGGGTGGCGAAGGCAAGGGCCACCAATTGGGTTTTGTCACCCATTTCGGCCAGGGCGATGAAAAACAGGGAACCCAAAAACGCTGTCATGAAATTCACCTCCTTTGCAAAATATAAAAAGAAAAGACCTTTAACATAACCTTTCTGCAAATGAAAGGTTATGTTAAAGGTCTCACTTTAGGTATAACCCTTGGTAAAGCCAGGCTTTGCAGCCAGTATGTTGACTTTACCGGCAAATTATCTTTTGCCAGCTACTCCCCTTTAAACAAGAATTATTATATAGCTTTAGGAAATGGGAGTCAATACTTTTTCGAAAAAATTAGGGGAAACTTGGGGCAATAATCAACACGGATAATAAAAATAACGTGGCGCAGTAAAGCTGTAATCAAAATTTTCTCTAGGTTAAAGGGGATTTAGAAATGTAAAAGGCAACCACGGAGGGCACGGAGAAACACAGAGAAAAAAATTTATATAGGCTTTATATACCAAAAGTCTAGGGCGAAAGCAACCCATAATGGCGGCCTATAAATCTCCGTGTCCTCCGTGTTCTCCGTGGTTAATCATTTTATTGTTTTTACTGTTCACCCTCTCATTTTTTAATAACAACTTTAAAATGGCCTCGGTCCCAAAGAAATATCCACAAAGATCTCTGTATTAGACTTTTTCATGCTTCTGATGGTCTGCGTAGCGGCATGAAGCTCTGTGTTCTCTGTGACTCTGTGTTATCTTTTCCATGACAGCTTCGGAGTTCCTCTTTAAGGAGCGGGAGGGATTGTTCCCGGCCCTTGTTGTGCACCCTGTTGTTCAGGAGGGGCAGCTTCGGTTCCAGCCTGGGGTGGTTGCTGCTGTTTAGCCGAGGGTGGGGTAACAGCCTTAGGTAAGCGGGAAGAAACTGCACCCCACCGGGTGATTTTTTGAATCTCCGATTTTACGACCTGTTCGCCCAATAAGTCTTTTATCATTGCCACCAGCCGGGGGCGAAGTTTGGGATCCTTGGCCGCAGCCTCCAGTAGGTCCATCTGAACCTCCATGAGGCGTTTTTTCTGCTTGGGATCAGCCAAGGTTTTTTCCATCATGTCCAGGTTAAGCTCCAGCATCTGGGGCCGGATATCTTTTTCCTCAAACATTTTGCGTTTTTCGTTTATATTTTCCTGCAGTGCTGCTTTGCGGAAATCAGCATCATTCTGGATGGCGGCCCAGCGTCCATCGATGAAAGCTCTTTGGACGGGGACATCATTGGCTAGATCTCTGATGGTAGCTTCGGTTACACTTTCAGGTTTCTTAGCGGGGGTACAGCCGGGCAATACCAGGGCCGCTGCCAAGACCGTTGCTATTACCCCAGTAAATAGTTTCCTTTTCATCATCTTAACCTCCTCTTAACCTTTTTCTTCGGGGTCGTTATTGGCCAGATTATTGGGTTGCCCTTCAATTGCTATTCCTCCCCTTTTGTTTGTTGTGGTTAGTTTGCCCCTTTGGTTCAATAAAATTCCTTTCAATAGTAACGAAAATGAGCTATTTGACGTATGATATAAGGAACTTATAGGCCGATGATTTGGTGATTAAGGAGGGGTGAAGGGTATGAATGGCTGGGATAACGGTTGTACCGCCGGGTTACCCATGATGCTGCCCATTTATCCTTTAGGGGAAATTCGGTTCTGGCTGGAGATTCAACGGGAACATACGGTATTTCTCCGTAATGCTCTACCCGGGTTGGAGCCCATTTACCGGCAGGAACTGGAGAGTTTTGAACGGACTTTTGCCGACCAGGGGCGGCGACCTGTGACCAGTGTGGTAGAGTTGCGGAGACTGGCTGATGATGTTAACGTTTCCTCCGGTAATTTTTTGCGACTGCTGGAGACCATCCGGGATCGCAGCGGGGCGGCCCAGGCCGCATCTACTCAGGCCCTGTTGGGTCATATGATGGCTGAGACCAGATACTTTCTTAGAATTCTTGGGGTCATCAGGTCAAAACTCAGTTATAGTAGTTTTTGAACCGCAGCACATAAAAATCCCTCCTTGGGCCAAACTAAGAAGGCTTAAGGAGGGATTAGTTTGAAAGAGATTACAATTATAGATTAAGTTTAAATGAGGGCATAACAAAATAAGCCTACTAAGAAGCGGCTTTTAGGGAGCGAATAATTTACAAAATTATTAATATATGGTATTCTTGGT
>JAJZSN010000033.1 GCA_021849745.1 Bacillota bacterium | reverse complement strand
CAAGAATACCATATATTAATAATTTTGTAAATTATTCGCTCCCTAAAAGCCGCTTCTTAGTAGGCTTATTTTGTTATGCCCTCATTTAAACTTAATCTATAATTGTAATCTCTTTCAAACTAATTCCCCCTTAACATTCATAGGCAACATAAATTAAGGGAAAAAATGTATTGACAGGAAACAATACCACGTTATATTATATACCTAGATTAGCGATGTATATAGAATTACTAGGTAGGTGAGAGAATGGACAAAGAACTTCTTAAAGGCAGTACGGGTATACTTCTTCTATCCCTCCTCAGTGAAGGGCCTATGTATGGCTACCAGATGGTTAAGGAGCTGGAACAGCGTTCAGAGGGGATTTTTCGGTTCAAGGAAGGAACCCTTTACCCTGCCTTACATCGGTTGGAAGCGGAAGGACTAATTGAGGGCCGCTGGGAAAAGCGGGAGAACGGGCCTGACCGCAAATACTACTACCTAACATCCAAAGGTGGTCAGGCCCTGGCGGAGCGGGCTAAGGAATGGGGCGTCTTTCGCCGGGCGGTAGAACGGGTTATAGGATCCGGGTTGATGCTGCAGGGACAACAGGAGGGCGTATAGTGGATCAAATCGAGGAGTACTTGCAGACAATCGCAGCTCACTTGAAAGGGTCTGCCAGTGAACAGGGCGAAAGGTTGGCTGAACTGCGGGACCATCTTCGGGAATTGGCCAATGACATGGGCGCACAAGGGTATTCTACTGAGGAAAGCGCTCGGCTGGCTTGTGTTTATTTTGGCGATCCTCATGAGATTGGCCGGGGCTTGGAGAAAGCACGGCGACATTTTATTTATTTTCATAGCAAGCGCCTGGCTAAGATAAATCTTTTTTTGGTTGCAGTAGACTTAATGTGGAGCCTTTTAATGTTGGCTGGAAGCAAGCCGGTTATGGGTTTAACTGGGGGGGTAGTCGGGTTTGTTCTGACTTATTACCTGTGGGTTTATTTGGGGTATCGGTTGGGTCGACTGTGCAAGGGAGGGGCCTTAATTAAGGGATTGCAAATCGGCCTCATTGCGGCCTCCCCTTTATTGCTGAAAGGAGTGGTAAATCTTTTGTTTACTGCCGTTTTAGCCCCCCAACCGTCAGCTACGGGAGGTCTTATCATCAGTGTAATATTTTTTTCAACCTTATCTTTTGTTATAACCGTCTTTACCATAGGTATAAGCTGTTGGGCGGGGAGCAGTAAGGAATGGTTCGGGGCTGGTGGAGATGAGGTGAACCGATGAAACGTTTTGTACTGATATTATTAATTCTCATGCCAATTCTCTTGATTGGCCTAGGGGTGGGGAGTATCTGGTTGACCGGCATCCTCTGGAAGGTGGAGTATAATGCCTCTTTAGAAGAAATGCCGGAAGATATATGGCGTTATGGTTACCTTATAGGTAATAGTGGAAGCCAACAGTCCGATTTTTATCAATCCGCTCTTTATTTAGTAGGGAAACATGGAAGTACTGAAATTATTCCCCCGGTCAACGAGTATCTCAATTACTTCATAACCAGCGGACGGGGGGAGATTATAGCCAACACCGAGGATGCGGTGAATATTTTCGCCCCCGGTTCAAAAATGCGAAGGGTCTTCGAAGCTCAAGGCCAAGGACTGGTTCACAGTGTTCATTACCTCAAACCGGGCGGCCCGGAGGTGACTGGGGAAAGTACTTCCTATCTGCTGGTTCTTACAGAGAAGGCCGTGTTCCTTGGACCATACGGTGAAAAATTGGAGGAAATCTACCGGTCCCGGCAGGCCGGTTGGGCTTTGCAAGCAAACCCTTCTCCGGATATGAGTAAAGTTATAATTGTTAATATTCCTTTGGAGTTTGAGCAAAAGAACCAAGAAAACCAAAGAGGTGTGTTTTTAACCCTAGATATTAGAACGGGAAAGCTTGCTGAGGTCAATTCCCTTAATGATAATTTCAGGGGGTTAATAAATCTTAATATCCAATGGTTTAAGGACGGCCAGACACTATTGGTGAGCGGGCTCCGCCAACCTGGAGATACCTCCTCTGAAAACTACAGTTATAATTTTACAAACGGTATTTTGGAAAAATTGGAAACGGCTCCTGCCGAGAAAAACCTTTACCCCAATTGGTCGCCCCCTGGGGAGGTAAATCTGATTAGTTTTCAACATGGCCTTTTTAACGGCATGGGCAGGTTGACCGCTGGTGAAGGTAGCGCACCTGATGGCAAAAAGCGGGTTGTTGACCGAGGAGGCATCGGCCCCCTGCCCAGGTTATGGCTGGAGGAGAATGGAAAGAGTCCCCGCCTGTTGGTGAAAGGAAATCTTGAACAAGTTTACTGGCTGCCGGATAGCCGATTTCTACTTACTTTATCAGGTTCAGGAATTGGTATTTTGGATACCGTAACCGGGAAACATGCTAAATTAGGCGATGGAACAAGAGTAATACCGGCGTTAAAGGAGCAACTGGGCGGGTGGATGAAATAAGAAAGCGGCTCACATCAAAGTGATTTGATGTGGGCCGCTTTAATGGAATGGAACGGGAACTAAATTTTGTTAATTTTGATGCAAGCTTTTCCTTTAAATTTTTCTGCATAAGGCAACAGCAGTCGTTAGATTCAGTAACAAGACGGCAAATGATAAAATAAACCGTTATAACCTTTCCTGATAGCTGACCCCAAAGTATATCTCGCAAGCAAATTGTCCATACTAATATTTGGTATTCAGGAAGGAGGACAAGACTTGAAAAAGCGAGTGGGAATACCCCGGGCTTTGCTATATTACACCTATTACCCTCTATGGCGGGAGTTTTTCACCTCCCTGGGGGCCGAAGTGGTGGTTTCTTCGCCTACTACCAAGGGCATTCTTAACCAAGGAGTAAAAAAGGCAGTGGATGAGGCTTGTCTGCCGGTAAAGTTGTACTATGGTCATGTCATGGACCTGATTGGCAAGGTGGATTATCTATTTCTGCCCCGGATGGTTTCAGTTGAAGCCAAGACTTACATCTGTCCCAAATTCCTGGGCCTGCCCGATATGATTAGACATAATGTGGATAATCTGCCTACCTTGATTGATGTCAACATCAACCGTCATAAGAATGACAACCAGTTATATGGTGCCGTTTACCAGGTGGGCAAGATGTTCTCTGCTAACCCATATAATATCTATGCAGCCTTTAACCGGGCCATAAAGGTGCAAAACAGGTATGAAACCTTACTTCAGCAAGGTATTCTTCCTTTTGAAGCTTTATCAGTCTTAGAGCGGGGTGACGGTGGGGATAA
The DNA here is from genome assembly GCA_021849745.1 of Bacillota bacterium. Taxonomy (GTDB): domain Bacteria; phylum Bacillota; order Carboxydocellales; family JAJZSN01; genus JAJZSN01. The sequence continues at coordinate 26,836 of JAJZSN010000033.1, read as the reverse complement.
AGAAACCGCAACTCCTCAACAGGGCAAGGATTTGACCATTGCTTTAGTTGGGCACCCCTATAACATATACGATAATTACATCAGTATGAACCTGATTGAGAAACTAAAAACCATGGGTGCTATGGTAATGACTCCCGAAGCCGTGGCACCGGAAGTGGTTGAAGGGGAAGCAAATAAATTGCCCAAGAAAATGTTCTGGAATATGGGCAAGAAAATGGTGGGATCAGCTTTTCATTTCCTCAACCGTCCTGATGTAGACGGAATTATTCATCTGGCTGCCTTTGGTTGTGGGCCTGATTCCTTTACCGGGGAGTTGGTGGAAAGGGAGGTTAGGCGCAAAAAGACGGTACCTTTTCTTAATCTGACTATTGACGAACATACTGGGGAGGCCGGCATAGTTACCAGACTAGAAGCCTTTGTGGACATGATTCGCTGGAAGGCGGTGAGTCAATGAAGGTGACCTTTCCCCATATGGGCAACATGTATATATGTGTTAAGGCTTTATTGGAGGATATGGGTGTAGAGGTGGTGGTGCCGCCTCAGACCAGTAAAAGAACCATTTCCTTAGGAACCCGTAATTCCCCGGAGTTTGCCTGTTTACCCATGAAGGTCAATATCGGCAATTTTATCGAGGCTCATGAATTGGGGGCCGATACCATTATCATGGCCGGGGGTGTAGGACCCTGTCGGTTTGGCTACTACGCCCAGGTTCAGCGGGAGATTCTTAAGGATTTGGGTTATGACTACAAAATGGTTGTATTGGAACCCCCGGAAAAGCATATTTCTGAGTTATTAGGGAACATCCGCTACGTTACCGGGAATAAGTCCTGGTTTCGGGTAATTAAGGCTTTGCGTCTGGCCTGGTACAAGGCTAGGGCCCTGGATGAGCTGGAAGTATGGGTTCACCGGTTGCGGCCCAGGGAATATCAAAAGGGTGAGGCGGACAGGGTTTATGGTCAAGCCATTAGGGATATTGACCAAGCCAAATCCTGCAGAGAAGTGCTGGGAGCCGCCGCCAAGGCGGGCCAGAAATTCGGAGAAATTCAAGCAGACTGGACCAAGAAATGCCTGAAAATCGGCCTTGTTGGAGAAATTTTCGTAGTGCTGGAGCCTTTTGCTAATCTTAATGTGGAAAAGCACCTGGGTGAATTAGGAGTAGAAGTGGAGCGGTCAATTTACCTAAGTGAGTGGATTAATGAACACCTGTTCATGGGCTTGCTCCGTAAGGTGAAGAGTAGCAAAGAGGCCCGAAAATCTGCCCGTCCTTATATTAACCATACGGTCGGGGGCCATGGTCAGGATACCATCGGTCATACGGTGCTGTATAAGCAAGAGGGGTTTGATGGGGTAGTCCAGCTGGCACCCTTTACCTGCATGCCGGAGATTGTGGCCCAGAGCGTACTGCCCAAGGTGAGTCGGGATTATAACATACCAACCCTTTCCCTGGTGGTGGATGAACATGCTGGGGAAGCAGGGGTTATGACCAGATTGGAAGCCTTTGTGGATTTATTGACAAGGAAGGCTGAAGGGAAGGAAGGAGTTAACCTATGAATTGTTTCTTAGGTGTTGACGTTGGTTCAGTGAGTACCAATATCATCCTCATGGATGAGGAAACCAATGTCCTGGAGAGCATGTACCTGCGGACCCAGGGGAAACCCATCGTTACCGTCCAACGGGGATTGCAGGACCTGGCCGGTAGGCTTAAGCCCGGCTGGCATATAAGGGCCGCCGGTACCACCGGCAGCGCCCGCCACCTGACCAGTGTCATCATGGGGGCGGATTCGGTGAAAAACGAAATCACCGCCCATGCGGTGGCTGCTACCCATCTGGTGCCGGGGGCTCAAACGGTGCTGGAAATCGGGGGTCAGGATTCCAAGATTATCGTCTTGCGCAACGGGGTGGTGGCTGATTTTGCCATGAATACCGTGTGTGCTGCGGGTACTGGGTCTTTTCTGGACCAACAGGCGGCCCGTTTGAACATTCCCATTGAAGACTTCGGACCAATTGCTTTGGAGGCCAAGTCCCCTGTGCGCATCGCCGGCCGTTGCTCGGTTTTTGCCGAGTCGGACATGATTCACAAGCAACAGATGGGCCATAACCTCTCTGACATTCTGGCTGGTTTGTGCGAGGCCCTGGTAAGGAACTACCTAAACAATGTGGGTAAAGGCAAGGAGATTTTAGGCCCGGTGGTCTTCCAGGGGGGAGTGGCCGCCAATGTGGGGATTAAAAAGGCTTTTGAGGAAGCTCTAGAGGTGGAAGTGCAAATTCCCAAGCACTATGATGTTATGGGGGCGGTAGGGGCGGCTCTGCTGGCCCGGGAAGCGGTGGCCAAAGGACAGCCCAGCAAGTTCAAGGGGTTTGAAGCGGCCCAGGAAGATTACCGGGCCGGGAGTTTTGAATGCGGCGATTGTCCCAACCTCTGTGAAGTCATCGAAATTGCCGCAGGGGAAAAGACCATCGCCCGCTGGGGAGATCGCTGCAGCAAGTGGGCCAATTCAGTGATGGCGGAAGAGAGTGCAGTATAAAAATTAGGCCGTTGGTATACTAAACCAATGGCCTAATTTTTTTTATTGCATTTCTTTGATAATTGATCCTCGATTTTTTTAAGTTCCTTATTTCGTTCAGGAAATGTATTTTCTGCCATTCCTTTGCTGTCTAATTTGTAGACCGTAAATGGTACGCCGAAAGACCAATACTTACCTGATTCGTCAGACACTTCATTCAGAAAAAAGAGGTAGCGTTCACCAGGAGTTAAAATATATATTAATTCCGTTTATATCGTCCGTCCTAGTAGTATGTCTTTACAAATTAGTACATACTACATTGGGGATTTTTTTGTTCTAATACCAATAAGTCAGGATAATACCTAAAAGTATAGCTTTCTTCCAAGGACAATTATCAGTCAATTTAGTAAAATTAATTAAAGGGCAACGCATAGTTTTTTTTAAATTGTCGAAAGGAGAAAAGCTATGGGGATTTCTAATAATCCAAAGAATGCTGAGGAACAGACAAGTAATTGGGTGTTTCTAGGTCGCATTGATGCCACAGTTTTTCTTATATCTGCAATATTAACAGTGAGTTTTGTTTTATGGGGTGCAGTGGATAACGTGGGTTTAGGGAAAGCATCCCAGACTGTTTTGGACTATTTAATGAATAACTGGGGTTGGTTGTACTTAGCTGGGGTATTATTTTTTGTGCTATTTGCTTTTTATCTAGCATTAAGTAGATACGGAAACATTAAGTTAGGTAATCCCGACGATGTGCCCGAGTTCTCGAATTTTTCTTGGTTTTCTATGCTTTTTGGCTGTGGTATGGGTGTTGGATTAGTTTTTTGGTCGGTAGCGGAGCCCATATATCATTACCTCAAGGGACCTTCATATGCCGGGCCGCCAGGAAGTTCTCAAGCGGCTGAATGGGCTTTACCCATATCATTTTTTCACTGGGGTATTAGTGCCTGGGCTACTTTCGTGATAATTGGTTTAGCCATGGGTGTTATTGTATTTCGCAAAAAAATGCCGGTCTTAATAAGCTCGTGTTTTTATCCCATTTTAGGAGACAAAATCAACGGGCCGATAGGAAAACTAATTGACATTATCACTTTAGTAGCCACTCTTTTTGGAATGGCGACCACCATAGGGCTGGGCACAATGCAACTCAGTGCAGGAATTGTGTATAACTATGGTTTCACAGAAGGGAACACTATAAACCTAACCATACTAGCCATTGTTGTCGTAGTTTATCTAGCTTCTGCTAGTCTGCCCATTGAAAAAGGAATTAAGTTTGGCTCTAATGCCAGCATGATTGCTTGCTTTGGGTTACTTGTATTTGTGTTCACTTTAGGCCCAACAACTTTTATCTTACAAAATTTCTTTAATTCTACCGGGATTTATGTGCAAAACTTCTTTACCATGAGCTTATGGATGGATCCAATACAGCAAAGTGATTGGTTAAGGTCATGGACAGTCTTTTATTGGGCATGGTGGATAGCTTGGGCCCCTTTTGTCGGCATGTTTATTGCTAGAATCTCCAAAGGACGTACCATTCGCGAATTCGTTTTGGGTGCCCTAATTGCCCCAACATTATTAGATATGATATTTTTCGGGATATTTGGTTCTACAGCGCTCAAAATGGAATTGACCCAAGGGACTAAAGGTATTCTAGAAGCAGCAATCAATGAAAATGTTGCTAGTTCCATTTATGTCCTACTGCAACAATTCCCTTTGGCTAGCTTTACCGGAATAATAACCCTCTTTGTTATTTTCACCTTTTTTGTAGTTTCTGCGGATTCATGTACTATTGTGCTTGGTATGCTTTCAAGTGGTGGTGATGAGAAACCCAAGACAAGCTTAAAAATATTTTGGGGTATAGTGATGGGGGCTTCGGCAGGAGTGCTAATGATTATGGGTGGGCTTAACGCATTACAGATGGCTTCTATTGTAGCTGCTTTTCCATTTCTTTTGATTATGTTAGTTATTTGTTACTCCTTGATGAAAGTTTTGCGACAAGCTCTTGAATAATTAAAAAGGGTGTGAAAAATGGCTAGCCATGAAAATGAATCTATAAAGCATAAGGAATCATCTAGTCGAAGTCGCTTATTACAATTAGTAGATAAAGAAGTATTAAAAAAGCTCTTGGATGCTTTTACGAAAGCTACCGGACTAACGGCAAATATAGTGGATACAGATGGCCGCTCTATTTTTAGTAAGGAAGACGCCCAAAAGAACTGCCAGTTTTGTCAAATTATCTGGCAGTTACAACGGGGAAAAAAACTATTTCGCTGCCGGGGTGCCTACGAAAGGGCCGGCAAGCAAGCCGCTATCTTCGGTGAACCTTATATTTTTAGATGTCCGGCGGGACTCATTGAGTGGGCTGCTCCCATTATCATCGATAATGAGCATCTTGGTTCAATAATTTGTGGGCAGGTTTTGATGTGGGAACCAGAGGACTTTTTTTGGATAGAACTGAAGCAAATGAATAGAGCATTAACAGATAAGTTTGAAGATTTGTTTGAAGCAGCTAAGGAGTTAAAGGTTGTTTCAGGAAAAAAAGTTCAGGGTGCGGCAGACTTACTTTTTGTAACAGCCAACTATATAATGAAAGCCGGCTGGGAAAATTTACGAAACCGCCAGGAGATTGCCTTTCAGCAATCACTATTAAATGAAGAAATCCAAAACCGAAAGGCTTTAGAAGAAAAGCTCAACGCCCAGTCTTTAAGTTTGAACTATTCCTTAGACAAAGAAAAAGAATTGGTTAGTAAGGTGAAACTGGGTGATGTGGAAGGGGTCAAGCAAATATTTCAGGAGTTACTCGCTGACATTCTTATTATTGGGTTGGGTGAGATTCCGGTGATTAAAGCTCGGACCATGGAGTTAGGGGTTATTTTGTCACGGGCCGCTGTTGAAGGGGGAGCTGACCCGGCTCAAGCCTTAAATATTAATACCGAATTTGTCCAAGACATTAGTAATTACAATAGGATAGAAGAAATTGATTTAGCGGCGGCGAAGGCTCTGGAACGGTACTTAGAGGCGGTTCAGAAAAATAATAAAGTGAAAAATCGTCAAGTTATTGATGGGATTAAAAAATTTATAAGGAAGAACTATCAGACCAACTTAACTTTAGAAGAGATAGCAAGCTCTGTCTATCTAAGTCCGTATTATGCCAGTAGAGTATTTAAAGAAGATCAGAATATAACCATTATGGATTATTTGACCAAGGTCAGGATGGAGGAAGCGAAAAAACTGTTACGCAATCCTAGTTACCAAATAGATGATATTGCTGAAAAGCTAGGTTATAACGATGCCAGCTATTTTTCCAAGGTTTTTCGCCGGAATGAGGGTGTATCTCCAAAGCAGTACAGGAAGCAACTTTAGATATGGGAAGGGTGAAGCCTAATGAAACGGATTATTGCCGATATCCAGCAGGGTTTAATGGAGGGTGATGCCCAGTTAGTAAAGGAAAAAACTGAACAAGCTCTGACTTACGGGATAAAGGCGGATAATATTATTCAAGAAGGTTTAATGCCTGCTATGAAAATCATTGGCTCGAAATTTCGTGATGGGGAATTATTTATTCCCGATGTCTTGATGTCTTCCCGGGCCATGCATGCAAGTCTCTATGTGCTGAGGCCTCTCCTTGCTTCCTCGAAGTTAGCATCTAAAGGTACGGTTGTTGTGGGGACTGTAGCGGGAGATTTGCACGATATTGGCAAAAACATGGTAACAATGATGTTGGAAGGGGCGGGTTATAATGTTATTGACCTAGGAATCGATGTGCCGGTTAAAGAATTTGTCCAAGCGGTACGCACTCATAAACCCGATGTTTTGGCCATGTCTGCTTTACTTACTACTACCTTGGATGAATTGCGAGATGTAATAAACCAATTGAAAGAAGAGGGTTTAAGGTATCAAGTCAAAATCTTGGTTGGCGGCGGCCCGGTAACGCCGGAATTTGCCATGGCCATTGAGGCGGATGCTTATGCTGGGGATTCTTTTCATGCTGTTGAGGCAACTAACCGGTTAATAACTGGAGAAGTTGGCTTTTTTGTTGTGTCATAAAAAGGGCTTTAAGGGGGTAATTATGGACAGAGTAAAAGTGGTTCTTAGTACCGGACAGGAGATAGAAACGGAAAAAGGAAATAGCCTTGCTGAGGTTCTTGCGGTTAACGGAATGAAAATTGACCTTCCCTGTGGTGGTCGAGGTAAGTGCGGTGGATGTAAAGTAACGGTTAAGCCTTTAGCTGGTATTGAGCAGGAACAGGTTTTGGCTTGTTCGTATAAAGTTCTTTCAGATATATGGGTGGACATACCCCAAGGCCTAGAAAACCCAGGGGCACAAATCCTTGCTAGCGGTAACAAAACGCCCTTTTTACTTAATTCAGGGTTTGTCAAGGTTTATGATGCAAACCAACATGAAACTTCGGTCTTATTAGGTGATGAGGTAATAGCAAAAGAGTTTGGTGATACCACCCGAGCCTGTTATGGATTGGCGGTGGACATTGGAACCACTACAGTGGTTGGTTATTTGATGGATTTATTAACGGGGGAGCAATTAGCTGTAAGTTCAGGTCTTAACGGACAGAGAGTTTTTGGAGCAGATGTTATCTCGCGGATTAATGCTGTTTACACCAAGGAAAGTAACTTGGAACAACTACAGAAGCAAGTAATCGAAACCATTAATAACATCATAGCCGCCGTGATACAAAAGGTGAATATCGCAACGGATAACATATACGCCGTTACCCTGGCGGGAAATACTTGTATGCATCATTTGGCCTTAGGACTTAATCCAAAGGGTTTGGGCCAGGCACCTTTTGCGCCGGTTATCCAGCACCCCGTGGAAGTCACTGCCGACAGTCTTGGTTTAGCGCTAAATCCGGGAGCTAGAGTGTGGGTTTTTCCTGTTATTGCAGGATTTGTTGGAGGTGATACCGTAGCTGCTATCTTGGCTAGTGATTTGCACCAACTAGAAGACGGGAGAGTATTAATAGATATAGGTACCAATGGTGAATTGGTGGTAAAGGCTAATGGGCGGATGATGGCCTGTTCAGCAGCGGCCGGTCCTGCTTTGGAAGGGGCGCAAGTAACCTATGGCATGCGAGCCGAAACAGGAGCCATAAGTCATATTCAACTAATGCCGGAATTGAAAATAGAGGTTATAGGCGAGGGACCCATTAAAGGGATATGCGGTTCTGGGCTTATTGATCTATTGGCAGAGCTGATTAAGGCAGGGTTAATTAATGGTCGGGGGAAGCTATGTGACCCTCAGAGCTGTAATGGGCCAAGCCATCTTAAAGAGAGATTAGTGAAAACTGACAAGGGTGTGCGTTTTATAGTTCAAAGGCCCGAAGAAAATGAAGGTAGTGAGATTTTTTTCTCTCAGGCAGATATTTCTCAAATCCAGTTGGCCAAGGGAGCATTAAGGGCGGCCCTGGAATTGCTGGTGAAAAAAGTTGGTCTTAATGGGGCGGAGGTTGAAGAAGTATTGTTAGCAGGAGCCTTCGGCAACTTTATGAATGTTCAGCAGGCTGTTGTAATAGGACTCTTGCCGGAATGGGCAGAAGGCAAAGTATCCATGATGGGCAATGGGGCGGGCGAAGGTGCCAAGATGGCCTTACTATCTTTAGAAAAAAGAGTGGAAGCTGAAGAAATCAGCCAAAAGGTTGAGTTCTTGGAGTTGGCTGGGACAGCTGATTTTCAGGCGGCTTTTATAAAGGGGATGCTTTTTAATGGATAATTGGCAGACCAAGTTGGTAATTTAGTAAGGTCAAGATACTACCTGAAATTATCTAAATAGTCCAAAGACTTTATTGCTCCGTTTTTGTATCATTAAAGCATCAAAGAAAGTTTCGCAGTAACAAACTATACAAAGGAGTGAAGAGTCATGTTTCGATTTTCGGCAGAACAGAAGGTCTATGACATCAACGGAGTTAAGATTGGGGGACAGCCCGGTGAATATCCTACAGTATTAATCGGAAGTATGTTCTACCGGGGGCATAAGATAGTTCAAGATACCCAAAAGGGAATCTTTGATGAAAATGCCGCCAAAGCCCTTTTGGATCAAGAAGGAGAGTTATCTTTAGAAACAGGTAACCCCAGAATTGTGGATGTTATAGGCGATACCGTAGAGGCTTTAGTAAGATATTCAGAGTTTGTTTTTAAGCACACAGACTGCCCAATATTGCTGGATAGTGTCAGTGCTGAAGTTCGGGTTGGTGCTCTGAAGTATTTCGCTAAAGATTCCTCAGTGATGAACAGAATTATCTATAATTCCATTGAGGAAAACTACACAGAGGAAGAATTAGCCGCTATTAAGGAATCTGGGATTAAAACTGCAGTAATCCTGGCGTTTAGCAAGAAGCACCTTAAGCCCTCTAAGAGAGTAGAGCTTCTAGCAGGGGATGAGAAACACGAAGGCCTAATCAATGCTGCAAAGCGGGCAGGCATAGAGCAATTTCTAATCGATCCAGGGGTTCTTGATGTTGCCAGTAACAGTTGGACAACTAAAGCCATTTATGATGTTAAAGAAGAATTTGGATATCCAGGGGGTTGTGCCCCTTCAAATGCCCTATATCTATGGAAAAAAATGCGGTCTAAGGGTACACCCTTTTTTGAAGTAGCCGGGGCTTCAGTTTTCACTTACCCCATAACCCAAGGTGGTGATTTTATCCTTTATGGACCTATGATGAACGCTCCTTGGGTATACCGTGCCGTTGCAACTACCGATGCCATGATTGCCTATACCAATAAAGTCACCGGAACCAAATTAGGCACAACAGAGCATCCACTAATGAAAATATTCTAATATATTGCAAAAACTATGTAGGTAAAAGAAAGGGGGGTTAATAAGTATGTCGAGGGTAAATGAATCAAGCCGAACCGTACTGTATGTTTCTGCTACTATAGTTTTACTCTTTGTCGCCTTTGGTATGTTCATGCCCACGGAAATGGGTAAAGTTGTGGGTGAGGTATTCACCTTTTTAACTACCAAGTTCGGCTGGTTATATCTGTTGTCTGTTTCCTTCTTTATCGTAGTTGCCTTTGGAATTGCAGTTAGTAGATATGGCAATATTAAGCTGGGGAAAGATGATGATGTGCCGGAGTTTACCAATTTTCAGTGGTTTGCTATGCTTTTCGGTGGCGGTATGGGTATCGGACTTGTGTTTTGGTCTGTTGCCGAGCCTATCATGCATTACTTGGCTCCACCGGTTGGTGCAGGTTCTACCCCTGAAGCTATGGCCACAGCCCTACGGATTACTTTCTTCCATTGGGGTATCCACGCTTGGGCCGTATTTGCCATAGGTGGTCTGGCCTTAGCCTACTTCCAGTTTCGTAAGGGGTTTCCCTTCCTGATTAGTTCCGCCTTCTATCCATTGATTGGAGATAGGATTTATGGTCCTATAGGTAAAAGTATTGATATTCTTTCAGTTTTTGCCACGGTGTTTGGGGTAGCCACCAGTCTGGGTCTTGGTTCCAGTCAGATTGCTACTGGGCTGGAATTTATCTGGGGTATTAAAGCCACACCGACTACCATTTCAATTATCATAGCCATAATGACAGTGATATTTACCTTGGCTACCGTTTCCGGATTGCATAAGGCTATGCAGATGGCTGCCAATATCAAAGTCTGGTTATCAGTAGGTTTTATGGTGTTTATCTTCCTTTTCGGGGGCATGGTATATATCTTAAATACCTTTACAGATACCCTTGGTGCCTACTTGCAGAACTTTATCGGTCAGAGTTTGTGGATGGGTAACGTGGATTGGATCAAGGGTTGGACGGTATTCTATTGGGCTTGGTGGATTGCTTGGGCCCCCTTCGTTGGTCAGTTTGTGGCCCGGGTTTCCAAGGGTCGTACCATTCGTGAATTTATTCTCGCCGTAACCTTGCTGCCAGTGGGATTCTCCATTATCTGGCTATCCATATACGGTGGTGCCGCCTTCAACTTGGATCAAATATCTAATGGCGCCATTCAGACCGCAGTTAATGCTGACTATACTACGGCACTGTTTGTAACCCTAAAACAAATGCCCCTATATTCAATAACTGCTCCCTTGGCAATAGTCTTAATCGTTGCATCCTTTATAGGGGCCGCCAATTCCGCCACTTATGTATTGGCTATGCTTACTTCCGGTGGAGATATGAATCCCAGTGAGAAACTTCGTGGTTTCTGGGGAATAGCACAGGGTGTATTGACCATCATGTTAATTCTAGTGGGAGGTACCACTGCTTTAAAGGCATTGCAAACAGCTTCCATTGCCGCTGCTTTTCCCTTTATGTTGATTATGCTGATAATGTGCTACAGTCTCTACAAAGCCTTGAGTGAGGATAGTGCCCAAGAAATTAATAAATGATTAAGAGAGGTGTATAATATGTTACCAAAGTTCAGTATTCTAACCCCTGAACAAGTTCAAACGGTTCATGACCATACCATGAAAATCATGGAGGAAATAGGCCTTGAGTTCTCCTATGAGCCGGCCTTAGAGGTTTTTAGAGGAAAGGGGCTTAAGGTAGAAGGTCAAAGGGTTTACTTTAAAAGGGATTTTGTTGAGGAAATGGTTAAAAAGGCCCCGTCTCAATTCACTTTACATGCCCGAAACCCGGAAAACAATCTGATTTGCGGCGGGGAAAATATCATCTATATGCCGGGTTACGGAGCGCCCTTTATCCATGAAGCCGATGGAGCACGGCGTAGTGCCACCATGGCTGATTATGATAACTTCGTAAAATTGGCCGGAGCCAGCAAAAATATGCATATGACCGGTGGTAACGTGGTAGAACCAACCGATGTGAATGACAGTATTCGGCATTTAAAGATGATGTACAGCCACATTGTTAACTCCGATAAATCTTATATGGGCAGCGCCTCTGGTTTTGAAAAAGCTCAAGATTCCATTGAACTAGCGGCAATCCTCTTTGGCGGCAAAGATGTAATCAAAGAAAAACCGGCAATTATCTGTTTGGTTAACTCAGTTACTCCGTTGAAATATGACGACCGGATGCTGGGGGCATTAATGGCCTATGCAGAAGCAGGACAGGCTGTGGTCATTGCGGCCCTAGTAATGGCTGGCTCAACGGGACCCGCCACTCTGGCCGGTGCCTTAGCGGTGCAAAATGCCGAGGTGCTAGCAGGAATTACTTTGGCTCAGTGTATTAACCCCGGTACCCCAGTTGTATATGGCTCCACTTCGGCTATAACAGATATGGCAACAGGCTCTTTAGCCATCGGAAACCCCGAATGTGCCTTATTCACCTCGGCCAGTGCCCAGTTAGCCAGGTTCTATGGTGTTCCTTGCCGGGGGGGAGGCGGCTTAACCGACTCCAAGATAGCTGATGCCCAAGCCGGCTATGAATCCATGATGACCTTGATGGCCGCCAGTACTACCGGTATTAACTTCGTACTACACTCTGCTGGTATCCTTCAATTTTATATGGCAATGTCCTTTGAAAAGTTCATGGTGGATGATGAAATGGCCGGGATGCTTCTAAGATATCTACAGGGTATCGATTTCAGTGAAGAGAAATTTGCTCTAGACGTCATAGCAGAGGTAGGCCCGGGGGGTCACTTCCTGACTCAGAAGCATACCCGTAAAAACCATAAGGTTGAATTGCGCAGGGCCGAATTAAGTGACAAACAGTCTTATGATGGTTGGGGAAAAGAACATTTAGATACCAATCAAAGGGCTCATAAGAAATGGCAGGAAGTAGTCGCATCCTATGAACCGCCCGCATTAGAACCCCAAATACGCAAAGCCTTGGACGAGTTCATTGAAAAGCGTACCAAGGAACTCTCTAAATAGGAAGTTAAGTATACCCATAGATTACAAAGGAGGCTAAGACAATGAGTGAAATCTTTGAGGAAATTAAAGAAGCAGTAATTGATGGTGATGAGGATTTAGCAGGAGAATTAGCTCAAAAGGTATTAGATGAAAACATTAACCCGGTTGAAGCTGTACAACAGGGTTTCATTAAAGGGATTGAGGAAATCGGTAACAGTTGGAAGGCCGGGGAGGCTTTTCTGCCCGACGTAATGATGGCAGCTGACGCTATGAAAGCTGGTTTGGCTGTACTAGAACCATCCATTGCTGAACTGGGCGGTGGAGATGATGATACAGGCAAAATAGTGCTGGGTACTGTTGAAGGGGATATTCATGATATTGGGAAAAATATCGTTGGGGCACTATTAACTGCAGCAGGTTTTAAGGTCTACGATATAGGGATTGATCAAAAGGCTGAAAACTTTTTAGCTAAAGCTGAAGAAGTTGGGGCCCAGATTATCGCTACCAGCGCCTTATTAACCACTACTATGAACGCCCAAAAGGAATTAATTGAATATCTTGAGGAAAAAAATCTTCGCAGTAAATATAAAGTACTAGTCGGAGGTGGCCCCACCAGTCAGACCTGGGCCGATGAAATAAAAGCAGACGGCTGGGCAGAAACAGCAGATGAAGCAGTTGAACTATGCAAGAAATTAATTAGCTAAATCCCATCAAGGATTATGTACAAAAGATTAAGGGTAAAGCCCAGAGGAGATTATCTCTGGGTTTTTCCCATAACCAAGACGAGGGTGTTAAACATGAGAGTAAAGCTTATTGGATGCGCCTCATCCCGTAATGAAGTAGAGTGGCTTGGGAATCTTGGTGAAACCGACCACGAGTTTCTTGATTATAGTTACCATGCCAATCCGGTTAAATTGCATAACAAGCTTCAAGAGCTTATCAATGAGAGTCAGGACTATGATCTAATTGTCCTAACTTATAGCCGTTGTTCTAACTCGTTGATAGGATTGCTTTCTCCTAAAGTACCCATGTTGTTTCCGCAGACCCATGACTGTATTGGTTTTCTGCTTGGTTCCAATGAAAGACACCTGCGGTTTGTTAAGGAAAAAAAGGGAACCTATTATTTCAGCCAAGGTTGGATTGATTACGGAAGAACTCCATACTCAGAATATCTGGAATATGAACAGAAATACGGTACTAAAAAGGCTCGTCAATTAATAGAAAATTTGTATGGACGGTATTCTAAGGCAATTTTTATTAAAACACCCGGCATGGAAAATATAGAATATTATCGAGGAAAAGTGAAAGAAATAGCGGATTTTTTTGGCTGGCAGTTAGAAGAAGTAGAAGGGGATGTCGGTCTTCTTACTTCTCTTACACAGGGGAAAATTGGACCGGATATGGTATATATAGAGCCCGGACGAAGGATAACCGAAAGTCATTATAATCCTTAAATTTGGCTTATTGCACCTGGCTAAGGTGCTTTTTTATTTTATATAGGTAACCCAAGTTTGGCGACATAATTTTCCGGACTTATAGGATTTACCTGGGGAATTATGTATATCAACACCGGCAGTTTATGGGGACCATGGTTTGCCCACTAAGCCGGAAAATCTTCATTTCCGATAATCGCAACTACCTGCTTTGCGGTATCTAGTTACAATAGAGACCACGGCAATGCCTGCCGCAATATAGGAGGCAATTAAAAAAGTCTCCGTAGCCTTACTAATCCCCGTTGAAAAGTTGCCGTCAATGAAACTTAACATGGCTGCATAAGCCCTGGAACCGGGAACCAGAGGCAAGATGCCGGATACCACATAGACAGTGGCCGGCTGTTTCTGTATCCGGGCAAAAATCTCCGCTGCCAGGGCCACCGCTACCGCCCCGGCAAAGACCCCCAAGACCTGAGGAAACTGCAGATATCCACTGATTTTTACCGTACCCCAGCCCAGCATACCGGCCAAACCGGCCGCTATCAGGCAGGGCCGGGGAATGTGTAAGGTGACCCCGGAAAACAAAGCCACAAACAAGGCTAAAATAAACTCCATCTAAATCACCTTTTCCAGAAATGTAACAAAGATACTTAACCCAATCCCCACACCTCCGGCCAAAGCCCCTGCCGCCAACAAAGCCTCTACACCCCTGACCGTTCCGGACTGCAGGTCACCGGTGATGAAATCCCTGATGGAATTAGTTAATGCCACCCCTGGGAACAAGGGAACCAGGGCCCCGGTGATGATTTCACTTAAGTGCTGTCCCCAGCCTAATTTAATTAAGAGAAAACCTGTAATGGCAGCGGTAAAACCGGCTACGTAGGCATCCAAAAACAAAGAAAAGCGAAACAAGGTAATTGTGGAGAGGACAATTCTTATGACAAAGGCTACCAAAAGAGCGGGGAAAAAATCATCCCAGGAACCACCCAGGAGGACCGCAGCGGCCCCGGCGGCCACTCCTCCTGAGAGGAAGACTCTAACGTGAGAGTAACCAAGGTCCTGGCGGTCTATGGCCTTCAGTTCCGCCATGCCTTCATCGATGGAAATTTTGCCTGAAACAAACCTACGGGAAAAGGCATTAACCGCTGAAACCTTGGTTAGATTGGTCTCCCGGCGGGTAATTTTCCGGATGATGGTTACAGGATGACTCTCTTTATTATCCACACTCACTATTAAGCCGGTGGGAGTAACAAAGGTCTCGGCAAAGTCCACTCCTCTGTAATAGCATATTCTGTTAATAGTATCCTCCACCCGGTAAGTCTCCGCCCCGTTCCGAAGCAATATTTCCCCGGCATAAATAGCCAAAAGGACAATATCTTTATGTTCCGTCATCTTAATTACCTCTCTAGCTATGGGGTTGGTATTATTATTACCCATTCTCCTTGACAAAAAAGCCTCATAAGTTAAAATTAAATTAGCTATTATCATACTACTACTACTAACCCCTAACCCCTTCAAAATAAGACGAGGAGTTGAGCAAATGAGTCAAACCAAAATTATGCTCGAAGAGAAAGAGATACCTACCAGGTGGTATAATATCCAAGCGGACATGCCCAATTTACCTAAACCACCCTTAAATCCCCGCACCAATCAACCTATAGGACCTGAGGACCTAGCGCCTATTTTTCCTCTGGAGCTTATCAAGCAAGAGGTTAGTACTGAAAGATGGATAGATATTCCGGAAGAAGTTCAACAGATTTACAAACTGTGGCGTCCAGCACCACTTTATAGAGCCCACAGGCTGGAGAAAGCCCTTCAAACCCCGGCCAAAATTTATTACAAGTATGAAGGGGGCAGCCCTTCAGGTAGCCATAAGACCAATACCTCCATTGCCCAGGCCTATTACAACAAGCAAGCTGGGATAAAGAGATTGGCCACCGAAACCGGGGCCGGCCAGTGGGGCAGTGCCCTCAGTATGGCTTGTGAATTCTTTGGCTTGGAATGTACCGTCTACATGGTTAAGGTGAGTTATCACCAGAAACCATATCGTCGTTTATTGATGCAAGTCTACGGTGCCGAGGTAATTCCCAGTCCCAGCCAACTTACCAATGCAGGCCGGGAAATTCTGGCCGTTGACCCAGATTCCTTGGGCAGCTTGGGTATGGCCATCAGTGAAGCGGTAGAAGATGCAGCAATGCGGGAAGATACCAATTACGCTTTGGGCAGTGTGTTAAACCACGTTTGCTTACACCAGAGTGTTATCGGATTAGAGGCCAAAGCTCAATTGGCTAAAGTAGATGCATATCCTGATGTGGTTATCGGTTGCTGTGGCGGAGGCACTAATTTTGCCGGAATCGGTTTCCCCTTTGTTTACGATAAGATTAAAGAAGGTAACAAGGTGAGAGTAATAGCCGTGGAGCCTGCAGCTTGTCCAACCCTAACCAAAGGTAAATTCACCTATGACTACAGTGATACAGCCAAGTTAACCCCCATTATGAACATGTATACCTTGGGTCATGACTTCATGCCTCCCGGTATTCATGCTGGAGGCCTGCGTTACCATGGGGATTCCCCATTGGTCAGCCAGCTCTACCATGATGGTCTGATTGAAGCCAGGGCCGTAACCCAGAAGGGATGTTTCGAAGCAGCTACCCTTTTTGCCAAGAATGAAGGGATTCTACCTGCCCCTGAGTCCTCCCACGCTGTGCGAGCCGCCATTGACGAGGCTTTAGCTGCCAAGGAAGCCGGGGAGGAAAAGACCATTCTCTTTTGTCTTAGCGGCCATGGTCACTTTGATCTGGCCTCCTACGATACTTACCTGTCAGGCAAATTGGAAGACTATGAGTATCCCGAAGAACTGATTAATAAATCATTAGCAAACCTGCCTGAAATAAAATAATTTAAATATCGGAGCTGCCTTCAGGGTAGCTCCATTTTTATGAAAAAACAGTCACAAGTGGAAAAAGAGCGAGAAAGACTTCATGTAGAAGTTGATGCCCAAAGGCGTCTATTAAAAAGTTTAATTAATACGGCCCCGATGGGGATAGCGATATTTGGAGGTCAAAATCTGCAGATAAAATGGTCTAACGAGGTATATCGGCAATATCAAGTATAATATTCCTGAGCGACATTGTTGACGCATAACTTGCCTGTATGATAATATTAGAACTAATAAAAAATAAGTACCTCACTCCTTGGGTGAGGTAGAGGTGCGGCTTTGACAAGAGTAATGGCAGGAAGAAACGGGATTCGATGACTTGCCACGAAAGGGTCGGTCGCCGAAGTCCAGGGGTTTCCGAGATCCTGCGGGCTGGGTCTGTATCTAAGAGGTACAGGACTGTCACCGTAACTGCATACCCGGCAGACGGTGGAGCACTATCTCATACTGGGTGAAGGGGTATTTCCGTATAAGGCGACGAAGCTTTGAGGAATATTCAGGGCTTTTTTTGTTATGATAATAACTTTCATTAAGGGGTGAAAGAATTGAAATTACACGGAACGTCAAGAATTGATGAGAAAGGTCATCTAGAAATCGGCGGTTGTGATACCGTTGAACTGGCCAAGGAGTATGGCACGCCTCTATATATTATGGATGAGGCTCTGATGCGCAAAACTTGCCGGGAATACCGGGAATCCTTTGAAAAGCACGGTAAAGCAGAAGTTATTTATGCCAGCAAAACTTTTCTCAACCTGGCCATGTGCCGGTTGGTGGAACAAGAAGGGTTGGGCCTTGATGTGGTTTCCGGAGGCGAATTATATACCGCCATTAAATCTGGATTCCCTGCCGAAAGGATTTATTTCCATGGCAACAATAAATCCCTTGATGAATTGAAGTTAGCTCTGGAAGCCCGGATAGGCCGTATTGTTGTGGACAATCTATTTGAGTTAGAAAACCTTAATAACTTGGCCGGAAAACTGAATACCAGGGTCAATGTCCTTTTTCGCTTGACCCCAGGCATTGAGGCTCATACCCATGAATACATTAAAACCGGCCAGATTGACTCCAAATTCGGTTTAGTTATCGGTAACGGCCAGGCTATGGAAGCAATTAAGAAAGCCAAGACTTTGGAAAACATTATTATCCGGGGGATTCATTGCCACATTGGATCCCAGATTTTCGAGCTGGAATCTTACCGGGGAGCTGCTGAAGTGATGATGGATTTCGTAGGTGAAATCACCAGAACCACCGGGATTGAAATTGAGGAACTGAATCTAGGCGGCGGTTTCGGGATTTATTACACCTCTGCTGACCAACCTGCCAGCCTGGAGACTTATGCCCAACTAGCGATGACTACTGTGAACCAAAAAGCTGAAGAATTGGGCTTAACGGTACCTAAGGTGATTGTAGAGCCTGGTCGTTCCATTGCCGGACCTGCCGGAACCACCATTTACACCATTGGTTCCATTAAAAACATCCCCGGTGTGCGCACTTATGTGGCCATCGACGGGGGGATGACCGATAATCCCAGGCCGGCCATGTACCAGGCCAAGTATGAGGCCCTGCTGGCCAATAAGGCCAACCAGTCTGGCGAAGAAGTGGTTTCCATTGCCGGGAAGTGCTGTGAATCCGGTGATATGCTCATCTGGGACATTAAGTTACCCCAGGTGGAGTCAGGGGATATCCTATCGGTATCCTGTACCGGGGCTTATAATTATTCCATGTCTAGCAATTATAATCGCAACACCCGGCCCGCTGTGGTCTTTGTTAAGGATGGGCAGGCCGAGTTGGTGGTGAAAAGGGAGACTTATGAAGATTTAATCAGAAACGATGTCCTCCCGGAGGGGTTTCGCAAAGATGAACGGTTAGCTGCGGCAGGATGCAAAGTGGCTGTTAGTCGTTAGCTCGAAGATATCGTAAACCACGTTGGTATTAGATAGTTCGAGTTTTTTAGAAAATGCTTGATATATATGGAAGACTGAGGTATAATATTATTGTCCATGATAAATAAACTACCAAAGTAATCGGGTCCACTGGCAGATTGAAGCTATGTTATGTAATCCCGTTTGAGGGGGTTAGGTACATAGCTTTTTTATTTTAATTGGGATTATCAGCAAAAGAAAGGAGAAAATCATGAATAAGAAGTTAATCAACGAAATATTGAATAGCATTGGTTTAGAAAAAATCAAACCGGAGTTATCAATACCTCTACGGGGTAATAAGCCTTTGAATAGCGCAAAGACATTAAATGCTGCTAAAAAGTAACCCGTAAAAAGCCCATGGAAATTTTTCTCCATGGGTTTTATCTTTTGGGTTGAGTGCAAACGAATAAAAATAAGGTTTTTCAATTGGCCACTTTAAATCGGTTAACCAATTTCTCCTGGTCTCCCAACGCCAAAAGTAATGACTGGGCGCTGGCGGTGATGACTGACGACTAAATTTATGATATAATTAAAACTTAAGTAAGTATGTGGAGGAGCAGCATGGAAGTCATTGTCAGCCACAGCAATACCGATTTCGATGGCCTGGCCGCTATGGTGGCCGCCAAGAAGCTTTACCCCGATGCTGAACTGGCCTTTCCCGGTAAGCTGTGCCGGAATGTTCAGGAGTTCATGGCTTTACATAAAGACACCCTTAATATCTATATGGTGAAGGACATTCCCTTGCAGCAAGTGCGCAAACTAATTTTGGTGGATACCCGATCCAGAACCCGGATTGCCGCAATGCAAAGACTGGTTGATAAACCTGAGGTGGAGATTCATATCTATGACCACCACCCGGCCAATCCAGAAGACATCAAAGGAAATCTTGAGGTGTATGAGGCTTTAGGGGCCACCACCACTATGCTGGTGGAACTGATTAGGGCCCGGAAGATAGCCCTTAATTCCTTCGAGGCCACCATTCTGGCCCTGGGGATTTATGAAGATACCGGTTGTCTGACCTTTTCCACTACCACCGCCAGGGATGCGGAGGCGGTGGCTTACCTGCTGGCACAAGGGGCTAACCTGGCTGTTATTGCCAATTTTATTGAACGGCCGTTGACCGAAGACCAGAAATCCTTATTTAACACCCTGATTTTGTCTGCTCAGCATTACCTTATCAACGGAGTTAAGGTGCTGGTAACCAAGGCTACCATTGACGAATACGTGGGTGGGCTGGCCCTGTTGACCCATAAGCTGGGGGAGATTGAGAGTCTGGATGTCATTCTGGCTGTGGTGCAGATGGAAGACCGGGTGCACATTGTAGCCAGGAGCAGGATTGACTCGGTGAATGTGGCAGAGATTCTTGAAGAATTTGGTGGAGCCGGTCATGAGAAGGCCGCTTCTGCTACCATCAAAGATGGTGATGTTGATAATATTGTTATCGAATTACATAGAGTGTTGAGGGAGAAAATTAAACCCCGGGAAACTGCCGCTACCCTAATGTCCAGCCCTGTGAAGATTGTAGGGCCCTCTACCACCATTGACGAGGCCCGCAAAATCATGCTGCGCTACGGCCATTCAGGGCTGCCGGTGGTGGACGGTCTGCAGATTGTGGGGGTTATCTCTCGCCGCGATCTGGACAAGGCCAAACAGCATGGTTTGGGTCATGCCCCGGTAAAGGGCTATATGACTCGCCAGGTGGTGACCGTTATCCCGGAGACACCCTTGCGGGAAGTTCAGCATTTATTGATAGAAAACAACATTGGCCGACTGCCGGTGATTGAAAAAGGCCGGTTGGTGGGTATCGTGTCCCGGACGGATGTATTACGAACCCTCCACGGGAAAGACTATCCGGAGAAGTACCAAACTGTTTATTTGAGTGATGAGGAAGGGGTAAAAACCAGGAAGACCATCAAGGAACTGATGGTGGAGCGCCTGCCGGAGAGCATCCGGGATTTGCTGGGCAAGATTAGTTATGTGGCCGGAAAACAAGATTTCAGGGTTTACCTGGTGGGTGGGTTTGTGAGAGACCTGCTGCTGGATTTGGAAAACTTTGATATTGATCTGGTGGTGGAAGGTGATGGCGTTGCCTATGCCAGAGTGCTGGCGGAGTTTATGTGCGGTCGGGTGAGAGTCCATGAAAAATTTGGTACCGCCGTGGTCATCCTCCATGACGGGTTCAAGATTGACGTAGTTACCGCCCGTACGGAATACTATGAGTACCCGGCGGCCTTACCTAAGGTGGAGACTTCTTCCTTGAAGAAAGATCTTTACCGCAGGGATTTTACCATCAACGCCATGGCCATCGCCCTGGGCAAAGAAAATTTTGGCGATTTGATAGATTATTTCGGCGGGCGGCGGGATTTGGAGAGAAAACAGGTGAGAATCCTGTATAACCTTAGTTTTGTGGAGGACCCCACCAGGATTTTCCGGGCCATCCGTTTTGAACAGCGTTACGGCTTCCTAATGGAGACCCAGACCCTGGAACTGGCCAAACGGGCTATTAAGGATAACTGGCTGGGGAAACTTTCTTATGATAGAATCAGAGAAGAGCTCCGGCATATTTTTAAGGAAAACTTCCCCCTTAATGCCATCAACCGCATGAATGAGCTGGGGTTATGGAAGTTTATCCTGCCGGAAATCACGGTGGATGAAGAAATCCGCAAAATGGTGGATAAGCTCCCGGGAATTAATGATTTTGTGCGGCGAAAGATGCACTACCAGGATATATTTCATCCTTGGCTGGTTTATTTCATCACTATGATTCATGAGGTAGATTATCAACAGGCCATGGGTATCTGTGAGAGGCTGCGGATGACTAAGGAAGAAACCCGGATTGTCCACTTTTCATTGAACAACTGGCAGGATATACTGGGGGAACTGGCGGCAAAGGGTGACCTTAAAATGAGCCAACTGGCCAGGTTGTTAAGACCTTTACCCCTTGAGGCCTATGCCTTTATCCTGACTAAGGTGGATGATTATGATATCCGGTGTAAGTTGGAAGAGTATCTGGATATCCGTGAACGGCGCCGCTTAAGCATTTCCGGGGATGACCTCAAGGCCTGGGGTTATAAACCGGGACCCCTGTTCCGGGAGGTTCTCGACTACGTAGAAGCCGCCAAACTGGACGCCCTTGTCCACACCCCGGATGAAGAAGCGGCCCTAGCAAAAAAATATTTACAGGATAAGACCAGCCCAAACGTGGCCGGAAAGAATACTAAAACGCTGACAGCTGATTGCTGATAGCTGACAGCTGACAGCTAGAAAAGGAGTTGAACTTATTGTTCGATTTTTCTATCCAAGACATAGTGGCCAGAATACCGGCATTACTAATTGGTTTTGCTTTTCATGAATTTGCCCATGCTTATGCAGCTTACCGCCTGGGCGATCATACGGCCAAGAATCAGGACCGCCTGACCCTTAACCCATTGGTTCATCTTGACCCAATTGGAACCTTGTTGATTCTCATTGCAGGCTTTGGTTGGGCCAAACCGGTACCGGTGAACCCGGTTAACTTTACCAGGAAAATTACCATGCGCAAAGGCATGATGCTGGTTTCTTTAGCGGGGCCTTTAATTAATGTGGTGATTGCTTTGGTGGCGGCAATAGTATTAGGGGTGTTAGTTGGTACAGGCTTTGAGAATGAAGCCCTGTTCACAATAGTACAAATGATACTCTTTTTAAACATAGGTTTAGCAGTTTTTAATTTATTACCCATCCCACCTCTGGATGGATCAAAAATCCTGGCAGGATTCCTGCCCAGAAAGTTCGATTACTATCTTGATAAGCTGGAAAGATATGGTATGTTTATTTTGCTATTATTATTGGTGACTGATTTAATCGGGAAAATTATAGGCCCGCCCATGTTTGGACTTTATTATGTGATGCAGAATGTTGTAGCTATGGTGGCACGATTGGTATCTTAAAATTTTTAGAGGAGATGAAAAGATGAGTAAAGGTAGAATTCTTAGCGGTATGCGCCCTACGGGCCGCCTACACATAGGGCATTTGAGCGTGTTGGAAAACTGGCGGCGTTTACAGAAGGAATATCAATGTCACTTCATGGTAGCCGACTGGCATGCCATAACGACGAAAATAGAAGAAACCGAGTCCATCAGGAGCAATGTGCGGGAATTGGTAATTGACTGGCTTAGTGTGGGCATTGATCCTGAGGAAAGCGTGGTCTTTGTCCAGTCCCAAGTGAAGGAGCACGCCGAACTCCACCTGCTCTTTTCCATGATTACCCCCATTGGTTGGCTGGAACGCTGTCCCACATACAAAGATCAGGTTCAGCAGCTGGGAGAACAGGGCAAGGACATAAACACCTACGGGTTCCTGGGATATCCCGTACTCCAGGCTGCTGATATCCTGGTCTACAAGGCTGATACAGTGCCGGTTGGGGAAGACCAGATACCCCACGTGGAATTGACCAGGGAAATTGGAAGACGGTTTAATTTCCTGTATCAGACGAAGATTTTCCCCGAACCTAAGACTTTACTGGCCGAGGTCAGTCTGTTGCCGGGGGTGGACGGCCGCAAGATGAGCAAGAGCTACAACAATGAGATTGCTATCAGCGCTACTACCGAGGAGATTCAGAGTCGGGTCAATGCCATGATTACCGACCCTGCCCGGGTGCGCAAGACCGACCCCGGTAACCCAGAGGTATGTGTGGTTTATACCTATCAGAAGCTCTATAACCCTGGGGAAACGGCGGAGATCGCCGAAGGTTGCCGCACGGCCCAGATTGGCTGCGTGGCCTGCAAGAAGAAACTGACCGCCGTTATCGACGGCTTCCTATCCCCCTTCCGGGAAAAGCGCCAACAACTCCTGGCTAACCCCGGTCAAGTGGACGAAATCCTGGCCACCGGAGCTGAAAAAGCCCGCAAAGTCGCCCAAGCCACCCTGGCCGAAGTCCGGGAAGCAGTAAAGATTTAGTCGTTAGTCCTTAGTCGTTAGTCGTTAGCCTGCAAGATGGTTTAACAAGCATGTGACATGCTAAAAAAGCTGACAGCTGACAGCTGATAGCTGACAGCTGACCAAGGTGGAATACCCATGAGCTACAAGATTGTTCTCCCTATATTTGAAGGTCCGTTTGACCTGTTGTTTCACCTTATTGATAAGAATGAGGTGGATATATACGATATACCTATAGCTAAGATTACCGAGCAATACCTTGAGTATATCCAGTCTATGCAGCAGTTGGATTTGGATGTGGCCAGCGAATTTCTGGTGATGGCGGCTAATTTGTTGTCCATTAAGGCCAAGATGCTTTTGCCCAAGCCGCCTAAGGAGGAGAATCCTGAGGAGGACGAGCTGGGGTTAGACCCCAGGGATGAGCTGGTGGAGCGGCTGTTGGAGTACCGCAAGTTCAAGATGGTGGCGGAGCATTTGAAGGACAAGGAACAGGTGCAGGGCCGCATTTATACCCGGCCCAATGATGAAGAGATGTATATGCATCTGTTTAACGAAGAAAACCCCCTGGAGGGGGTTAGTATCTTCGACCTGCTGGATGCCTTGAAGGATGTACTTAACCGGGTGGATGAAGAGGTGCCCACGGCCCGGGAAATCCCCCGGGAGGAGGTCAGCATCCGGGACAAGATGCGGGAAGTGTTGCGGCGGATGGTGTTTCATACCAATGGGTTAGCTTTCAGGGAACTTTTTGTCAAGAGCGTCACCCGGGTTGAAGTGGTGGTGACTTTTCTGGCGGTGCTGGAGTTGATTAAACTGCGCAAGATTCAGATTCACCAATCCCGCCTGTTCGGGGAGATTATGATTTACAACCGAAGGGAAGAGATGGCACAGTGAAAGAGGTGGAGAAGATGGCGGTGCTTTTTCCTGAAGAGACTAAAGGGGTTATTGAGTGTGTACTTTTTATAGCTAATGAGCCTGTTTCATTGCAGACCATCTGTGATATTGCCGAGATTGAAAAAGAAGATGCACTGGAACTGCTCCGGGAACTCCAGGAGGAGTACCGCCAGCGCCGTCGGGGCCTGCAGATTATAGAGATTGCCAAAGGCTTTCAGTTATGCACTAAACCGGAGTTTGCTTCTTATATTGAGCGGTATTATAAGCCTCAAACGTCGGCGGGATTATCCAAGGCGGCCCTGGAAACTTTGGCCATAGTGGCTTATAAGCAACCTATCACCAGGGGAGAAATTGAATTGATTCGGGGGGTCAAGGTGGATAAAGCCATCGCTACCCTGCTGGAAAAAGATTTGATTAAGGAAGCTGGAAGGAAAGATGGGCCAGGACGACCGGTACTATTTGGAACCACCCAGGATTTTCTACGTTATTTCGGACTTAAGGATTTGAAGGATTTGCCTGATCCCGAGGAGTTTATCGTGCAGAATACCCTGGAGGATGAGGAGTTAAGGCAGATGACAAGTGAGTAATAGGAGCAAGCCAAAATTCATTAATCTATCCATAAACGCCATTGAATTAAAACCCGCGGAGCAAGGTAATCCTTGCTCCTTTTAACTTTTATAAGGAATTTATTCGAAATTAATTCTCACTTATGCAATTGAATATGCCCAGGAATACTTTGGCCAATTTATGGAAATATTAACATAGTTAGGTATGGTTTTAACAAAGAATTTAGGGTGAAAGCGAATGGCAATGTGGCATTACATAGCAGCTATAGGCATATTATTGGCCGTGGCGGCCCTGGTTACCGTGGAAATCAGAGTTAATTACCGGCGGTTGGGCAAAGATGATTTACTAGCTATACACCTTTCTGCTTTGTGGGGCATATTGGGTTTCAAGGTGGAAATGTCCTTGGTGCAAATGGTCAAGAACTGGCTCAACCCTCTGCTTAAGCTAGTCGTAAAAGTGGAGAGCAAAGAAGGGAGGTCTCTGGGGCAAGAAGAACGGACCATTGATCCGGCAGATATCGAATGGCACAGAGTGCCCAGGTTAATTCGTTTGGTCATCAAAGTATTACGCCGTTTCCAACCGGCTATTAATTACTTCGTGAGACATCTATGGATGAGGCAGTTTAAATGGCGTACACGGCTGGGGTTAGGCGATGCAGCTGGAACCGGAGTAGGTATCGGCGCTCTTTGGGGGATTAAGGGCGTAATCTATACCCGGCTTAGAAATAACACCTCACCAACCGGGGTGAGGCCCCAGGTACAGGTGATTCCCAGTTTCCATCAACCGGGCTTTGCGACTGATTTTGATTGCATATTTGCCATCAGAACTGGTCATATTATAATTACAGGAATTAATTTCTTATGGTGTCTTATTTTTAGAAAAAAATATAATCCAGGAAAAAGGAGTGAACCGGTCTGATGGCAGAGCATCCAATTGAGGGATTAATGAAAACAGCCATGGAAAGCATTAAAGAAATGGTGGATGTTAATACCATTGTGGGGGATCCTGTGGAAACTCCCGATGGCAGTGTGATAATCCCGGTAAGCCGAGTGACTTGTGGCTTCGCAGCAGGTGGCGGGGAATTTGAAGCTACTATGGGTACTGACGGGGGTAATGGAGGTAATGGGGGCAATGGAAAACAACAGGGTGGAATGCTGCCCTTTGGCGGCGGCAGTGGGGCTGGTGTTTCAGTCCAACCGGTAGGTTTTTTGGTGGTGGGACAGGGCCAGATTAGGCTGTTGCCTGTGGACGGCAATGCGGTGGTAGACCGCTTGATTGACCAGGCGCCTCATTTTCTGGACAAACTGCAGGATGTTTTCCGGGGCCGCCGGGATGACGAAGAAGTCTACCGGGGTGAACATATCTAGGAATATATAACAGCTTTCTCCCAAAAGGAGAGGGTTGTTTTTTTATTGAGAAAAAAATGAAAATATGGGATAGGTTTTGTTTCCCAGCAGGATTTTTGGATTGAAGGGGGAATAGATATTATGTTTAGAGATATTTTTCGGAGGTTGGAAAATTGTTTAACAGAATTGTCGGTATAATAATAGTTTTTACATGCATTCTTGGGGGAATGTTTTTTTATGTCCCGCCGGTAGAGGCGGCAACCCCGGCTATCGGGGCAAAAACGGCTATTCTTATGGATGTTAAGACAGGCAAGGTTCTTTATGAGAAAAATTCCCGGGAAAGGCGGCCTATGGCCAGTACCACCAAGATAACTACGGCTATTGTTGCTCTGGAGAGGGCTACTTTAGCGGAAGAGGTGTATGTCAGTGAGACTGCCGCTGTGACCGGAGAGGCTGCTATCTGGTTGGAGACAGGGGAGCGGCTGACGGTGGAGCAGTTGGTTTATGCGGTGATGTTGTATTCTGCTAATGATGCGTCGGTGGCCCAGATC
>JAJZSN010000032.1 GCA_021849745.1 Bacillota bacterium | reverse complement strand
TTGAAGGTAATGTAACTGTTAATGTGGCCGGGGTTACTTTGCAGAACATGACTATTAAGGGCAACCTGGTTTTAGCCAAAGGTGTTGCCGAGGGCAATGTAATCCTCAAAAACGTGGTTGTAAACGGCACAACCGATATTCGGGGCGGTGGTGAAAACAGTATTTTCATCATCGATTCCACCCTGGGTAAAGTTACGGTTACCAAAGAAAATGGTAAGATTCGGATCGTAGTTTCCGGTAATTCAAAAGTGGCCGAAGTTCTAGCTAATTCCGGTGTGAAATTTGAGGAAAAAGACCTGACCGGCGAAGGCTTCAAGGATATAATTATTGATGCCTCCGACGATGATAAAATCATTCTGATAGGTAATTTTGAATCCGTAGATGTAAAAGCCGCCGGTGTAATCATCGATATACCCGTCGGCACCACAGTGCAAACCCTGACTTTACGCGCTAAAGCAAATATTACAGGCACTGGAACAGTCCAAAAAGCTGTAGTAAGCGTGAGCGGCGTAACCTTCCAGACCGCCCCACAAACAATCCAAACCGCACCCGGCGTAACAGCCCCGACGGTAACCTCGCCGGTGTCCAGCGGTGGTAGCGGTGGCGGAAGCAGTACGGTTGCTGTGACTGGGATTAAGATCTCGGTTAATGAAGTACCAAATGTAGTGGAATTGGTTTATAGCTCTGTATATTCGGTTAACTTCAAAACGAATATTAATGGCACCTTACAAATGCTGGCAGAAGTATTGCCAACAAATGCAACAAATAAGGGCGTAGATTGGGCCGTCACAGATTTGGAGGGCAAAGTAACAAACTTAGCACAAATAACTAGCTCTGGCCTATTGACGGTAAAAGGCATGGGTGAAATATATGTAAAGGCTTATCCAAAAGTTGGTCCAATACTCGAAGGTCCAAATAAAAACTATGGATGGCTTCGTGTGGCGTTAACGCTTGATTTGTCAGGAGTAGGAATAAACGTAGCGGAAGGCAACATCACAGGCACATCGACTGCAATGCAGTACAGTTTAGATACAACAAACGGTAGTGATGGAACATGGATAGATTGCACAGATACCAACACTGCAGTAACATTTACAGTAGAAGGTAAAGTATATGTAAGAGCAAAAGCCCAGCCGGCAAACTTCAGGTTAGTGGCAACAATTCCAAACGGTGTTAGTACGCTGATAGAAGTATTTCAAAAAATAGGTTCAAATACTACAGCGCAAATCTTGATAACAGATGCCGATAAAGTTGCACAAAATGTTGACCACTATAAAGTATTTGTAGCAGTAGGAAGCCCGACTGGGGTCAATCCGGCAGTAGACAATTATGCAACAATACTCGCTGCTGACATAGGAACAAAACAGGATATTGACTTAACAAAATTAACAAACGGGGGCGTCAACCCTTTTGATGGTAATTATATACATTTCACAGTTGTTGCCTATAACGCAAGTGGAGGTGCATCAATCCCGGGAGTAGATGACAAAACTTCCGTGATTTGGGATAAATCTGGTCCAACGATTGTTAAGGTAATAGGTGGTGGAGCAGGTGCTACTAAAATAGGGGTAATCTTTTCTGAAGCAATAGTTGATGCAAACTCAGTTTTCAACGCTGTTTACTATACAATAAATGGTTCGTCTTTTACTGGTCAGTCAGTAACAGCTGTGAATACAGGATACGGTGTTGATGACAATATGATTCAGCTCATTGTTGATCCTTTGGCGGGAACAGGGAATGTCACTGTAACAATTGCCGATCCGGGTATTATAACGGAACTGTACGGTAATGCAAATGCACCTGGAATTACTGGTACTGATCTTGATATAACCCTTGCACCTGAAGCTACATATACTGATGCTATATATGACGTCACCTGGAATACAATTTCGATTACCGGCAGTAAATTTACGGATTTAGCACCGGATGGGTCAAATGTTTGGGGTTGCCTGGATTGGTCGAAGCTTTCGATTACGGGGACTAGGGGGACAACAGGGATTTTGCCAGAGGATGTTAGCAGGGCAATTGTAGATAGTGACGGGACTCTTACTATTTACCTGACTAATGCAAAAGCAGCATCACTTGAAGCTTTATTTGAGACGCTAAGTCCTGATGACACATTGACTATTAATTCAGGTTTTGACCGGGATGCAGCAGGTCAAGCTGGCACAAATACATTGCCAGCTAATGATTTAAGTTCATAATTAATAAGTGGGCGGTAGACAGCAGTTGATGTTTATCGCCTTTTTCTAACTGTAGCACTAGGCAAATATAATTTTTTGAGGTGTTGTAACATGTCCAACGGCCTTTATATCCACATACCATTCTGCATCCGCAAATGCCACTACTGTGACTTTATCTCTTTTCCTGCCGGGGCCGCTCAGATAGGACAATACCTTCACGCCCTGCAAGGGGAAATGGCCTTGGTTTCGGCCCACATGACCCCGGAAGAGAAAAACCTGACTAGCATCTTTCTGGGCGGAGGTACTCCCACCTGTCTAAACTCTTGCCAATTGGGTAATATTATGGCAAATATCAGGGAATACTTTACCTGGCCCGCCGGGATTGAAGTCACTGTTGAAGCCAATCCAGGCACCTTAACCCTGGATAAACTGAAACAACTCCGGCAGCAAGGGGTTAATCGTTTGAGCATTGGGATTCAAGCT
Source organism: Bacillota bacterium (assembly GCA_021849745.1). Classification (GTDB taxonomy): domain Bacteria; phylum Bacillota; order Carboxydocellales; family JAJZSN01; genus JAJZSN01. The sequence continues at coordinate 28,010 of JAJZSN010000032.1, read as the reverse complement.
TTTCAGGATGACCTACTAGCCAAACTGGGTCGCATCCACCGGAAAGAAGATATATCCAAAGGGGTGACCATGGCCAGGGAGGCTGGTTTCGCCAATCTTAATCTGGATCTTATTTACGGCATTCCCGGTCAGACCATGGACCAGTGGCAGGATTCTTTGGCAAGGGCTGTTGACTTGGGGCTTGAACATCTGGCTGCTTACAGCCTGAAGATCGAAGAAGGAACTCCTTATCATGAAGCCTATAAAAAAGGAAACTTAACCCCCTGTGAGGAAGAACTTGAACTTGAAATGTACCTTTATACCATTGAATTCCTTAAGAGTCAGGGTTTCCACCATTACGAGATCTCCAATTTTGCCCTGCCCGGCAAGGAATCAAGGCATAATCTAATCTACTGGCTAAACCATACATATCTGGGCTTAGGGCCGGGAGCCCATTCCAGTTGGCGAAACCGGCGGACGGCTAATCCAGGAACTTTAGAAGAGTATGTGACTAATATTTCTACCGGAGTGTTCCCGGCCCAAGTAGAGGAAATCATCACCCCGGAAATTGCCATGGCTGAAACCATGTTCTTAGGGCTTCGCCTGACTGAAGGTGTCGACTTGGAAGCTTTTGTCCAGCGCTTTGGGGTACGGGCTGAAGATGTTTATGGCGAGGCCATTAATAATTTTGTAGACAAGGGTTTGTTAACGTTAAAAGAGGGACGTTTACACCTTACCCGTCAAGGATTACCCTTGGCAAATCTGGTTTTTCAGGCTTTTGTGTAAATACTTGACAAAATGCGGCCCTAGTGGTATTTTTTTAATAGGTAACTTTAGCACTCAACCAAAGAGAGTGCTAACAAGGAGGGTGGATTTATGCGGATTGATGAGCGTAAACAGAAAGTGCTCCTAGCTATCATTCAAGATTATATAGCTACCGCTGAGCCTGTAGGTTCCCGAACCATCTCCAGAAAAACGGATTTGGGTGTCAGTCCTGCCACCATTCGTAACGAAATGTCAGATTTAGAAGAGATGGGTTATATCGAACAACCCCACACTTCTTCGGGTCGAGTCCCCTCCGATTTAGGTTACCGCTACTATGTTGATTTCATGATGGAAAAACAAAAGTTGAGCAACCAGGAGCAGGATTTCATTCGCCATGGTTATGAATCCAAAAAGACGGAAATATCTGCCGTAATTCAGCAGACCAGCAAGATTTTGTCCCAGTTAACCAATTATACTTCCATTGTCTTGAGCCCCCAAGGTGGGCGGTCCGCTTTCAAGCATCTTCAATTGGTGCCCCTTGAGCCGGGTAAAGCTCTGGTGGTGGTGGTAACTGAATCCGGTTTCATTCATAACAAAATCATTGATATACCGGAGAAACTGAAACAAGAAGAATTAATTAAGATATCCCAGGTTTTGAATGCCAAGCTGCAGGGTCATCCTCTGGAAGAAATAAAGCGTACCCTCATCAGCGAAATCTATTTTGAACTTAATAAACATAAAGAAATATTTAATATTGTCATGGAACTTTTGCAAAACGATTCCCCCGGCCTAGCTCCCGAAGACAAGGTTTGTCTGGCGGGAACCTTAAATATGTTAAACCAACCGGAGTTTCGCCAAATAGAAAAAGTAAAAACCCTGTTGAGCTTATTGGATCAGGATGATTTATTAAGAAACCTGATGACTGTCAATTCCCAAGAAGAAGGGGTTAATATCAGCATTGGAGAGGAAAATAAACAAGAAGGACTCCGGGATTGCAGCATGATTACCGCCACCTACCACATAGACGGCCAACTGGTGGGCTCCATCGGAGTTCTTGGCCCCACCCGTATGGAATACGCCAAAGTGGTTTCCATAGTAGAATACATGACCCAGAATCTAGAGGAGATATTAAGGAATTGTTACGGTGGCAAGAGACTGAAATAACAGCTATCAGCTGTCAGCTAACTTAGGAGGAATACCCATGAGCTTAAAGCAACAAGCAAGTACCGGGGCTGAAGTGGATGAAAAATTGGCGGCCCTGATGACCAATGCCAGCGCTATCCGGGCCATTGCTTCGGCGGTGGAAGGCACTTTGGGGCCAAAGGGTCTGGATACTATGCTGGTAGATAGATTTGGTGAGGTGGTTATAACCAATGATGGGGTAACCATCTTAACCATGATGGAGGCCAATCATCCTGCGGCCAAGATGCTCATTAATATCGCCAAGGCCCAACAAGCCGAGATTGGCGACGGTACCACCACCGCCACCGTCATGGCCGGAGCTCTGGTGGGCGAAGGGGTTAGCCAGGTGGTCAAAGGGGTACCGGTGGCTAGGGTGATTGAAGGTTTGCGGGCCGGGGTTAAGAAGGCCCTGGAGGTACTTAAGGATAAAGCCATTCCCATAAAAGGGGTGGATGATCCTTTGGTTAAGCACATTGCCCTTATTGCCGGCCGGGAACACCAGGACATTGCGGATCTGGTGGTGGAAGGCGCCCGCCTAATCGGGGAAGAAAAGCTCAAAGACCCATCCTTTAAACTTTCTGACACCGTTGATGCAGAAGAAGGGGCGGATAACGAAGTTTTCCTTGGTGTAATCATCAACAAGGAGCCCATTAATGATTTGATGCCCAAAGAGTTGGCTGATGTAAAGGTGTTGGTCATTGATGACGCCTTGGAACCGGAAGAGATGGAAGACGAGGCTTTGGGAACAGAAGCGGGTTTCGCCCGTTATTTGGCCCTCCGAGAGGAATTCAAGGCCAATGTCCAAAAACTGGTGGAGATAGGAGTCACCTTGGTTCTTGTGGATAGGGGCGTAGAAGATCAGGCTGAGGAGATTCTCACCGATGCCGGAATCATGGTTATACAACGGGTGGCCAATAAAGAATTGCGTAAGACGGCAGAACATACCGGGGCCAGGGCCATCAAGCGCACCGGACTCAAAAAGGATGCTGCCGAACTGGAGAAATACCTGGGCCGTGCCGACAGGGTGATGGCGGACGAAAAGCTGGAACAAGTCAGAATCCTGGGCGGTCACGGTAAGCCCATGGCCACCATTTTGGTGGGAGCCGCCACCGAGGAAGTGGTTGGCGAACGGGAACGTATTGCCAAAGATGCTGCTTCCTCCGTTCAGGCCGCTGTTAAGGGTGGCATCGTAGCCGGTGGCGGGGCTATTGAACTGGCTGTTTCCCGGGAAGTGGAAAAGGTCCGGGAAAGCATCCGGGGCATGGCCGCCTACGGGGTAGACTGTGTCAGCGAGGCTTTGAAAAGGCCCTTATCTCAAATCGTGTCCAATGCCGGTTTCAACCCCCTGGAGAAGGTGGGGGATGTAGTAGCGGCCCAAGTAGAACAGGGCAAAGATTCCCTGGCTATTGATTGCGACACCGGGGACGTAACCGACATGCTGGCCCTTGGCGTTGTTGATCCGGCCCTGGTGAAAAGCTACGCTCTAAAAGCCGCCGGCGAAATAGCCGAAGCCATCTTGCGTATCGATACCATAATTAAGAAGCGTGAAGAAAAAGACAGGAAGAATGATTTTGATGAAATTGTTTAAAAGGCAGCTATCAGCTATCAGCTCCAAGATGGTTTTTAAAGCTAATGGGAATACCTAGACGCTGAAAGCTGACAGCTGACAGCTGATAGCTAATCCAAGAGGGGGTGCAAGCATGGGTAAAGAGGAAAGGTCTGAGGTTGAAGACTTTGCGGCGGCGGCGGATAATGCTGAAGTCATTGATGAGCAAGTAGCCGGGGAGGTTCCCGCTGAGGATAAAGAGGCCCAGGGGGCTGCTATAGATGAGGATTTGTCACCGGAAGAGAAGTTGGCCAGGGTGCAAGAGGAACTCGCTCGCAAGACCGTTGAGGCTGATGATTATCTGAACAGGTTGCAACGGTTGCAAGCTGATTTCGAGAACTTCCGGAAACGTAATCAAAAAGAGCGGGAAGAAATGATTAGATTCGCTTCAGAGGGTTTAATTTGCGACCTGTTACCGGTTTTGGACAACTTTGAACGGGCTTTGAGTGTCAATGGAGATGAACAGGGTCTATATTCCGGAGTGGAAATGATTTTCCGCCAGCTTAACGAAGTACTGCATAAGGAAGGCCTACAGCCAATATGTGCGGTGGGTGAAAAATTTGACCCCAATCAACACCAAGCAGTAATGATGGTGGAAAGTTCCGACCATGAAGATAATCAAATAATTGATGAATTTCAGAAGGGCTACACCTTAAAGGACAAGGTGATTAGGCCAGCAATGGTGAGAGTAGCGAAGAGTAGCTAATAGCTGGTAGCTTGTAGCTTATAGCTTATAGCCGAAATGTTTAGCGATTCTTTTAACTTAAGAAATGCTACCAAGGCTACAAGCTACCAGCTACCAACTACAAGCTAAAACAAATGGGAGGAGATAATAATGGGAAAAGTTATAGGAATTGACCTTGGTACAACTAATTCTTGTGTAGCAGTAATGGAAGGTGGGGAAGCCACCGTTATCCCTAATCCTGAAGGTGGCCGTACTACCCCTTCGGTAATAGGTTTTTCTAAAACCGGAGAACGTCTAATCGGGGAGGTAGCTAAGCGCCAGGCTGTTACCAATCCGGATAAAACTATTAGCTCTATTAAACGTCACATGGGTACAGATTATAAAGTCGCTATCGATGACAAGAACTATACCCCCCAAGAGATTTCAGCTATGATTCTGCAGAAGCTTAAGGCTGATGCCGAGGCTTACTTGGGTGAGTCTGTATCACAAGCCGTAATTACAGTACCTGCTTATTTCTCCGATAGCCAGCGTCAAGCCACTAAGGACGCAGGAAAGATTGCCGGTTTGGAAGTGTTAAGGATTATCAACGAACCTACTGCCGCGGCCTTGTCCTATGGCTTGGAAAAGGGTGAAGACCATACCATTTTAGTATATGACCTGGGTGGCGGTACCTTTGATGTTTCTATTTTGGAATTGGGCGACGGCGTTTTTGAAGTTAAGTCCACTCACGGTAACAACCGTCTTGGTGGGGATGACTTTGATGAGCGGATTATCAACTGGTTGGCTGATGAATTTAAGAAAGAGCAAGGTATAGACCTAAGGAACGACAAAATGGCTAACCAACGGCTGAAAGAAGCCGCCGAAAAGGCCAAGAAAGAGTTGTCCGGGGTCACCCAGACCAGTATCAGTCTGCCCTTTATCACTGCAGATCAAACCGGCCCTAAGCACTTAGAGACCACCCTGACCCGGGCCAAGTTTGACGAACTAACCGCTGACCTGGTAGAGGCAACCATGGGCCCAACCCGTCAGGCTTTGGCCGATGCCGGCTTGGAACCCAAGGATATTGATAAGGTGTTGATGGTAGGTGGCTCTACTCGGATTATTGCCGTTCAGGAAGCCATTAAGAAATATTTGGGCAAAGAGCCCCATAAAGGCATTAACCCCGACGAGTGTGTGGCCCTGGGAGCTGCTATTCAGGGCGGGGTGCTGGCCGGTGAAGTTAAAGATATCGTACTCCTGGATGTAACCCCTCTTTCCTTGGGTATCGAAACCCTGGGTGGGGTATTTACCAGACTTATCGAACGCAATACCACCATTCCTACTTCCAAGAGTCAGATTTTCTCTACTGCTGCTGATAATCAGACCAGTGTGGATATCCATGTACTTCAGGGTGAACGGGATATGGCTGCTTATAACAAAACCCTGGGCCGCTTCCAGTTGACCGGCCTTCCCCCAGCCCCCAGAGGTATTCCTCAGATTGAGGTAAAATTCGACATCGACGCCAATGGTATTGTCAACGTGTCTGCCAAAGATATGGCCAGCGGTAACCAACAAAACATCACCATCACGGCTTCTACCGGTCTATCCGATGACGATATTCAGCAAATGGTTAAGGACGCAGAACTCCACGCTTCCGAAGACAAGAAGCGGAAAGAAGAAATCGAAATCCGTAACCAGGCAGATTCTGCTGTTTACCAGGCAGAAAAGGCTATCAAAGACTTCGGCGAAAAGGCTGACAAAGCCCAGGTGGAAAATATCCAAAAGGCCATCGATGAATTGAAAGAAGCCCTTAAAGGCGAAGATATTGAAAATATTAAGAACAAAAACGAAGAACTGACCAAGGTCCTTTACGAACTAACCAGCGCCATGTACCAGCAGCAGGGCCAGCAGGGCGGTTGCGGCCCCGAAGGCTGCGGCCCTCAAGGTGAACCCGGCGCCCAAGGCAAAGACAACGTAGTTGACGCCGACTACGAAGTAGTCGACGAAGACAAGAAGAAAGAGTAGACTAAAAGCACCCAATCAGACTATAATAAATAGATGGCAATAAAAGAACCAGCAGGGGGCCACGAACCCCCTGCCAATTTCTGTTTTCAGTATAAGAATACTAAAAAGCTAACAGCTACCAGCTAATAGCTAATAGCTAAACGGGGTGAAAAAGCATGAGTAAACGGGATTATTACGAAGTCCTGGGGGTATCTAAAGACGCTGCCGAGCAGGATATCAAAAAAGCCTATCGCAAGCTGGCCCGGCAGTATCACCCGGACATGAATCCCGGTGACACTGAAGCCGAGACCAAATTTAAAGAGGCCACTGAGGCTTACGATGTCCTCATGGATAAAGATAAACGGGCCAACTATGACCGTTTTGGCCATGCCGCTGCAGACGGTCAGGGGGGATTTGGCGGCGCTGATTTTGGCGGCTTCGGGGATATCTTTGATATGTTTTTCGGGGGTGGGGGCGGACGCCGCAACGGTCCCCAAAAAGGGGATGACCTCCGTTATGATCTGCAAATAACTTTTGAGGAAGCCGCTTTTGGCAAAGAAACTGATATCCAAATTCCTAAAATGGAAGACTGTGATACCTGTGGCGGTTCAGGGGCCGCTCCTGGGAGCACCCCCCGGACTTGCCAAGCCTGTAACGGAAGCGGCCAGGTCCAATACGCCCAGAACACTCCTTTTGGCCGTATAGTCCAGACCAAAACCTGCCAACATTGTCACGGTAAAGGGAAAATTGTAGAGAACCCCTGCAGTACCTGCCGGGGCGCCGGAAAAGTTCGCAAAATGCGTACCATCCATATCAAGATTCCTGCGGGAGTGGACGACGGTTCCCGCATCAGGGTCAGCGGCCAAGGGGAACCCGGAGAACGGGGCGGCCCCCATGGGGATTTATATGTCTTCATTAGGGTGAAAGCCCATGACCTCTTTGTCCGGGAAGGTAATGACGTTATCTGCCAGATGGATGTTTCTTTTGTCCAGGTGACCTTGGGTGACGAGATTGAGGTGCCTACCTTGGATGGTAAGGTGATGCTGAAAATTCCTGCCGGCACTCAAACCGGGACTTATTTCCGTATCAAGGGGAAAGGTATTCCCAATCTACGGGGTTATGGCCGAGGTGATCAACACGTGCAAGTGGTGGTAAAGACCCCCAAAAAACTATCGGAGCGGCAAAAAGAATTACTGCAGGAGTTTGCTGCTGAAAGTGGAGAAAAAGCGGTTGGCCATCACCGGGATAAAGGCATTCTCAATAAGGTGAAGGAAGCCTGGGAGAATGTAGTGGGAAATGATTAGTAGAAGGTTCATAGTTCGTAGTTCATAGTTCATAGTTTAAAGAATTAAACCATGAAGCGAAAGGCAATGATATGGATGCAGTGGATGGAGATTTCCGTTACCGTGGATCGGGACGGGGTTGAAGCAGTCAGTGAGATTTTTGAAAGAATTGGTTCAGGAGGGGTCGTTATTGAAGACCCTCTCCTGGTGGATGAATATATTCAAAGTAACCGTTGGGATTATTATGAACTGCCGCCCCGGGCGGCTTTGGCGGTAAATAAAGTGGTGGTCAAGGGCTACTTGCCCGAAGACCGGCGGCTGGCTGAAAGGCTGGAAGAGCTGAAGGAGCAACTCAACAATCTGCAGCAGTATTACCTCCCCGGTTGTGAAGCCAGGATAACCACCGATACCGTGGCCGAAGAGGACTGGGCCAATTCCTGGAAGGCCTATTTCAAACCGGAAAAAGTAGGCCAACGGGTGGTCATCAAGCCTAGTTGGGAGGATTACCATCCTCAAAAAGATGAGGTCATCATCGAACTTGACCCAGGTATGGCTTTTGGTACCGGCACCCACCCTACCACTGCCATGTGCATCCGGGCCCTGGAGAAACACTTCCAGACCGGCCAGAGAGTCTATGACGTGGGTACAGGTTCGGGAGTGCTGTCCATCACCGCCGCCAAGCTGGGAGCCGGAAAAGTGGTAGCCATTGACCTGGACGAAACAGCGGTCAGGGTAGCCCGAACCAACGTGGAAGCCAGTGGTGAAAGCCACCGTATTGAAGTCATCCAGGGCAACCTCCTCGACGTGGTCACAGAACCTGCGGATTTAGTGGTAGCCAACATCATCGCCGACATCATCAAGGTGGTCAGCCCCGACGTCCTAGCCAGGCTAGTACCAGGCGGCCTTTTTATTGCCTCCGGAATCATCGATGACCGGGCCGCCGACGTTCGGGAAAAACTCTTGGCCGACGGCTTCAAGATCATCGAAGAAGAAACCTCCGGCGGCTGGGTGGCGTTTGTAGCTCGTAGCTTATAGCTGGTAGCTGGTAGCTTGTAGCTGATAGTTTAAATGCTATACACTATACCCTAATGATGGTCGGAGTTATAATACATATACCTGACGTGCATAGGTTGGGGTATTTTGCGGAGCAACTTTTCATAAGCGTACGAGAGACAGCCCGTCGGATGCCGAGACACTACCCTAAAAGGGCGTAAAGGTGCAGAAACCTCTCAGTCAAGACGTAGAGAAACATTAATGGTAGCTCGTTTGAAGCCTGAAAAGTTGCGGAGCAAAATACCCCAACCTCCCACCACAAAAAGGGACAAGAAAGGACGACCATCATGCCCCGCTTCTTCATCGACCCAGCTCAAATTCGGGACAAAACCGTGTATATTAAGGGCGAAGATGTCAAACATATAACCAAGGTGCTCCGCCTCCAAGCCGGGGACAGGATTACCGTTTGTGACGGGCAGGGCCGTGACTTCCTGGTACAACTTGACGACCTTAACTCTGCCGAAGTAACCGGTACCATTCTGGAAGAGCAGGCCAACACTGCTGAACCTCCGGTGGATATCACCCTGGTTCAGGGCCTCCCCAAAGGGGAAAAAATGGAGCTAATCATCCAGAAGTGCACCGAACTAGGGGTTAACCGCATCATTCCGGTGACTATGGAACGCTCCATAGTCCAATTGGATGCCAAAAAAGCGGGGGCCAGGCGGGAACGCTGGCAGCGGGTGGCTGCCGAGGCTGCCAAGCAATGTCGGCGGGGGAGGATTCCTCTGGTAGACGAGCTTTGTACCTGGAAAGGGTTATGGACCAAAATTCCCAAGGGTGCCTTAATCATCATGCCATGGGAAGCACAACAGGGGCAAGGGCTTAATAAAGCTTTGGCCGGAGTAGAGGTCTTGGCGGAACGGAAGATATACATCATCATCGGCCCGGAAGGGGGAATTGCCCCGGGTGAAGCCGAAGAGGCCCATAGGCAGGGAGCCCTTTCAGTATCCCTGGGGCCCCGGATTTTGCGCACCGAAACGGCAAGCCTTGCCGTCCTGGCTATAATTATGTATCAACTTGGAGACCTGGGAGGGTTGTCCGGTGACCAACAATGAGCATAAACCTTTTCCTGGGAACCGGGTAGCCGTCACCACCTTGGGCTGCAAGGTAAACCAGTACGAATCGGCGGCCCTGATGGATTTATTCCGGGAACAGGGATACGTTGTGGTTGACTTTGCCGACCTTGCCGATGTTTATATCATTAACACCTGTACCGTAACCCACCTGGGCAACCGCAAGTCCCGGCAGATGATTCGCCGGGCGGTGAAAACCAACCCCGAGGCTGTGGTTGCCGTAACCGGCTGTTATGCTCAGACATCGCCGGGGGAGGTTTTGGCCATCCCCGGTGTCAACCTGGTGGTGGGGACCAAGGATCGCCGCCGCATCGTAGAACTGGTGGAAGAAGCAAAGAAATCCCAGGCACCTCTTAATGCCGTAACCAATATTATGGAGGCAAAAGAATTCGAGGATTTGCAACTGGTCTCTTATGAAGGTCGTACCAGGGCCTTTATCAAAATTCAGGAGGGCTGCAATAACTACTGCAGTTATTGTATTATTCCTTACGCCCGCGGCCCTTTACGGAGCAGGCCGCCGGAAAAAGTGGTGGCTGAGGCCGAAAACCTGGTGGCCCAAGGGTTCCGGGAAATCGTCCTCACCGGCATCTGTACCGGTACCTATGGCCGGGATCTTGGCGGAGACGCCAACCTTGCCGGTCTTTTAGCGCAACTTTCCCAAGTAGACGGGCTCCGCAGACTGCGCCTTAGTTCCATTGAACCTACGGATATAACTCCCGGCCTGCTGGAAGTAATCGCAGATTCTCCTGTTATCTGCCGGCATTTACATATTCCTTTACAAAGCGGTAGTGATGCGGTTTTGCGGGCCATGAACCGAAAATATACCACCGAAGAGTATGAACAGCTCATCGGGTATATTCGTTTTCTTATCCCCGGAGTGGCCATTACCACTGATATCATCACAGGTTTCCCTGGGGAAAGGGATGAGGACTTCCGGACCACCATGGGATTTGTTGAAGAAGTGGACTTTAGTGATATCCATGTATTCAAATACTCTCCCCGCCAGGGTACCAAGGCGGCAGAGATGGCCAACCAGGTACCTTCAGGGATTAAAGATGACCGGAGCCAGCAATTAATCCAACTGGCCGCTCGTAAGGCCCGGGAGTTTGCAGCCGGTTTTATCGCTCAAACCATGGAAGTTTTGGTGGAAAATACTTATCAGGATGATTTAACTCGGTGGGAAGGTCTCACTGATAATTACCTACGGGTTGTTTTTCCCGGTTCTCCTGGGTTAAAAGGTGATTTTCTGGATATTAAAATTACCGGCCAGGACGATGTTATTTTACATGGGCTAATCCAGGAAAGATTTTTTTGAAATATTTGAAAAAACAGGAGGAATTCACTTTTCGCCTGTCGAAAAATATATCCCTAGTTAAATCCCTCTAATTGAGGGGAGGTGTTACTGTGTCCGACTGTATTTTTTGTAAAATTGCTAATAAAGAAATCCCCAGCCAGATGGTCTATGAGGACGATCTGGTAATAGCTTTCAAAGATATTGCCCCTCAAGCCGATATTCATATTTTGGTAGTGCCCCGAAAACATCTGGTTAATCTTAGCGACATGGAGGAAGGGGATAAGGAATTAATCGGCCATATCCACTATGTAGCTTCCAAGATAGCCAGGGAAATAGGTATTGCTGAATCCGGCTTTCGTATTGTGAGCAATCATAACACCGATGCTGGGCAAGTGGTCTTCCACCTTCATTTCCACATCCTAGGCGGCAACTCCCTGGGTAAGTTCTGGTAAGGTTCTAAGGCCTTAAGCCAAGGATTTTCGCCATTGACATGCTTTATACCAATGGTGTATAATATAATATGTGTAAATTTTTGCACTTATCCACTTCTTAATGCAGCAAAAGACGTAGCTATGCATGGAGAATGGCTTGTAGTGGAGGGAGGGAAGTTGGATGTCCGAAATTAAAGTCGGTAAAAATGAATCTTTAGATAGCGCCATTCGGCGTTTTAAGAAATCTTGCCAAAAAGCCGGGGTTTTGTCCGAAGCTAGAAAGCGGGAGCATTACGAAAAACCCAGTGTTAAGCGGAAGAAGAAATCTGAAGCAGCAAGGAAGAGAAAATTCAACTAGGAGGCCTTGTTTATGTCCCTTAAGGATCAACTTGTTGAAGACATGAAAGCTGCGATGAAAGATAAAGAAGCGGGCAAGCTCCGTTTATCCGTTATTCGCATGGTCCGGGCAGCCATTAAAAATGCCGAGATTGATAAGAAAAAAGAATTCAATGATGAAGAAGTTATAGAGGTGCTGGTCCGAGAGGCCAAACAGCGCCGGGACGCCATTGAGGAGTACCGGAAGGCTGGCCGAGAAGACATTGTTGAACAATTGCAGGAAGAGATTAAAGTTCTCTTGCATTACCTGCCTGAACAGATGTCTGCTGAAGAAATTACCGCCCTAGTACATGAGATTATTACCAGGGTAGGAGCCAGGGATCAAAAGGATATGGGCAAAGTAATGGGCGCCCTGATGCCGAAGGTCAAAGGCCGTGCCGATGGTAAATTGGTCAACCAAATTGTAAAAGAAGCCCTTGGTGGGTAGGAAGAGCCCGGCGAACTGCCGGGCTTTTCTTGCGGTCGCTTATAAGTAATCGCCCCTGACCGTAGGTAATTCTTACAAGCCGTTGGAGGTAACCCATGAGAATTCTTATCGCTCCAGACTCATTCAAAGGCAGCCTGACAGCCTTGGAGGTGGCCAAGGCTATGGAGGAAGGCATTAAGAGGTTTTGGCCTCACTGCCGGACTTTTACAGTGCCTATGGCCGATGGAGGGGAAGGTACTGTTGAGGCTTTGGCAACTGCTGCCGGGGGTCGGATTATTCCTTGCCAGGTAACGGGTCCTCTGGGAACACCGGTTGAGGCTTTTTTCGGTATTCTTGGTGACGGTACTACCGCTGTCATCGAGATGGCTGCGGCTTCCGGTTTGCCGCTGGTACCCAGGGAAAAGCTTAATCCCATGGCGACCACTACCTATGGTACAGGGGAACTGATGGCTAAAGCCATGGAATATGGCTGCCGTAAGTTGGTTATCGGGATTGGCGGTAGTGCAACCAATGACGGGGGAATGGGCATGGCTCAAGTTATTGTTGCGGATTTAGGCCAAGATATTAGTCAGCTTCCCGGAGTAGGGGCCGCCGGGGGACTCGGCGGCGGGTTGGTGGCTTTTACCGGAGCAGTTTTGCGCTCCGGAGTAGAAATAATCATGGAAGCCTCCAACCTGGAACAAATAATGCAACAGGTTGATCTAGTCATCACGGGCGAAGGCCGCACCGACGAGCAAACCATTTATGGTAAAGCCCCAATAGGGGAGGCCCAAAGGGCGAAAAAGTATGGGAAACCGGTGGTTTGCCTTTCCGGTTCCTTGGGCCCGGGGGCGGAAAAGGTTTATGAACACGGCGTGGATGCAATGTTTAGTATTTTGAAGGGGCCTCTGACCATTAACCAAGCTATAGCCGGGAGTAAAGAATTAATCACAGATGCCGCAGAAAGGATTGCCAGGCTGATAGGGCTAGGTATGGTCGTAAAAGGTAGATTTAAGGAAAAAGACTGAGCATCCCGGAAGAAATATGGGTAAATTGACGGTAAGGGAATGTAACTGGGGCAAAAAAAATGGAACCCGGTATTGACTTTCTCCTGCCTGGTAGATATAATTTGATTCAATTACATAATCTAAGGGGAGTAGCCAAACAGAAATGTTAAGTAAAATCGTCAATACAGGGTTAGCGCCCTCGGTTTTATCACAAGGCTGTTTTAGCTTGTAGGCAAGACCTTTAACGTTAGTTTCACAACGGGACTGTCGTTAAAGGTCTTTTATTTTTCTTTATTATGAAGTTGCAACCAAGAAAAACTACGGAAAAAGAGGAAAAAGGTTCATTAACCTAGTAATATTTGTGTATAACTGTTAATATAAAAGGGGGTGATTACTTCTGTTGAAAAAATTGACGGGCTTCAAATGGTTTTATCTAAGCATGATTATCCTTGGTCTCCTTCTGCCGGGGGCCGCCCCAGCGGGAGATGGCAGCATTTATGTAATTCCTGTCCGCGGGGTCATTGAGGAAGGATTAGGAGCCTTCGTGGAACGCAACCTGAACAAGGCTGAGGAAGAGGGAGCCAAAGCGGTTATACTGGAAATTGACACTCCGGGAGGGACTATTAACGGGGCCAAAATCATGCAAGAGGCCATCCTGGATACCAAGATTCCGGTGATTGCCTTTGTAGACGGGAAGGCCTTTTCCGCTGGGGCCTTGATTACCCTGGCCGCCAATAAAATCGCCATGACTCCGGGGAGTGCGGTGGGGGCCGCTGAACCCCGGCCTGCTGAGGAGAAGATTATCTCCGGCTGGCGGGCGGTGATGGAAGATACGGCTAAAACCCGGGGTCGGGATGAGAATATTGCGGCGGCCATGGTCGATAAGGATGTAGTAATACCAAACCTAAAAGAAAAAGGGAAGATTCTTTCCCTGTCTGCTCACAAGGCCGTGGATGTAGGTATGGCGGATATGCTGGTTCAGGACAGGGCAGAATTATTGAAAGAACTGGGTTATAATCGACAACCCGTAGTGGAAGTTAAACCTGGGGCCGCTGAAACCCTGGCCAGGTGGGTCACCCACCCCATGGTTAGCCCTCTGTTGCTAACCATAGGCATTGCCGGGCTGCTGTTAGAGGCTCTTACCATCGGATGGGGTGTGGCTGGAACCTTGGGGCTACTGGCCTTGAGTTTATACTTCGGCGGCCATATGCTGGCCGGGTTTACCGGTTGGGAAGCTGTATTGGTATTCCTTATCGGAATAATCGCGCTGGTACTGGAGATTTTTATTATACCAGGGTTCGGGATAGCCGGTGTACTGGGTATTCTCATGGTGGGAACCAGTATTTTCCTGGCTTCCCGGAGTACTACCGATGCTGTAATTTCCCTGGTGGTGGCCATCATTGGCAGTATAATAATTCTTGCTGTGGGGTTGAAGTTTATGACCAAGCGTAATTTTTGGGATAAGATAATCCTGGGTACCCGGATGGCTAACCAAGAGGGATATGTGGCGCCCAAGCAGGAATTGACCCAGTTCCTGGGTCGGGAAGGGGTAACCATCACCCCCTTAAGGCCCGCCGGCACCGCCGATTTCCAGGGCCACCGCCTGGATGTGGTCACCGAGGGCGGCTTTATCAATGCCGGAGCGACGGTGAAAGTGGTACTGGTGGAAGGAACCAGGGTTGTGGTGAGAGAGGTTCATAGTTCGTAGTTCATAGTTCGTAGTTTGTTGGGATGGTATTTCTGGTTTTTAGCTTGAAAGAATAGCTTTGGCTATAAAAAACTATGAACTACGAACCACGAACTACGAACCACTAAAAAGGAGGTACAAAAATGGGCATTGCTGAATTATCAACTATATTGTTAATCATCTTCGGTCTTTTAGGTGTAGTCATTCTTTTTAGTTTTATTCCTGTGGGGCTGTGGATTTCGGCCCTGGCCGCCGGAGTGAAAATCGGTATTATGAATTTGATTGGGATGCGTTTGCGGAGGGTACCGCCGGCTAAAATAGTGATGCCTTTAATCAAGGCTGACAAGGCCGGTATTCCGGTGACAGTGAACCAACTAGAAGCACATTATCTGGCCGGTGGTAACGTTGATCGGGTAGTAGACGCCATGATTGCTGCTGAGCGGGCCAACATTCCCCTGCCCTTCGAGCGGGCAGCGGCTATTGACCTAGCTGGACGTAATGTTTTGGAAGCGGTGCAAATGAGTGTTAACCCTAAGGTCATCGAGACCCCTGTCATTTCCGCTGTGGCCAAAGATGGTATCGAAGTCAAGGCCATTGCTCGAGTAACTGTAAGGGCCAATATTGACCGCCTGGTGGGGGGCGCCGGTGAGCAGACGATCATGGCCAGGGTTGGTGAGGGCGTGGTCACAACCGTAGGTTCCGCTGATTCTCACAAGGCGGTTTTGGAGAATCCTGATTTGATTTCCCGTACCGTTCTTGGAAAGGGCTTAGATTCTGGAACTGCCTTTGAGATTCTTTCCATTGATATTGCTGACGTAGATGTGGGCCGTAACATCGGGGCCCAACTCCAGACCGACCAGGCCGAGGCCGATAAGCGGATTGCCCAGGCCAAGGCGGAGGAGAGAAGAGCCATGGCGGTGGCCAGGGAGCAGGAAATGAAGGCCGCTGTCCAAGAGATGCGGGCCAAGGTTGTGGAAGCTGAAGCCCAGGTACCTGAGGCCATGGCCCAAGCCTTGCGCGAGGGTAAATTGGGTGTAATGGATTATTACAACATGCAAAACATCATGGCCGATACCCAGATGCGGGACACCATTTCCAAAGTGGGACCAAAGGGTGATGGTTCGTCATTAGGTAAAGGATCTGACGGAAATAAAACGGAATAACCCCTGTATCTCAAGCAATTAGTCGTTAGCAAGGGCTAATCTTAAGCTAATAGCTAACGACTAAGGACTAATGACTAACAAAGGGGGTAAGTCCGTGGAAGCTCTAGGTATAATAATATTTATAATAATCTTCATAGTTCAAACTGCCCAAAAGCTGGCCCAAAAAGGGAAGGAAGGAACACCTACTACCCCTAATGGGCCCTGGAAAAGAGCAGGTGAGCATTGGCCTGATCCTGGTCAGGATTGGCAGTGGGATGAGGAAGAAGAAGAAAAGGAATGGACTGATCGGGATTATCAGCCGGAGGTTGTATCTGGCCCGGCAGCCCGTCAGTTGATGGATGATAATTCTGTGAATCTTTTTAAGGATAGACATTCATCCATTAAAGATGGCAAGCAGGCTTTGATTAGAGAAGAGGAAGTGGCCCGAAGGCCGGTGGAGATGGCGGCCCCAAGCGGTGAGGCGGCTGAAGCCTTCACCCCTCAACAATTGGTTCAAGGGGTGATTTTTGCGGAAATCATCGGTCCACCCAGGGCTAGACGCTCCCTTGTAAAAATTTGTCGAAATTAATCGGAAAATTTTTACAAGGTAATTGCAGGAAAAAAGAAAATATTGACGAATTATATCAGCTAATCTCAAAATTCTAACCGAAAAAGGCAAACCAGGTGAAAACCAGGGGCGCAAACTACCGGGTCTAAAGCATTGGCGCAAGGCCGATTGCCATGACTGCCGGGGTTCCGAAGTTTAGGAGATTAGCATACTTGTAGCGACATCATGGGATATTCAAACCTATCTTCGGAAAGCCGGGGATAGGTTTATTCTTTTTTATAAAAGGAGGAATGATCTGATGTCTAACCAAAAACACCCCATTCTCACGAAACTCATGGTCTTCACCCTAATCCTAAGCCTCAACCTTGGGGCCATCGACAGCTTCCTGCAAGGCCTGACTTCTGGGGTCTTCAAAGGCATGGTAAACCGGGTCTCGGCCGAAGAACTGGCCAAAACCCTCAAACCAACCAATAAACTTCCCGATACTGCCGGGCCCAAGGTGGAAAAAGACCCCCTAGCAGAGGAAGCCAAGGCTCGAAATGAAGTCATCTCCAAACGGACCCTTAACTCCAAGACCTTTGAACTGGGAGAAGACAAGTACCTCACCGAAATCTCCCTAAACCCTATCCACTACCAGGAAAAAGGGAAACTCATTGACATTGACAACACCCTGGTTCCGGCCCGGGTGGCCGGATATGCCTATGAAAATAAAGCCAACAGCTTCAAGGTATTTTTTACCCCTAAAACCGGTGATAAAAAATTCGTCCGCACCCAACAGGGCAAGCACCAACTGGAGTGGCAGATTTTAGACGTACAGGCTGTTCAGGGTACGGTTATCCAGAATGCCATAATTTATCCGGAAATCAAGGATAAAGTTGACCTGCGCTATACCGTAGCAGACAATCAGGTCAAAGAAGACATCATCCTTAAAGACCAGGGCGCCCCATCTGACTTCAAATTCAATCTGCTGGCCGGTAACCTGCAGGTAAACCCCAAAAACGACGGGACCATAGACTTGGTGGAACCAGGCGCTCAAACCCCAGTCTGGTCCTTCGCCAAGCCCTACATGTACGATGCGGCAGGGGCCCGCTCCGAAGCGGTTACCATGAATGTGGAGAAACAAAAGGGCGGTCATATTCTAACCCTTTCCGTCGATAAGAAGTGGCTGGCTGACCCCGCCAGGAAATGGCCGGTTATTGTCGACCCCATCCTTCAACCTGGCCCCGTTGATGGCCGGGATACCTACATATCTTCCTTATCTCCCAACAGCAACTACAGGTCAACCCATACTTTACAAGTGGGCTATGGTTCCCAGCGTGGAGAAACCCGGTCATTCTTTGTCTTTAAAAATCTCTTTGCCCAAGTGCCCAAGGGGGTTAAAATCACCTCCGCTTCCTTCTCAGTATTCCCCGAGCAAGATATTCAAGGTGATACAACCATTGATCTTTATCCTGTACTGGTCAATTGGTCCTGGGAAAACAGCACCCTCACCTGGAACTGGTGGGCCAAAAACGGCCGTATTGGTAGTTTGATAGCCTCCAAGACAGGTTCCAACGGCAGTTGGTGGAGCTATGATGTCAAGGATCTGGTTCAAAAATGGGTAGACGGCTCCATCCGCAATAACGGCATGATGCTGGCCCCCAGAAACAAGAACCAGGCGGCCCGGATTTTCTACTCTTGTGATGACCCAAAGAAAGATTACCGTCCTATACTGAAGGTAGAGTATACCAAAAAGCCTGAACCCAAACCCGAGCCTAAGCCCGACCCCAAACCTGCCGATTTCCAGCTTCATATCAACCGCAAGACCGGCAAGATTAAGGCTGACGGCACTGCAGTGAAAAATGCCCGCATCTACTTAAGCGGAGAAGGCAATAAATGGACCACTTCCGCTGACTCCAGCGGTAAATGGGCCAAAGACGGCATGGATTTCACCTTTGGTAAGACCCATGAAATTTCCATGTACTATGAGTATGATGTGACATCTACCGATTCCAAGGGCAACAAAACCACCAAAACCTACAAAGTAGGCCCAACCTCCTAGGAATTCCTTATCGCTATCTACAACAAGCAAGCCAGGGTTAAGTCCATAGCTAAGTTCTATTATAAAAACGGGACCAAGGCCGAGGACATCAAAAAAGTTAACCATGTCAACGAAGAACTGGAACTGGTGGTAGGGGATTACCTCTTAATCCTCGACCCCTTAAGAAGCGAGCCATTTACCAGGGGTGAAATAGTTAAGAACCCTTCAGCGGATTATAAAATCAGGGAAAAGATTAGGCCTTTTTACGGCCATGGTGAAGAAATTGGTTTTTCTGTAGATGCCACCACAGGAAACTTTATCGCTTTGGAATCTGACTTAGGTTTTCCTACTAAAAGTCTGCCCATTGAAGTTACCAGGGTTGCCAATTCCCAACGCCATGAAGAATACCGGGGACCCTTGGGCTTCAACTGGGACTTCACCTTCAACAAAATGCTGGTGCCCTACGGAGATGGCTCTATTCTCGCTACCGGGGGTGATGGGGGCGGTATTTTCTTCGAGTCGGTAGGCAAAAATGTATATAAAGCCCCTTATGACCGCCAGGAAACCCTGACCAAAGAACCGGACGGAACCTTTAAGCTTACAACCAAGAACCGGATTGACTTTCATTTCAATGAAGATGGGCTTTTGGATAACATCATTGACCGTAACGGCAACCAAGTAACCTTGATTTATGACGAAGAGGGTCTTTTGACTAAAGTGGAAGACCCCGCCGGGCGTGCCCTTAATTTCTACTATGATGAAGAAGGCCGCATCATTATGGCCGAAGACCCGGAAGGACAAACGGTTGACTACTCATATAACGAGGCCAATCAACTGGTAACGGTCACCGACCCCAACGGCGGGATAAGCACATATTCTTACGAAAAGCTTCATAGGGTTCAGACTATTACCGACGCCATGGATTATACGGTAGTAGAGAATACATTCGACGATAAGGGCCGGGTAACAGCCCAAACAGATGCCGAAGGATTTACCAATAGTTTTCAATACGATTCGTCCAGCACCACCTACCTGGACTGGGATGAGAAAAAATATGTCTACCATTATGACAAAGAATACCGCATCACCGGGATTGAGCAGCCGGAGGGCGTAACCGAGTACTTCAGTTTTGATAAAGACGGTAACCTTAAGGAAGCAGTGGACGGCCGGGGTTACACCACTTTTTATAATTGGGACAATCGGGGCAATCTGCTTTCAGTACTAAACGAAGAGGGAAAAGGTAACGGTTTTCAATATGACAGAGATGAAAACCTGCGAGTAGTAACCGATGCCATGGGTTACCGGCAAAGTTTTGATTATGATGCCAACGGCAATATCACAACAATAACGGACAAAGAAAAACAGGTTACCCGTGTTGATTATTACGATGGCGGTTTCGTTAAATCCGTTTCCTTTCCCAACGGGGCTTCCAATAACTATGGTTATGATTACGCCGGGAATCTCATCGAACTGCAAGATGGGCGTAATAAAGTAACCACCTTCGGTTACGACGCCGTTGGCCGCCGCATTGCCGAAACCGACCCCCTCTATAACACAACCTCTTTCCGTTACGATGCCAATGGTAACTTAATCGAAGAAATATCCCCCAAAGGACAAGTGACCAACTCTTTTGACCTCAACAACAACCTTATCGGCAATACTGACGCCAACAACCATACCACCACCTATTCATATTACAAAAACGGCTTGATCAAAGAAGAAAACGACCCCTTCGGCAACCAATCCCTAATCAAATACGACGGTAATGACAACCAAACGGAATATTCCGATGCCAATGGCCATACCACCTTTTTCAAGTACGACAGTCTTGGCCGCCTGAAGGAACTAAGGGATCAAAAGGGTCTGGTTGCCGGGTATCAGTATGATGCCAACGGTAACGTAACCGTTGAAACCGATGGTAAAGGCCAGATTACCTCAGTAGAATATGACAAATATGACCGGGCCAAGATGATCCGTAAACCCATGGGCGAATGGATGAAGTATGATTATGACGACCTAGGCCGCCTGACCCGCTACAGCGACAACAGCGGCCATTGGGAAGAGTACGGTTATGACGGCCTTTTCCGGGTAACTACAACCAAAAACGCCAGTGAAGACAGCAACGTCACCTATATCCCCGGGGAAAACAAACAGATAGTAACCGACAAAAAAGGCCGCACCTACATCTATTACTTCGACGGCAACGAAAACCTCATCAAGGTTATTGACCCCAAACAAAATACCACCGAATTCGGCTATGACGACAACAACAACCAAATCTGGATGAAGGATGCCAGGGGCAAATATACCAATTACACCTATGATGAACTCAACCGGCTCATTGAAATTACCGACCCCTTATTAAACAGCACCAAATTCCAGTACGACGACAACGGCAGCCGCACCCTGGTCAAGGACGCCAACGGTCACATTACCAGGTTCCAATACGACGCCCTCAACCGCCTGGAAAAAGTTATCGATGCCAAGGAAAAAGAAACCCTTTACCGCTATGACAACGTAGGCAACCTCACCTACTTCATCGATGCCAAAAAGAACGTAACCCAGTACCAGTACAACCAACGGAACCAATTGGTCAAAGTAATTGACCCCCTCCTCAAAGAAACCGACTTGGACTACGACCTAAACGGCAACCTAACCTACAAGAAAGATGCCAATCAAAACAGCATCAACTACTCCTATGACCAACTGGACAGGCTCGAAGAAATAAACTATCCCGACGGCAACTCCGTCCGCTACGGATATAACTCCCAAGGCAAGCGCCAGTGGATGGAGGACAGGTACGGCACCGTCAACTACTCCTATGACACCGTCGGACGCCTCGCCGGGGTTCGCAACCATGATGGCAAAGCCATAAGCTACGGCTATAATGACCTAGGCCTCAAAGACCGGGTCAGCTATCCCAACGGCAAAGAGGTCACCTATCAATACGACGAACTGGACCGCCTCCAGGAAGTCACCGACTGGAAAGGCCGGAAGACCTCCTACCAATACGACGAAATCGGCCGCCGCACCTTAACCAAATTACCCAACGGTATCAAAACCAACTATGAATATGACGACGCCAGCCGCCTCCTCTCCCTGACCAGTATCAGCGGGGCCGGTCAAGTATTGTCAAAATTCGGCTACACCTATGACAAGGCAGGCAACCGTCTCTCCATGAAACGGGAAACCCCCGCCTGGAGCCGGAGCGAAGAATATACCTATGATCCCCTGAACCAACTGCTGGCAGTCAAGGGTGACAACGGCCAAAAAACCGAATATTCCTATGATCGAAGTAGGCAACCGGTTAACCAAAGCCAAAGCCAAGAAGGACCTAGTCTATTTACGGGAGAAGTATGTCTATGACCAGGCCAACCAGTTGCTCAACCTGACCAAGGAGAAGCTGGAAGAGGACGACGAAGACAGTGATGACAAAGATTCCGATGATGAAACCGATGACGACCCGGACAAGGATAAAGACAAAGACGAAGATGAGGAAGACCAAGAAGATAAAAAGAACCTCAAGGCGCTTAGACTAGCCTTCAGAACCCAGGAACTCACTGTCCAAGAAGCAGTAAAGGGAGAAAAACCCGAAAGTGAATGGGAAACCGAAATCATCACCTTCAGCTATGATGCCAACGGCAACATGACGAGAATGGTGGAAGAAGAAAAAGATGACGATGACCATAAAACCGAGCGGGAGATCAAAGAATATTCCTATGACTATGATAACCGGCTGATTAAAACCCAGGAAGAATGGGACGAATATTCCGAATACCTCTATGACGGTGATGGCAACCTCATAACCCAACTAACCTTTGACGGTTTCGATGACGACCATAGCAAAGGTGACACTAAAGAAGAAAAAGAAGACAAGGAAGACAAAAACAAGTCTGAAAAGGAAGATAAAGAAGAATCAGACCGTGAAGAGAAAACCAAAGATGGCGACAGAGAAACCAAATCCGGGAACTCTTCCCCCCGCACCATGCAAAACCGGAACACCACAGTGCTCTTATCTGCTTACGGTGGTGAAGAAGATGACGATGATGAAGATGAAGATGAAGATGACGATGATGACGACAAGAAAGTCAAAAAGTCTCCCAACATCGGCAGCAGCCCCAGGGAAAAGATGCTGGAAAAGCGTAACCACCGGTTCCATTATAAATACCTGGATAAGCAGGGCAAGGACGTCTTTGATGTAACCAACTACTTAAATGATATCTCCGACCCTCTCACCCAGATCCTGGGCACCTATGACCAGCACGGGGAAGAAGAGGACATGTATACCTACGGCCTGGAGCGGATAGCCCAGTTCGAAGAAGATGACGATGATGACGACCATAAGCCAAGAACATCCTCTGTCTTATTATCCAAGGACGATGACGAAAAAGGCAAAGACAAAGAAGGAGATAAAGCCGAAGACAGAGAAAAGGAAAAAGAAGATAAAGAAGATGACAGCAACAAAGAAAAAGACGATGATGAAGAAGAGCTGGACCATGAATTCGAAGGCCCCGAAGAAGATCCCCTCTATTACCTCTATGACGGCCTGGGCAGTGTGGCGGCCCTTACCGACCCCCTGGGCAACATCCGGGGTGAACAGGACTATGACGAATTCGGCAACCCCAGGGAAGTCCCCGATTATGAACACAAACGGTTAGGCTACGACTGGGACGACGAAGACAGTCGGTTCACCTATACCGGAGAATTATGGGATGACGAAGAAGAAATCCTGTACTTAAGGGCCAGACACTACATGCCCCAGATTGGGCGGTTCCTGACCAGAGACAGCTATGACGGGGATCTGACTAACCCGCTGACCAGGCACAAATATGCCTATGTAGCCAACAACCCCATTAACAACCTGGATCCCAGCGGCAATATCATAGAAACCGCCTCAGATGCCGTATCTCTGGGTATCAGTATCGGGGAATTTGCCTGGGAACCAAACTTCTGGACCGGTTTAGCGGTAATCTATGACACTGCGGCGCTCCTTACTCCCGTGGTGCCCGCAGGTGGAGGCTACTTCATAGCGGCAGTGAAACACGGCAACAATATGGAGAAGTATCTTCAAGTTGCCAAAGAGATACTAGCCAGAGGCAACAAGATACTGGATAAGATAAAAGCCCATACCCCGTGGTGGGCGGAATCGGTTCCGAGGAAAATCAAAGGATATATAAATGATTTGAGGAAGCGGTTTGATAAGTTTACGGGTAAAAAATCGGATAATAACACCAGGGGGCCGTCTAATAAGAATTCTGATAATAAGAATACCAATAAGGATAAGAATTCTAAGGGGATGAGTAAACTTCATAAGCACCACATTTACCCCCAACAGTTCAAAAGTTGGTTTAAAGGACGTGGAATTGACATTGATAAGTTTACCATTGAGTTAGAGCAGAGTGTTCATTTAAAAGGCGTTCACGGAAAAGGACTTGGCGAACTGCAAGGGAGATGGAATCAAAGATGGGCAGAATGGATTAAGGGTCATCCTAATGCCACCAAGAAGGAAGTAGAACAGTTTTCACAGAAGTTATTAAAGGAATATGTTTTAAACACAGTCCCTGTTAAACCTAGTAACGAGGTGGTTGTATGAAGTTCTTTGAGCTAACTCATCCCGATTATTCTACAGACCTGCAATTCAGTAAAGCCAATCCTGTTGAACAAGATGATAAGGATTTTTTGCCTGGGGTATATTGCGAAAAGTGTGATGACCAATGGGCTTCTAGTAACAGGTTGTGTGTAGAAAAGAGAGTTCAAAAACAAATAACAGACTATTTACGGTCAAATAATATACCCGATGTAATTTCAGCACAGCAGTGGAGTAGCCTTATCCTAGAACTATCAACAATAACAGGCTTACCTAAAGAAAATTTCCATCCAGGAGCACCGTATGGCGTTCCTGGGGGAATCTTAAAGAAAAAAGAGGTATGCAACTTCTCACATCCTTTTCCTGGTCTGCTGTGGGTTACATCTGATGTTATGTCATTAATAAGAGCAGAGAAATTAACTGGTATACAGTTAATGGAAGTAAAGTTTAAAATTTCCAAGAGGGTGGCAGGTTTCCAACCGCCACAGTTATGGGAAATAATTATTACAGGCAAAGCTTGGCGTCAAGGTCATAACGTAGATAATGTTACCATCTGTAACTGCTGTAAGAGAACAGTTTTCCCCGAACCAAACAATCTTAAAGTGGATATAAGTCGATGGGATGGTTCGGACTTCTTTAATATTGACTTAAATCCAAATATCATAATCGTAACAGAGCGAGTATGTGAAGTTTTAGATAAGGGTAAATTTACTAACTACTTGTGCATCCCTATAAATTAAGTTATACAAATTCAACAAAGGTGACCTCTAGGTTTTAATACCTGAGGTCATTTGTTTGAGAGATAAATCTCCGTTCATTTTACAGACATAGGTAGAGTTTATTGGTGCTAAAACAGTCCCGCCCGCCCCATTAAGGAATGGCGGCGGAGGGAAGAATCGCACCAGAATATTTCCTGGATATGGCGGATTGTAGCGATTAGAAACGCACCATGCACCATGTTTTGACCTGCCATAAGATAAGGAAGCCCAGGAAGTTAACCTATTTGTTGGGTTACTTATTCAAAGACCCCTTGCTGTAAGATGGCGGGGGCTAGATGGAGATTGCTGGATATTCCAGGGTTTATAAGTCATATTGCTATACCTCATACCGTAACCCATATTTCATTTACCTCTTAAATTCTCATTCTCTATTTATCTGTATCTGACTTATCTCTTATTGGTATTATCTCTTACCTTATCTCTATATCTTGCTGTATCGTTTTCCTCTCCCCCGCCGCCCCGCTTCGCACGGCGGCGAGCCCTCTGACGGGGCATCTGATTGAATGCAGGACAACGTATGCGTTCCCCCGATATACGGGAGAACGCAAAACGGTACTGATGAAAGTCAGGTATCCGCTGCCTACAAGACATCAAACGCACCCAGGTGTAGCTTTACTGCGTGGATGGCTTCACCATCACTCTGTCAGGGTTCCCTGCCAAACGGCACTACGACGGGATAAATCTGGAGAATGGGACTTGAGTGTCTTACGCATAATCCCACCGAGGATTAGTCGGGTCGGTTCTTTAACATGTGCTACTGAAAAGCCACGGTGTAAGACTAAATATAATAACCAAGTTCAAAATATAACTTACCCCCTTGATAAATATACTGTAACAATGCCTCTACCTTTATGATACGTAAAAGGATGTTGTCAGTTCAGTCCCGCACTAGCATTTATTAAAAAATTTCAACGGTATCATTAGCAACCCCCGCCCCGAATCCGCCGAAGCACTAACTTCGGGGTATCGGGGGGGTATTTGTTTTTCTGGGATAACCGTTTTTCTAAAAAAAGAATAATGTTCTTCCAGATACGTTACAAAGCTGTAGTGCTGTAGTACGATGGACACCTCAAAAGCTTTGTCATCACAGTACAACTGCTCTTTGATAACCGAATATTGACCCAGCCTCCCTTGCCGTTACGGAAATTCAAATTATTGTTACGGGGGTGACATTATGAAGGAGAAAGTCCTGGGATACGTGCGTGTATCAACACATGCGAAGAAATAAACTATCCCGACGGCAACTCCGTCCGCTACGGATACAATCCCCAAGGCAAGCGCCAGTGGATGGAGGACCGGTACGGCACCGTCAACTACTTCTATGACACCGTCGGACGCCTCACTGGGGTTCGCAATCATGACGGCAAGGCGATAAGCTACAGCTATAACGACCTAGGCCTCAAAGACCGGGTCACCTATTCCAACGGTAAAGAGGTCACCTATCAATACGACGAACTTGACTGCCTCCAGGAAGTCACCGACTGGAAAGGCCGGAAGACCTCCTGCCAATACGACGAAATCGGCCGCCGCACCTTAACCAAATTACCCAACGGTAAGTAACCAACTACTTAAATGATATCTCCGACCCTCTCACCCAGATTCGGGGCACCTATGACCAGCACGGGGAAGAAGAGGAGATGTATACCTACGGCCTGGAGCGGATAACCCAGTTCGAAGAAGATGACGACGATGACCATAAGCCAAGAACATCCTCTGTCTTATTTCCAAGGACGATGACGATGAAAAAGGCGAAGATAAAGAAGGAGATAAAGCCGAAGACAGAGAAAAGGACAAAGAACACAGCGAAGAAGATAAAGAAGATGACAGCAACAAGGAAAAAGACGATGATGATGAAGAAGAGCTGGACCATGAACTTGAAGGCCCGGAGGAAGACCCCCCCTATTACCTCTACGACGGCCTAGGCAGTGTGGCGGCTCTTACCGACCCCCTGGGCAATATCCGGGGTGAACAGGACTATGACGAGTTCGGCAACCCCAGAGAAGTCCCGGATTATGAACATAAGCGTTTAGGCTACGACTGGGATGACGAAGACAGCCGGTTCACCTATACCGGGGAATTATGGGATGACGAAGAAGAAATCCTGTACTTAAGGGCACGACACTACATGCCCCAAATCGGGCGATTCCTGACCAGGGACAGCTATGACGGGGATTTGACTAACCCGCTGACCAGGCACAAATATGCCTATGTAGCCAACAACCCCATTAACAACCTGGACCCCAGCGGCAATATCATAGAAACCGCCTCAGATGCCGTATCTCTGGGTATCAGTATCGGGGAATTTGCCTGGGAACCAAACTTCTGGACCGGTTTAGCGGTAATCTATGATACTGCAGCTCTCCTTACCCCCGTGGTGCCCGCAGGTGGAGGCTACTTCATAGCGGCAGTGAAACACGGCAAGAATATGGAGAAGTATCTTCAAGTTGCCAAAGAGATACTAGCCAGAGGCAATAAGATACTGGATAAGATAAAAGCCCATACCCCGTGGTGGGCGGAATCGGTTCCGAGGAAAATCAAAGGATATATAAATGATTTAAGGAAGCGGTTTGATAAGTTTACGGGTAATAAAGCGAATAATAACAATAGGGGGCCGTCTAACAAGAATTCTGATAATAAGAATACCAATAAGGATCAGAATTCTAAGGGGATGGTTAATAGTGTATTAAAAGTAGCATCTAATGCGGCATTTAAAGCGGCTAAAAATATTAATCAATTTAAAGTCTCGAATAAACATCTAATGAGTGCAGGGGGGCGTTATAGAAAATTTAATACTGATAGTATAGCTGATGTAAATAAAATTATAAAAGAGGCTTTGACTTCGAAAAATGCTCAGTTTCTGCCAAATAACCAACCTAACTCTTATAAGATAATAACAAATTTAGGTAAGAAGATAGGAACAAAAGGTGAATCAAAAGTACAAGTAATTGTAGGAGCTGACAGAGCTGAAGCACCAAAATTGTTTTTTGAGTAAACTAAGGTCCTCCAACCCCTTTTTTGATTCAATGCAGTATGTAAATGGCTCAGTTCTCCTGACATCCTTCATACGAATGCCTTTACCAGAGT
>JAJZSN010000031.1:1055-30867 GCA_021849745.1 Bacillota bacterium | reverse complement strand
ATACTTCATGTTGAGTACCTCCTCTGTTATTTAAGGGTCACTTCGCGAAAGCTGACACCTCGTATATTAACAGGAGGTACTTTTTTTTGCAAAGGTCATTTTAATTCATTACAGGAATGCTCCTTAATTTATTAGGATTAATATAAGTGCTTTTTATACAGCATCTTCTCCGCTGTCACCGGTACGAACCCGGACAGCATTTTCGATATTATAGACAAAGATTTTACCGTCACCAACCTCGCCGGTTCTGGCCGCTTCAGAAATAATTTTTATCACTTCATCCACGTATTTGTCCTTAATGACAACTTCTACCTTGACCTTGGGCAATAAGTTGATATTATACTCGGTACCCCGGTAGATTTCTTTGCGCCCTTTTTGCAAACCGCAACCCATGACTTGAGTCACCGTCATACCATGGATACCAAATTTGCTCAATGCCTCCTTGATATCCTCCAGTTTGCCAGGCCTGATAATAGCTTCAATCTTTTTCATAAGTGTTTGCCTCCTTTCTAATGTCACAGCCAAAGTTTTATTTTAAACAGAAAAAGCTCTTTGGGTAGATAAGGCGCCTCACACCTACCCAAAGAGCTTCACTGCTCTTAACCGCAAAAGTCCGCAACGACTAGTGACAGTTGGTTTAATTTAGTTTTTTGTTATAAAACACACAAAGCTTCCCAGATAATTTCTGGAAAGCTTCTTTGCTTAGTAAAACCAGCTTAGTAAAAACTAGCTTAATAACACTAACATTGTGTTATTTATTAAGTTAGGGTAATAATAACATATTGTCATCCTTTTGACAAGTACTTTTTTAAAAATTAGTTTAAATTAACCCATCTTTAATTTATAAGTTCTTATCTTTGCTTGGTTTCCTTGTGTAATTCAATATATTGTTTTACCAAAGCCTCGCTTTGCCTGATGGCCTTGG
Organism: Bacillota bacterium; assembly: GCA_021849745.1. GTDB lineage: Bacteria > Bacillota > Carboxydocellales > JAJZSN01 > JAJZSN01. The sequence continues at coordinate 29,942 of JAJZSN010000031.1, read as the reverse complement.
CCAGACTGACAAAGCTTTGCCCAGTTTCGAAACCCTGATATACTTGTTCATAATCTTTAATGTATTGTTCAACGACGTAAACCGACTGGTGAATACGCCAGGAGATTTCAATTATAGGTAAGCCGCTCAAGTACATTTTAACTGCGTAATATTTCACTGAAAGCCTTGGGCCGATGTCGTAGAAGTTGCCCCTGGTAGGCAAGGTTACCCCTTCCCGACGATATTTACGCATAATGGTTTTTACCCCGCTGACACTGATACGCATCAGCCGGGCCAGATCTTCCTGGGTTAGGAGACAACCCTGTTGATAGGCTTCCCAGCAAAGCCGGGAAATGGTTACATATTTAAGAAATTCCAAACTGTTTTTGCGCTCAATTTCCAAATCCTCAGGAGCCAAAAGGGTTAATTTGATTCGCTTGGTCTGACATTTAGCCAGAGGTTTACCCGCCGGTTCTTCCTTGCGAATGGCATTGTAATAGGTCTGACCGTTGAAAAGATAGTCTTGTTCCCGGTTCTTTAACTCCAACCGGGTTGATTTTCCCTGATCTTTCATCTCTGCCGCCTCCTTCCTATTAGTTTAACCCATGGACTCTAACCTGACCAGGATATCCCCTTTCCCCGCTCCTCGTAATGGGTCAACAACTCTAGCTTATTGTCCGGTAACTGGCGCCGGGTGGCCCGGGCCACGTATTGACACAGGGGTTTAAAGTAACCCGGTCTTATTCCGGTCTCTAAGTGATATAAGCAGTGTAGGGCGATAACCAGTTCCTCTAGGGAGGTATTACCGGCCCTTTCACCAATACCGTTTACGGTAGTACTGGCCCAACGGGCTCCTCCCCTGATAGCCCCAAGGGTATTGGCAGTAGCCATTCCAAAGTCGTTATGGGTATGAATTTCCAGATCCAAACCAACTTTCTTGGCCACCAGAGCAGTAAATTCACAAGCCACAAAGGGGTCCATGATACCCACTGTATCAGCTAGGCGCAGGCGGGTAGCCCCTTGAGCCTCGGCCAACTGGGCAAACTGGATTAGGAACCCCTGATCAGCCCGGGAGGCATCTTCCGCCCCCACGCTGACCTGGCACCCGTGGTCCAGGGCGAAGCTTACGGCCCGGGACAAGCTTTCCAGCACCCACTGTCTGGATTTTCCAAGCTTGTACTGGATGTGTAAGTCGGAAACCGGTGCAGAAATGTGGACGTGTTTTACACCACACTCCAGGGAGGCCTTGATATCGTTTAAACTTACCCGGTTCCAGGTGGTTATCTGGGCCTTAAGATCCAGGGCTACAATGGCCTTAACCGCTTCTTGCTCCACATCGCCCATGGCGGGTATTCCGGCTTCAATCACCTGAACCCCCGCCTGATCAAGCATTCGGGCTATCTGCACCTTCTCTTCAACATTAAAAACAATTCCCGCTGTTTGTTCCCCATCCCTTAAAGTGGTATCCACAATGCCTATTCCTCGCATTTCTTTTCCTCCCCGGAGTTCAACATTCATGGCAGCACTTTTTAGAGATCATGACCCTTACTTCATTGTTACCCAGCTTCTCAATTTCGCCGGTTAGATTTCCGCTGGCTAATTCACTTTCCAACCATGGGGGGACATGGGAACAGACAACTTCTAAAGAATAAAACTTTCCCTTACGAATAAAAGGAATTAATACCTGTTTTGAAGTAACTCCGGAATTGCTTTGCTGGATATCTTTAAGAGATATCTTATAACAACCGTTACCGGTATCAATAGGCAGAGGTACCAGGTTATTTTCTTTTAGGTTTTCCTCTTGTAACCGGGCTTCCTCTTCCTGTTCCAGGATATAATCCAGAAATTCACGGGGTTTGCCTGCAAATTCCCAAATACTGCAACCGGCTTTTTCCAGGGCAAAGTAAGGCACACCAACCACGGACAAACCGGTGAATATCTTACAATCCTCCAGAAAAATGATGACCTCATCCATCTTTTGGCGTAATTCCTTCAAACCCAGATTTGGTTCCAAATTAAAATGCTTTTCCTTTAGTAACTTCCATTGAGTCTGTCTTTTCTGGTAGATTACAACTTTCCCTTTCTCATTAAGGGAGGTAGTTTCACCGATTTCATTAATATATACCGCAATATCATGTGCCATAATCTTAACCTCCCATTCAAGGATTCACCCTCTAAATTTCCAAACGTTTAACAGGTTCGCCCCCTTCGATGTGTTTGTCCATGATTTCTTCGATATCATTAGGGGTAACTGAACCATACCAGACATTATCGGGATATACCACAACGATAGGACCCTTTTCACAGATGCCAAAACATCCTGTGTTGGTCACAAAGACCTCTCCGCCCAGATCCCGGTCTTGGATTTCTTCCATAAGGTTTTCTACAATTTCAATTGCATCTTTGGAATGGCAAAATCCTTTCTGCTGGCCATTGATACGGGAACTGGTACAGACGAAAATGTGATACTTTGGTTTATTCATGTTTGCTTCCTCCTTTGTTTTTGGGGTCAGCTATCAGCTGTCAGCTGTCAGCCACAAGCTATAAGCTATAAGCTTATGCTATCTCCCGTTGGCTAATGTTCTCTACTGCATAAACTAATGCATTTTCGATGGTGTCGCAGGATTCTACGCTGAGGATGCCTTTTTGGATTAGCCTTTCTTTGGCGTGGTAGCCGATGCGCATGGTGAGTACTGCATCACAGTCACGAAGGGCTTCGATAATGCCGTCCTTGCGGGTTTTTCCGGTGTCACATTCCTCTACTCCTGCGCAATATTTGCCGACTTGGCGGTTTTCAACCAGTTGGAAGGACCGACCGTCTCCTTCATAGATGGCGAATTCAGAGGCATAACCAAAGTGCTGGTCAACCAACTTGCCATACTTGGAGGCTACGGCAATCTTATAGCGTTTACTCTGGGGTTGGTTGTTTAACTCAGGGGGTTTTTTGTTGTCGGTAACCGAACTGAATTCCTGAGACCTATCTTCACCCAGCAAGCCGATGGCATCGGCCCGGCACTGCTTGCAGTGGCGCATCTGGGGTAAGTCCAGTTGACAGAGATCCCGCATTTGGTTGAGTTCTTTGGTACTGGTTTGGGGGTAAATTTCGAAGGCGCTGCCAGGTGCGGGTATGAGAGGCATGATGTTGGTGACGAAGACCCCTAATTCTTTGACCTTTTTAACTACTTCCGGGATATGACTGTCGTTAATGTCCTTAATCATTACAATGTTGATTTTAACCAGGACACCGTTTTCAGTGAGCCGAGCGATACCCGCCAGTTGTTTTTCCAGCAAGACCCTGGCTCCCACCATTCCCTCAAATTTTTGGCCTTTATGGATTACGTGTTTATAGATTTTGGCGCCAATCTCAGGATCCAGGCAGTTTAGGGTGACGGTTACATGATTGATGCCAAGGTCGATGATTTCCCCGGCATAATCAGGGAGCATCAGACCGTTAGTGGATAAACAGAAAACCACTTGGGGATCGTCCTCTTTGATTAACTGGATGGTTTTTTTGGTGTTTTCCCAGTTGGCTAGAGCATCTCCAGGGCCGGCAATACCCACTACGCTTAAATTATCTATCTTCTCTTTTACTATCTTGAATTTTGCCAGGGCCGCTTCCGGGTTAAGCACCTCACTGGTGACCCCAGGCCTGCTTTCATTAACACAATCGAACTTCCGGTTGCAATAATTACAACTGATGTTGCAATTAGGGGCTACGGGCAGATGCATCCTGGCATATTTATGATGGGCACCGGCTGAATAGCAGGGATGGCGATTAGTTTGTTCCTGGATATAGGTTGGGATATTGGGGTCTTTGATGGAAGAACATGAGCCGCCACAATTCATTTCTGTCACCTCAACATTCGGGGAAACACTGATATTCATCTTCAGTGCCCTGATAGTATTGTTGATACATCTTGCTCCGGTAATTTATCAGTTTATTTTCTAACAGAGTGTTGGTAATCCGGTCTATAAACATGGCAGACCCAGTATAGCCTACAGATAACAACCGCTGGCCTCCCATCCGGTCATGGATGGGGAAGCCCATCCTCACCAGGGGAATACCCGCCTTTTCGGTAAGGTATCGTCCATCGGAATGGCCGATGGCGATATTGGCCTTCATTTCAATGCCAGTTTCCCTGATTTGGGTAAAATCCGATTCATCTAAGATATAGAATTTATTTAGTGTATCACATAATTGGGGGGCCAATAATTCCGCCAGTTTACCGGTTTTGCTCCCGGTAGCCACCACCACGGGGAAAGTCCCGTTTTCGATACATGTTTTGGCCATGGCGTAAACCAGTTCTGGGTCGCCAAAGACGACGCTGCGGCCCTCGAAATTATACTTATGGGAATCAATCATACAATCCAGGAGCCGTCCCCTCTCCTGTTCCAATACTTTGGGCATGGCCTTGCCGGTGATTTCCCGGAGAGTTTTGATGAAGAAATCGGTGTTTTCCAGACCGATGGGGATGGGCAGATTGTATAAAGGAACGCCGAATTCAGTTTCCAGGTACTTCCCAGGGGACATACCGTCTTCCACAGTGAGGCCGAACTGGATGGTCGCAGCGGCCCCCGGCATCCTGGCTATATCAGCCAGCTTAGTCCCTCCGTCAGGTATCTTTTTGTAAGGTTTGGCGAAAGGTCGGTCCAGGGTGTCAGAAAAATCGGGGAGCAAAGTATATTTAATCTTCATCAAGTCTAGTATGCGTTTGATTTCCCGGACATCGGCAGGACTGATGTTGGGGGTGATAACATTGATTTTGCCATGCTTTGCCGTCTTCCGGGCCACGCCGACTACGATTTTTTTCACGGTAAGCCAGTAACCTTCGGAATGACTGTCCCCATATCCGGGGGTGGGTACTGTGATGATGGGTAAGTTTTTCAGTCCCCTCTCTTCCAGGTAATCAGCGGCAATCCTATCGATATCTTCACCGATGGTTTCCGCCAGGCAGGTTGTGAGAATGCCGATTACTCGGGGATTATAGATCCGGATTATATTATCTATACCTTGCTTTAAGTTATTTTCTCCGCCATAGATGGTACCTTTTTCATTTAAGGATGATGAGCCTACGTCCACAGGTTCGTTAAAGTGCTCGGCAATATGCCTGCGCATATAAGTAGCACATCCCTGGGAGCCATGAATGATGACCATGGACTGCTCCAAGCCTTTGAAGGGTAAAATCCCTCCCATCGGCATGCACATATTACATGGGTTTTCATTAACATTGCGGCAATGGGTCGTTTCCATCGGTCATACACCTCCCATGGAATCTACGTATTTCCAAACCGGGGAACAAAGGGTAGAATAAACTTCTTTAGCAAAGTTGACCGCTCCAACGTATCCGCCCAATGGATGTTTCCGGTCATGGTTATGATCGATAAAAGCTACACCTAGCTTATACGCTAATGGTCTTTCCTTCACTCCACCCACCAGGAGGTGAGCTCCCTTTTCCACCATGAACTTCTCCAGTTCGGCGGGGTTGGCGTCATCCAGAACAACGGTGCCTTCATCCACCAATTCGTGAATGGTTTCGTATTCATCTTTCTGGCCCGTTTGGGTTCCAATCATTACTACTTCTATGCCAATCTCTCTAAACTGTTTAATTAGTGAGATTGCTTTAAAACCTCCACCGACATAAACGGCAGCTTTTTTTCCAGCGAATTTTTCACGGTAGGCTTCGATTACGGGTAGTACCTTTTGGGTTTGTCTTTCGATAAGGGCTTCCGTTCTGGCCATCATTTCTTTATTGTTAAAGAAGGCCGCTACTTTTCTGAGGGACTCCGAGGTATCTTCAATACCCAGAAATGATATATTAAGGTAGGGTATATTGTAGATTTCTTTCATTTTACCGGCCAGATAGGTCATGGAACCTGCACATTGAATGATATTAAGGGAGGCACCTGGCGCCTTTTTCAAGGCATCGTAACTGGAATCTCCGGTAAAGGTGACATTGATATCGATTCCCATTTCTTTCAGATAGTTTTGGATAATCCAGGCCTCGGCAGCCAGGTTGAAGTCACCCAGATAATTAATGCTGTTAGTTTTTTTAATCTTCTGCTCTTGTGGTTCGATAAGTCGCAGCAAGGCGTCACAGGCGGCCCTATACCCCGCCGATTTATTGCCTATAAATCCGCTGGACTGGACGGGAATTACCTCGATGTTATGCCTTTGAGAGGCAGCCTTACATACAGCCTCCAAATCGTCGCCGATAACCCCGACTATGCAGGTGGAATAGACAAAGACCAGCTTAGACGGGTAATTGGCCACTAACTCATCAATGGCTTTGGCCAGCTTTTTCTCGCCGCCGAAGATGACATCTTCTTCTTTCAAATCAGTGGAAAAGCTGTTGCGATAAAGATCTGAACCGCTGCTTAGACTCCCGCGGATATCCCAAGTATAGCTGGCACATCCAATGGGTCCATGAACCAGGTGGATGGCGTCGGTGATAGGATTTAACACAACCCTCGCCCCGCAATACACACATGCCCGCTGGCTGACACAGCCGGCCACACTGTCGGTGTCGCATTTCAATTGTTTCTTGTGCTTTCCCTTGGTAGAAATCGAATCTTTCCGTTCTTCAATGACCAGGTCTCTGGCTGTATCCATATCAATCACTTCCTTTGGGGAGGGTTTTGGCGGTCAGGGGGGGTTAGGGTGGGGTATTTTTGTGAGAAGGGTTCATAGTTCGTAGTTCATAGTTCGTAGTTGTTAGATAGGCTGTACTTACTAGATTGTTTAACCTTCGGTTAAAAGGTAGAAGGGCCAGCCGGGGCTATCAGCTATCGGTAGTCAACCTGAAAGGTTGACTGCGATAACTGACTGAGCATATGGCTGATGATTACACTATACTTAACAACCCCGCTTTTAACCAAAAGCTGATAGCTGACAGCTGACAGCTGATAGCTGCTCTCAGGAATACCCCAAAGCCCTACATTACAAGTTCAAAATCTTCATCTTTAGCATCGCGGTCTTGTCTGTCGAGGAGGGCATTGCTAATCATTTCGACCAGGCGCATGCCGCCTTTGTAACCTACGATGGGCAGGTAAGAATGGACACTGCGATCTAGGACGGGGAAGCCTACCCGAACCAAGGGAATGTCTTCCGCTCTGGCGATATATTTTCCATAGGTAGTACCGATTAACAGGTCAACCGGCTGATTTTTAATCCACTGGTGCAATTCGAATAAGTCGCCTTCGGCCTTAACATTGGCGTCTTCGATTCCTGCTTCGTCCAGCAAAGCTTTAATTTCTTTCTCGAAAGCGCTCCCGGGATGACCGGTTAACACGTGGACGGGTATCATACCTAAACTTAAAACAAATTCGGTCAATACAGTTACTACATCAGGATCGCCGAAGATAGCTACTTTTTTACCATGGAAGTGGAAGTGGGTATCTGTCATGATATCAACCAACTGACCTCTTTCCTCTTCGATTTCATAAGGAATTTCAGCAGCAAACTGGCCTCTTAAAGCCATCAAGAACTCATCGGTAGCTTTAACCCCGATGGGAGTCTTTAAGGTCAAAGCAGGAACCTTGCATTTTCTCTCCAACTGGTTGGCTGCGTCTGCGGAGGCCCAGGCTCCTAGAGCAACGGTTACTTTGGAATTACCGGTATCCTTAAGCTGCTCTAAGGTTGTTCCGCCTTTGGGGAACATTTCATATTCACCGGTGATAGGAGTATCAACAACCCCTGTAGTATCAGGGAACATAATGAAATTGATGCCCATATCCTTGGTTAATCGCTTAATTTCCCGCATGTCGCCGGGGTTAACGAAACCTGGGATGATGTTGACCTGATTCTTCTTGGTTTCAGTAGTAGCTTCAGATAAGTACTGAACCATCCCTTTAACCATCCCGGAGAATCCGGTAATATGGGATCCCTGATAACTCGGAGTGTTAGCGTGGATAACCAGTTTGCCTTCAGGAATTTCTGCAGAACCGATAATATTTGGGATATCGTCACCGATGGTTTCAGTTAAACAGGTGGTATGAACTGCAATGATATCAGGATTATAAATAGCGAAAACATTTTTGAAAGCTGTCTTTAAGTTGGCACCACCACCGAAAACAGAAGAACCTTCGGTGAAAGAACTGGTAGAGGCTTGGACCGGATCCCGGAAATGTCTGGTCAGGTGCATCCGGTGGAAGGAACAGCATCCCTGGGAACCATGACTATGAGGCAGGCAATTATGAATTCCTAAAGCAGCATACATCGCACCTACGGGCTGACAGGTCTTAGCTGGGTTAATCTTACCGGCGCTGCGCTTCTTTATCTCTTTAGGTGTAGAATCTAGCATATCTGTTTCCTCTCCTTTCATGTCGGCTGTTGAAAAACTTCGCCAGCCTCTGTTATATAATTGTTACTCGACTTTGCCGTTTAACAAAGGTTGGTTCTTCCAGGGCGGGGTAATGAAGTTCCAAGTCGGGGTGGTAAAACTGTTCGCCACATCCCGGGCGAAGTTCACGGCTCCATTAAAACCAGCATAAGGACCACTGTAATCATAAGAGTGGATTTGCTTAGAAGGGATACCCATCTTTTGTACTACATATTTGTCCTTAATCCCGGAAGCGAAGATATCAGGCTTTAATAACTTAATAAATTCTTCGGTTTCAAAGTGGTTCAAGTCGTCAACCACAATGGTGCCATCTTTCATGTCAGCTTGAAGACCGGGGTAGTCGCTTAAAGGAATCTTTTTCTTCAACTCTTCTGCCTTTTCAGGAGAAATCTTTAATTTGAAGAACTTTTGGTCAGGCTCTACATGTAAGTCAGGAATATTTTTACTATCTGCATCAGTCTTAATGGTAGGAATTACTTCCCGCCCTTCATAATCATCCCGGTGAGCAAACTCATAACCGGCAAGGACTGTTTCAATGCCTAATTCTCTAAATAATCCTTGGTAATGATGGCCCCGAGAACCACCTACGAAGCAGAAAGCAGTTTTCCCTTCACAGATTTTCTTGTATTGTTCAATAACCGGCTCAATTTTAGCCAATTCCTTGGCGATAACTTCTTCAGTTTTGTTGATCAAAGCCTCATCACCGAAGTAAATAGCCATATTTCTTAAGGATTCAATAGTAGATTGAATTCCTATGAAATTAACCTTTAACCAAGGAGTACCATATTTGGTCTCCAACATCTCGGCAATGTAATTAATGGAACGGTGGCACTGCACTAAATTCAAGTCGGCTACATGGGCATTTTTCAATTGCTCATAAGTACCGTCACCGGTCATTACATTAAGGATGGTGTAACCAATTTCTTTAAGGGTTCTTTCAATTTCCCAACCGTCGCCACCGATATTGTACTCCCCTAATACATTAATGGAGTATTTTCCTGGTGCTTCAGTTAATTCACCGGTACCAATAACATGTTCCATTAACCCATTATTGGCAATATGGTGACCGGCAGATTGGCTAACCCCTTTATATCCTTCACAGGCGAAGCTTAATACCTGAATCCCGTGCTTTTCTTCAGCAGCCTTGGCAACCGCAGGTAAGTCGTCACCAATCAGACCTACAGGGCAAGTAGAAGAAATGGTCAGGGCGTTTGGCTTAAAGATTTCTACTACTTCGTCAATCATCTTAGTCAGTTTCTTTTCCCCACCGAAGACGATATCACTTTCCTGCATATCAGTAGTGAAGGCATAATTGAGGAAGTTCTTAGTGGGTTCTTCAGATCTCCCTTTATTTCTCCGGGCACCCCAGGTATAATAAGCACACCCTACTGGACCATGAACAATATGGACCATATCCTTGAGGGGCCCCAGAACCACCCCTTTACAACCGGCCATGGCACAACCGCGGTTGGTGATAATGCCGGGGATTGTTCTGGTATTAGCCTCGATTTCCTGCCTTTGCTGTGAGGCATCTCTGATTACAATGTGCTTCCGACGATTCTTTTTTACTTTCGACGGATACGCTTCCAGTATGGCATCTATGTCTTTTTCATTAATAGCCATAAAAATCTCCTCCTTCTCCTTTAGACTGCTGCCTCGCCTGATTCACCGGTCCGGATTCTGATGACATCTGCCAAAGGCAGTAAAAAGATTTTTCCATCACCAATGTTTCCTTCCTGGTTAGCCTTAATGATGGTATCCACAGCCTTTTGAACATCAGCATCTTTAACCACTAAGGTTATCAGACGTTTAGGGATAAGCCGACCGCCTTTTAACAAACTTTCCAGAACCATGTCCCGGTTTTCGTCCTGAACCTTATCCAGTAAAGAAAGATCCTTTAACAATTTCCCGCGACCTAAGGCTTTGGTGGCAGTTAATCCCTCAAATCCGGCTTCCACCAGGGCTTTCTTGGTTTGAGCCAACTTATTCATGCGAATAATAGCCATAATCTCTTTCATAGATGTTCCCCCTTACAGCCCTTTAGTGCCGGAACTGATTGTATAAGCCTCTTCTACAGGAGATACGAAGATTTTGCCGTCCCCAAAGGCGCCGCTTGCTCCGGTTAAGGCATTTTTTCTGATAACACTGATGACATCATCCTTGTCTTTTTCATCCTTCACAACGATAATTAACATTTCTTTAGGGATTTCGTCATAAACCACATCCCCGACCTTAACCCCTTTTTGCTTACCGCGGCCAACTACATCCACCTTGGTCACGGCAGGAAAACCGGCATCGTTTAACTCGGCTAAGATAACATTGACTTTCTCAGGTCTTACAATGGCTTTAATCATTAACATGAGCGTCCCTCCTCAATTTTCTGTAGCAAACAGATTGTTTGTAAACCGTCTGACAGCTTACTTAGTCAAGGATACCGTAGGTCATCAATAACTCTTCCATCCGATCCTGAGTCATTGGCTTAGGAATAACAAACATATCATTATTGTCGATACTTTTAGCCAAGGTTCTGTACTCATCAGCCTGACCGTGAACTGGATCAAAATCGATAACAGTCTTTCTGTTAATTTCAGCTTTTTGTACCATGTTGTCACGGGGTACAAAGTGAATTAACTGGGTACCTAACTCTTGAGCAAAGGCTTTTAACATTTCGAACTCGTTGTCAACTTTACGGCTGTTACAGATGATGCCGCCTAACCGTACACCACCGGTATTAGCGTATTTCTGAATACCTTTGGAGATGTTGTTGGCAGCATACATTGCCATCATCTCACCGGAAGCAACGATGTAAATTTCCTGAGCTTTACCTTCCCGGATGGGCATTGCGAAACCACCACAAACAACGTCGCCCAATACATCATAAAAAACATAATCCAGTTGATCAGTGTAAGCGCCAAGGGATTCCAGCATGCTAATAGAAGTGATGATACCCCGACCGGCACAACCTACGCCAGGCTCCGGGCCGCCGGATTCCACACACATAGTGCCTTTGAAACCGGGTAACAAAATATCTTCCAATTCGATATCTTCACCCTCATCCCGCAGAGTATCAAGAACCGTCTTCTGACAAAGACCGTTAAGCAATAAACGGGTAGAGTCAGCTTTAGGGTCACAACCTACAACCATTACATTTTTACCGGATTCAGCCAGGGCCGCCACAGTATTCTGGGTAGTGGTGGACTTACCTATACCACCTTTACCATAAATAGCAACTTGTCTCAGTCTTTTAGTCATTGTAATTACCTCCTGTTATTTTTTTACCTTAATTTAACCGTGTCTTTTGTTAGACCTACCGCTACCAACATCACCTCCCTATTAAGCTAAAAAAACGCTTCCCCCGAAAAAATTCGAGTTCAAGCGTCATCGCCAATTAGTTACATCAATGTAAAAGGTCTTTCTCTATGTCCTCCGTGCCCTCTGTGATTGCCTTTTCTATTTCCTAATAGCAAAAAAATAAAGCTTTTCAGAAAATTTAATTATTTTCTGAAAAGCTTCTGCGCTTAAATATGGTACATCGCCGTACCGTTTATTATTGATGGGTTAATATTAACACATCTATATACTTTTGACAACACTTATTTCGAATTTTTTATACAAATTTTTTATCGAACCTCTAGCAACAACCGCCGCCACAACCAGGGCCGCAACCGCCTTCCTCACCGGAAATGGCGTTAGAAATCACAGTATTAACTGATTGTAACAAGCTTTCGAATTCCTGTTGGGCATCAATATAACTGGCAATATTGGGGTTGCCTTTCATCTTCTCTTCAATTCCCTTGGCTTGCTTTTTCAATCCCTCATCAGGCTCTTCACCCTGATTGTAAGCCTCATGAATCTTCTCCTGAACACCCTGGAACTCATCCAGAATCACCTGAGCACCGGAATCGTTAAACATCTTCACTTCGGCATCCCGCAAGTTTGCCAGTTCGCTGCTATCAGCCAAGGCATCCGCAAGTTCCCGGGCCTTCTCCATAATATCTTGACTCAAAATTGTCCACCTCCAAGAATTTTGGGCAAAGTTTCCTTCGCCGGTCAGCTTATTATATCATTTCCCCTTCTAAATTCCAAGTTTTCGCCGTATGAATTTTCACCGACACCAATTTACCTTTAATTTCAGAACTACCGGGAAAAACCACCGTCCGGTTGGCCCTGTCCTTACCGCTTAACATATCCTGGTTAGTCTTGCTGGATCCTTCCACCAATACCTCAAGAACCCTGCCTACCTCGGCTTGGTTTTTCTTTAAATTAATAAAGTTTTGCAATTCAATGAGCCGGGTAATCCTTTCCTTCTTCACTTCTGCCGGTACCTGGTCAGCCATTTCCGCCGCCGGGGTGCCGGAACGGGTGTTATAGACAAAGGTAAAAGCCGCAGAGTATTGAACCTTTTCCACCAAATCCAAAGTATCCAGGAAATCTTCCTCCGACTCTCCGGGAAAGCCCACGATGAGATCGGTGGTTAAAGCAACATGGGGAATGGCTTTTTTTATCCTGTCCACCAGGTCAAGGTAATATTCCTTGGTGTAACCCCGGTTCATGGCCTTGAGAATCCTATTACTTCCGGCTTGGACGGGCAAATGAATATTATCACAGATTTTCTCCGACCGGGCAATAACATCAATGAGCTTATCATTAAAATCTCTGGGATGGGAGGTGGTGAATCTGATTCGATTTAACCCTGCTATCTTATCTACTTCCTCCAGCAGGTCGGCAAAATCCAATTTCGGTTCCAGGTCTTTGCCGTAGGAATTGACATTCTGGCCCAACAGCATCGCTTCCTGATAACCTTCAGCCACCAGCCCTTCGATTTCCTGAATAATATCCTTTACCTGGCGGCTGCGCTCCCGGCCCCGGACATAAGGAACGATACAATAAGTACAATAATTATTGCACCCGTACATGATGGTAACCAGGGCCTTAACCCCGTCCACCCGCCTGGCGGGCAGGTTTTCCACCACTGTCCCTTCGGTCTCCCAGACCTCCATAACCGTCTTATCCATCTCCCTAGCCCGTTCAATAAGTTCGGGCAGTTGATGGACATTATGGGTCCCGAAGATAAGATCCATATGGGGGGCCTTCTGGCGAATTTTCTCGGCCACCTCTTTCTGCTGGGCCATGCAACCGCAGATTCCCAGAATAACAGCGGGGTTCTGACTCTTAATATGGGTCAATTCCCCCATTTTCCCCCAGATTTTATTCTCCGCCGTCTCCCGCACACAGCAGGTATTAAGCAGAATGATATCCGCCTGGCCTTCGTCATCAGTGGGCTGGTAGCCCATCTCCTGGAGCATGCCGGCCAGGATTTCCGAATCATGGTCATTCATTTGACAGCCGTAAGTATGAACTATATATTTTTGTGTCATATTGTCTATTTCCTCCGGTGCTTTAATGTATAGCTTTTTTCTTAAATCGCCCACCCATTACTTCATGGACATCGTTAAAAGTTACAAAGGCATTTTCATCTATTTCGGAGATAATCGTTTTTAATTTGGAAATTTCCAATCTCGTTACCACTGAATACATTGCTTTATCCCAACCAAAGACCAAACCCGCACTGCTTAAAATAAATATATTAAAAAACAGTACAATTTCCCCTACCGAAAAGCCGGTTTTTTTATCCAGGATAATGGCTATAATTTCTGTACCATCTAAAGATCCACCGTATCGGATGATTAACCCTACACCTAAACCTATACTTATTCCGCCGAAAACTGCTGCTAACAGAACGTCCTTGGTTAATCCGGGAACAGGATGAAGAATAGTAACACCTATTGATAATACAGTTACCGAAAATAATGTAGAAATAACAAATGTTTTACCGATTTGTTTATAGCCGATGAAAAGAAAGGGTATGTTTAAGACGAATAACAACGCACCTAAAGGTATTTTTGACAAATAACTAGAGATTATAGAGATTCCGACTATACCCCCGTCGATGATGTTATTTGGTACAAGAAATATCTCCAAGCCTATAGAAGCAATTACCGCACCTATAAACAGAAAACTATATTTTTTAATGGTTTTCCATAATTTTTTGTTCCTAGTCAGTTTATTCAATATTCTCTCCCTTGCTAAAAAATTTTACATTATTATATCACGAAAAAGGAATGGTCGCAAAACTTAACATTCTTAATTAAATGGCAAATGCATCATAAAACCCCAGCTAAACCGAGGGTTTTAATTTTTTTCCTATTCCTGTGGCTACTTCCCCTAAGCCGAAAAAAAATCAGCTTTGAGAACCTTGGCTTTCGCCAGGCAGTCAGAACCTCCGTCATCTCCCTTATCTGCAAACTTTGACCTTATTATTACGCCGGTCAACTCCCCTTATGCAAACTCAAGCAACCAGGCATATTTAATCCAGAAAGGGTCAAAATATAAAAAAATGGGAGGTGTGTTGATATGAAGATGCGATACTTTTACCTACTGACAGTTTTCTTGCTGGCTCTGACCTTAACCGCCGGTTGTACCCAACCTATCAAGAAACCGGCTGAAGAAGGGGCCAACCGGGCCGCCGAGGAAACCCGTCAAGGCACAGAAAAACTGACTGACAAAGCCCAGGAAAATCTGCCCGTTGCCGATCTGCGGACTTTACAGGAAGTGGCTGCCGACGACAAGTATACCAAAGGCTGCCTTTCCTGCCACAAGGTTGACAACGGCCAGGACAGAACTCTCAAGACTACTATGAAAAAGTTCAAAAAACACCCACCGGTAGCAAGTAATGCCACCATCAAAAACTGTTTAAGTTGCCACCGCAAAAAACCGGCACGCCTGGCCAAACTTCAACTAAAATTGCACCAGGCTCATGCCAAGAGCGAAACGTTTTATCCTAAATTAAAAGGAACCTGCGTCTCCTGTCATAAAATAAAGGATAATGGTGATATCCAAGTTAAGGGAGAATAGTCTTTTTACCATAAATTAACACAAATAATATTCTTTAAACGGGTCATAATAACTAGCGTAAAGGGTTCGTAATGGCCGAGCCAAGTCTGTTACCGGGTCTTCACAGGCTCGGTGATGGACGGCCAAAGGTTAATATTGGGTCGCAAGGCTCAATATTAGCCGGCGGGCAGACTGTTATGCGTCCTGTAAGGCTTTGCAGCAGTCCGAACGATTGTTGCAGGGTCAAAAGGGATGTATAACGGTCGAGCTAAGATCTTGGCGGGCACCGCAGGCACTTTTTGTGCTGGGGGTCTGCAGCGGTCGAGAGATCGCTGCAGGCTTCTAAGGTACTCGTCTTGGTCGAGCAAAGGTCAGTATGGGTTCCGTAATGGTCTACTGTAGCCGAAAGGTTGCAGTGGGCTACGGAGGGATTCGTATTGGCTGTAGCGTAGGTCATTGCGGGCTCTTTACATTTAAAAGTAGGTCAGTTAAATCGACCTGCTTTTAAATATTTGCTTAGAGCTATAAACAATTAACCCAATTGTTAGTATTATTGCGGTAACCAATGCCAGCCCCCACTGGGCTTCTGCAAAAAGATAAGGGTGTAAACCAAAGAGATAATCGGCGATATCTTCAATCACCAGCCACCCTCCGGCTAAATATAAAGCCCACCGAGTAAAGGGGTAATTCCTTAAAAAAAGATATCCTTCCAGGGCCATCCCTCCATGAGATAAGGTCAACATCCAATTTTCAATAGTAAATATACCGGTGAGATACCAATATTGAAGATTAATCACCACTGCCCAGATACCATACTTTATAACCATCAGAAAAGCCAATAACCCAAAGGCCGGATTCAACCTGCCTTTTAACCAGAAATACATGGCCAGCATAAAAAGGGTTGATGACAAAGGGCTGTCCGGGATAAGAGGCCACAAGTACCACGGGTTTTCTGCCAATTGATACCGATACCAATAGTAACCGTATATAGAGCCAATGAAGTTTACAAGAATCAAAAGTTTTATGTACTTAGGTTGGAAAACAAACTCCCCAAAAGATCTGGTCAAAATATTTCACCTTCCGCCTTTAGATTGTCAGTTTGCGGCCCGGTCTTCAACCTTACCGCTAGCTACCCCGGCTGAAAGGACGAATTTTAAGGCCTCATCGGCAGACATCTCAACCAAGATAACATCTTCTTTAGGTACCAACACGGTAAAGCCTGCCACCTGAAAACTTTGGGGAATATAAACAGCCAGGTGCTCTTGGCCCAACTCCTTAAAATTTATCACCTCTTCTACCGTAACAAACCCCACTATCTTCATGTTTGTCCCCGGAACCTTGACCAAAACCACCTGTGAAAAAGACTTTTTTTCTCCTAAAAAAGAATGAATGGTATCTTTGATAATACCGTATATACTTTTAACCAAAGGTATCTTGGACATAATGATTTCTACCCATTGGACTAATGTCCGGCTCACCCACGCAGAAGCTAAAAATCCAATAAGGGTGATTAAAGCCAACATGACCAATAGACCTATACCAGGTATATAGTTTACCGGTATAATAGTTCCAAAATATTTTTCAAGATATTGACCCAATATACCGTCGGTTACTTGAAAGAGCCATACCAATATCCAGATGGTCAAGGTTATAGGCGCCACGGCCAACAGCCCATTTAAAAAATACTTTATTATTTTTTTCAATTTCTACCCCTCCTCAAGCTTATCTCCTCCATTATATACCATGAGGAGCATCTAAACAAACATCCCTAACCACTTTTATAAGCGGTTAGGGATGTTTGTGTTAGTGTATTTTTAGGGCTAGCTCCTTTAATTGGGTACTACCACATGGCAGCCCCCGCACCTATTGGTGGCCTTGGCGCCATTATGGCAACGCAGGCAATCCTTCATGGTCATGGCATTACCTTTTTGACTTACTTGAACCCCAAGATTAGCAGTAAAATTTTGCCCGGAAGCCACTTTACCGTCCATGAGCTGCTGGGCTACTCCGAAATGGGTAACTGTGCTGTGGCAATCCACGCAATCAATTCCTTTAATTAGATGTAAGTCATGAGGAAAGATGATACCTGGCCGCGGTGAAACTTTTCTGGTGCTGGTACTGTGACAACTTTGACAGGTTTCATTAGGCATAAAACCGGTTTTCACCACCGGCTCTTTAACCCAACCCACCAAGTGCTTATAACTAAAATTAGTTAGGCTGATATCGGAATGACACTTTAGACACCCTACTTTATTATGGGAAGAAACCTGCCATGTAAAGACATTGGGCTTCATTTCATGGCAATTCTTGCAAAGTTTGGACTCCTGGCGGCTTGCATTCATCTTAATACTGCCCTGACCAAAGAAAACTGCTGCTATCATAGCTACCGCAATAAAAGCCAGAAGAAATTTACAAAAGGTCTTCATGTATTACCATGCCCCCTTTCCATGATTTTTCCCTCCGGCTACAGGCCCAGGGGTACATACCAGAATAAGAAAGCTATTAGACATATGCCATAGATAATCATCTCAGCAATAATTAGGGGTATATTATGGGAATGTTTAAAATAAGCCATATTTCTCCTCCTAACTTCCTAAACTCTGCCCCTTGACGCCATCAACCCCGGTTCCGTGACTAGGTTGCCCAAGAACCTCCGGGCCATAAAGTTTAACTAATTCCACCGGGTGTTCGTGTTTCATGGTGGCCAAATCCATTTGGCCATCATACCAGGTTTTGCTCATGGGGAAGAAATCGGGGTTGAAGTGAACGTTATACAGATGCCAAACAACGATTACGATAACAGCCAAAATGGCTTCATCGCTGTGGGCGATACGAGCGCAGTCAATCACCCATCTGGGGATATAAGCCGCCGCCCATTCGGGCATCCACATCATCACTCCGGTCAGTCCGATGGCCAACATCCCCCAAAACACCGCTAAATAATCGAATTTCTCCTTGTATGAATACCTATCAAATTGAGCCGGTTTATTCGAGAGTTTTAGCTGGTATTTTAGATGGTCGATAAGGTCGGTAATATCCTTCAAGGTGGGTATCATATACCAAGTGGCCGTGCCTTTAAACATTCGGTATATCTGCCAAACCACGTGATAAAAGCATGAAATGAGCATCACAGACGCTGAAATCAAGTGTATGTTAAGCATGGTATCAAAGCCACCGAAAAACCCTGTCAGGGCTTTGGCCCAACCGGTATAGTGGAACTTAATAGGCAGACCGGTAAGCCCCAGGGCAATAAAACTTGTAAATACACCAAGGTGCTGCAGCCGGGCGTGAATGCACCAACGCTGAAAGGTGCTTGGAACTTGTTGGTTGGTCTTTTTCTTATCCATTACAGGCCCTCCTTTTCAGCCTTTCTCTTTTCCAGAGCTTTTTTCAACTTCCGGTAGAGTTCCAGTTCCATATGGATAATCAGCAGGGTTATGACGATAATGGTCAGCCAGACAAAGAACTTTAGAGTATAAAACATGGGTTCTCCAGGGCCGCCCTTTTCGAGGACAAAATGCTCCGTCCCTTTGGCAAAATTCTCGTAAGGTACCCGGTGACACTTGGCACAGGTATCAGGAATATTATTCTTATTCACCGGAGAATTGGCGGCCTTAGGGCCTAAGATATCATGGCTGCCGTGACAATCAGCACAACTGGGAGATTTTTGGCTCCCCAATAAGACGGCTTTGCCATGGAAACTCTCTTCATAACTGATGGCAATTCTTCCCTCATGACATTTAGTACAGGTGTGGGGAATATTATTTTTATAAACCATTGCCGACGGATCCTCATGTTTACGAATATTATGAATTCCATGACAGTCACTACATAAGGCCGTCTTCTTACCTTCGGACAAAGCCTTCCCATGGGCGCCGGCCATGTAAACCTTAGTCACATCGGCATGACACTCCCGGCAACGGGCGTTGGTTTGTTGAGATAAAGCTTCGCCTTTAAGAGTTCCCTGGTGGGGAAAATCAGTATAACCTTGATGACAACTGGTACAGGAATTAGTACCGTGGATGGACTTACCGAAAGCCTCTTCATTAACCCACAAAGAAACTACCTTACCATCCTGTTTTGTCTTTAATCCCTGGGCTCCGTGACAGCGCAGACAGCCATCATTAACGGCTGAGTCTTGTTCCAGCTTGGTCTGGGCCTGGGATCCCGGTACCGCTGCCAATAAAGAAATCAAAAATCCTACAATAAAAGCCACAATATATTTCTGTGATCTCATCAGATAGCTTCACCCCTTCCAACTTAAGAGATCAAATTTTGGGTTAGGGATGGTCGGCAGATATTGCCGACCATCCAGTTAACCGGAACCGGCAGTGTTCTAAGGATGGGCAAAAACCGTTATCATGGTAAGCAAAGTTAGAACCAGGGTGCATACGATACCAAGAAGGATAAAAGTAACCAAGGCTTTGAGAGGCGGCACTGAGGAGATGCGGAAGTAAGTCACATAAGCACTGACAGCAAAACCGTGAAACATCAAGAGGATTAAACCGGCAATAAGAATAGTGGTCATAATACATCATCCTTTCACATAACCCCCGGCCAGATAATGGCTAAAGATACGAAGAAGGTAACGAAGGAAATTACGGTACCCAAGGTTACGAAAGACACACCTTTGGCTATATTACTCCGAAACTCTAACTTATAGATGGTGATATAGGCACCGCTGGCATAACCGAAAATACCGATAAGGATTAAACCAATAATAAACATAGCTGTCATGGAGAACACTCCTTTCAATTAGTTCATTTATATTCAATCTTCAGACCTTTCCCAGTAGCATCATGGGAAATGATTAGGTAACGTTTACAATGTCGGCACTTGATAACCACAACCTGTTGTTTATGCTGGCAAATCTTCTTACCGCAAAGACATTTAAGATACTCGCCCAATTCCTCGTCAACCATTTCAACTGGATTTAGCCTGTCATTAATAATAACACCCCCTTTCATTATCGGTTTATCACTCATCCCCCCTTTCTAAGTTGGCAGGCATAAAAAATACTGGACTTTTGCAAACAAAAAGCCAGCATTAATAAACATGCTGGCCTCTGGACTTAAAGTCTCCGGACTGGTATGAAGTTGTAGATTAAAAAAAATAGAGACCAATAACCTTAACGGTCACTGGTCTCTGGGCTGAAGCCTCTGGACTTTTCAACTCTTTTTCTATTCACTATAACATATTCAGTGTTTTCTCAAATATGTTAAGTTAATTATACCATAATTAACATTTTTATCAACAAAGATGACAGCCTGAATTTACGGTTATTTTGGTGTCAGGGCCCAATTATCTCATCTAATATCATTATTTCTTGAAATATCTAACGAACCCACCTTTTATCTAACGTATTTAAGTATGAGACTTTTAGCAGCTGTTGCGGGTCATTAATTTTCAAGATGATGAACCTCTTGCAATGGCGACACTTTATTATGAGCATATTGTCATGGCTTTGGCAGAAAATTTTGCCACATTGACAATTTACATCCTTCATTTCACCACCTGCTTATCTAAGATAGTTCCCTATGGGGGGATAACCGGATTCAGGCCGCAACGGCCCTGGCATCAACTCAGTTTTGTGAATGTTCCCACTTTCACTAATAATTTATATATTCTGCATATTGTTTGCAATTCCTGCTAATTTGCAAAAAAATTAAAATATTTTTAGACGAAATATTCTATTTTGCCCTCCGGAAACTTCTGCAGGATTTAAAAGAAATAAGGCGAATTATATTAGTTGTAATCGAAATACCCGGAGGTTTGAGGAATGAAAAAGGAAGTTGTCAATATCAAGGGAACTCGCTACGGTCTTGCTATCGTACTAGACACATCCTGTGATTATGAAGAACTAAAAAATACCCTTGCGGAAAAAATTCAAACCGGTGGTGAATTTTTCAAAGGAGCCAAGTTTGCCCTACAGCCCAGCACTGAAACCCTGGATATAGGACAAACCAAAGAACTAGAAGATATTTGCTGTCAATACGGACTAATCCCCTCTGGGGAGATCAAACCCGTTGTTCACCGGGACAAGAAACTGGTGCTGAATAAAGATTCCCTTACCTCTTACTTTACCCCTATGTCGGCCCGCCCGGTTAAGAGATCGTCGTCCCTCCCCACCGTGGGCCTTACCGCCAAAGAGGCCATGGAACCAGGTTTAACGGTCAAACATTCCCTGCGTTCCGGCCAGAAGATCCATTACTCCGGTAATGTCATTATTATGGGTGATGTCAACGCCGGTGCGGAAGTGATAGCCACCGGAAGCATCATCGTCATGGGAACCTTAAGAGGAATTGCCCATGCCGGGGCCGCCGGCGACCAGGAATCCTTCATCATGGCCTATAACCTCCGCCCTACCCAACTGCGGATAGCCAACCTTATCGGCCGCGCCCCTGATAATGATTCTGTCGATGAAATAAATTTTAACCCCGAAGTAGCCCGCATCGGCAACGGGTCCATTATGGTTGATAACTATGGTCGCGGCAAGCCCAGCGCGGCCCGGCGAAGTTCATAAAAAATATAATAAAATAACTCCTATCAGCAAAAAATAAGCTCAACCAACATCAAGGAGGTTGAGCATTTGAAAAAACACTATGATGATAGTTATCCCCATCTAGGCATGAAAAAAGGTATGGGCACCGAAGCCTACAAACCCACCGATCGCCCCCGCCCCCGGGAAGCCACTTTTATTCCCCAGGGCATCCGCAAGGATGTCAAGATTA
Source organism: Bacillota bacterium (assembly GCA_021849745.1). GTDB lineage: Bacteria > Bacillota > Carboxydocellales > JAJZSN01 > JAJZSN01. The sequence goes on along the minus strand of JAJZSN010000031.1, from coordinate 7,999 downwards.
AGATGCATGACAAACTTTCTTGAGGGGATTCCTAGAAGGTCAGGCTCTAGCCATAGAAAACTATGGCTAGAGCCTGACCTATTGCTATATTCCTTATACAACACCTTGATCAATCATGGCATCTGCAACTTTTATGAAGCCTGCAATATTAGCCCCGTTAACATAATTAATGAAATCGCCCTCAGTACCGTACTTAACGCATTGTTCATGAATAGCTTTCATAATTCCTTTTAGCTTCTCATCAACTTCCTCTCTAGACCAGCTAAGACGAAGGCTATTTTGTGACATCTCCAAACCGCTAGTAGATACGCCGCCTGCATTAGCAGCTTTACCTGGTCCGTACATTAACTTATGCTCAAGGAATAACTCAACTGCTTCAGGAGTACTAGGCATATTAGCGCCCTCGGCCACACACTGGCAACCATTGCTAATCAATTCCTTAGCATCATTAGCGTCTAGTTCGTTTTGGGTTGCACATGGAAGAGCTATATCGCACTTCACTCCCCAAGGATTCTTTCCTTCAAAATACTCACAATTATATTTTTCGGCGTATTCTTTAATCCGACCACGCTTAACATTTTTTAACTCCATGACATAAGCTAATTTTTCAGTAGTGATACCTTCTGGGTCGTATATTGTTCCAGCTGAATCAGATAGTGTAACTACTTTAGCCCCTAATTCGATAGCTTTTTCTGCGGCATACTGAGAAACGTTTCCAGAGCCAGATATAGCCACTATCTTACCTTCAAAGGACTGCCCCCGTGTGGCTAGCATTTCGGAAGCGAAATAGCATACACCATAACCAGTGGCCTCGGGACGAATTAGACTGCCGCCCCATCCCCTACCTTTACCGGTTAATACACCAGTAAATTGGTTGGTCAATTTTTTATACTGTCCATACATGTAACCCACTTCTCTGGCACCAACACCAATATCACCGGCAGGAACATCGGTATCAGCACCAATATGGCGATACAATTCATTCATGAAGGATTGACAAAAACGCATTACCTCATTATCTGATTTGCCTTTAGGATCAAAGTCAGATCCACCTTTACCGCCTCCCATAGGAAGGGTTGTTAAAGAGTTCTTAAATACCTGTTCAAAGGCAAGAAACTTAAGTACGCCTAAGTTAACTGAAGGGTGGAAACGGAGGCCGCCTTTATATGGGCCGATAGCACTATTCATTTGAATTCTAAATCCACGGTTAACCAGTACTTCACCGTTATCATCTACCCAAGGTACTCGGAAAACGATCATGCGCTCAGGTTCTACCATTCTTTCAAGAATTTTGGCATCCTTGTACTTTGGATTTTGCTCAATAAAAGGCATTATAGATGACACAACTTCGTGTACTGCCTGATGAAATTCCTTTTCATGACTATCTTTGGCTATCACCTTCTCCATAAAAACATCTACTGAATTTTTGCTGGAATTCATGCTTTGTTTACTCCCCTCATTTTTTAATTAAATTGAACATATAAACGGGTCCCAAAAAACTCCTGCTTTATGTGTAGTATTATTATAGCAAATCAAAGATTTTTTTCAACTATTTTAATGCATTAAAGCATTAAATAATTCTTTTTAGGAAATAAAAAGATAAAATTCTTAATTAATTTTACCCAAATAAATAAAGGAGGGATATTAAGCATCCCTCCTTCAGAATAACCCTCTAGTAGTACCCCCAAGCTATCCCACTTGGGTCTCGGAGGGTTGGACCAAGACAAAGCGTCTGGATAGAACCTTAATCCTCTCCATCATGGGATCTTCTGTCCCCTGGAGTTGGCAGTGTTCATGTTTCAAGACACGAACATAATCGATAATCTCTTGGGTAATAACCTCACCCGGACAGATAAGAGGTATTCCCGGTGGGTAAGCCATAATCATCTCGGCACAGATTTTTCCTTCTGCGTCCTCAAGGGCTACCAATCTAGTATCGCTGTAGAAGGCCTCCTGGGGAGACACCACCTGTTCTGGGGGATCAGGAAGGTAGGTGGGCAGTTTGACAACATTCTTCAGGGTATGATCGGCTGCAATATCTCTCATACAATTGATGAGATAATCTATCATAACCCTATCGTCTCCTATAGAGATAATGAATAACACATTATATAGATCGGCCAGTTCAACTTGGATTTTATACTTGCGGCGTAGTAAAGTTTCAACCTCAAAGCCGGATAATCCTAAACCTCGGACATCTACAATCAACTTGGTGGGATCCCAGCCATAACGTCCGGGTTGACCCAGTTGGTCATCACCCACTACCGCCAAACCATCAATGCTGTTTATTCCTATTCTGGCATAATGAGCCAGTTCTAGAGCTTGACTCAACATAGCATGGCCCTGCTGCACCATTTGTTTTCTGGCCACATCAATAGAGGCCAGCAATATATAGGAAGGACTAGTGGTCTGGGATAAGTTAAGAACCGCCTTAACCCTCTTGGGATCAACCAAGCCCTTTTTTAATAACAAAACTGAACTTTGAGTCAATGAACCGCCCATCTTATGGGTACTCACTGCGCTTAAATCAGCCCCGGCGGCCATAGCTGACATAGGAAGGTCGGGATGAAAAGGCAAATGGGCGCCATGGGCTTCATCCACAATTACCGGAATGTCATAGTTATGGGCAATTTTCACGATTTCCTTAAGATTAGAGGTAAACCCGTAGTAAGTAGGGTTAACGATAAAAACCCCTTTAGCATCAGGATGTTCATGTAACGCCCGGCGAAGAGTCTCCGGAGTTACTCCAACCGCTATACCCAAATCTTCATCTATTTCCGGCTGGATATAAACCGGTATAGCGCCACTTAAGATAATCCCGCCAATAGCCGACTTATGAGCATTACGGGGAACAATGAGCTTGTCTCCTGGTTGACAGACACTCATAATCATGGCTTGAATCCCTGAGGTAGTCCCGTTAACTAAGAAATAAGCATGATCAGCTCCATAGGCTTCGGCAGTTAACTCCTGGGCTTCTTTAATCACGTCCAATGGGTTGCAGATATTATCAGTACCGGCAAAGCAAGTCAAGTCAATAGCCATCACCTGTTCACCGACGAAATCCCTAAATTCATGCAAACCGCGGCCCTGTTTGTGACCTGGAACGTGAAAAGGAATTGTACCATCGGCAATATACTTTTTTAGTCCATTAAAAATCGGTGTACAATCTTGACTTAGCTTATTGGCCAACCCTAATCACTCCCCCTTGAAAAATTTGCAACGAATTAATTAAACCATAAATGGGCAAAAATTTCAATACCTAATTTGTCCATTTAAAAAAGCCAGGACCTAACTGGTCTTGGCCTTATACTGACTGAGGAATTTATCATGTTCTTCCATTAAAAGGTCATGGAGATGAGATTTGTCCATCTCGATGCCTTTGGTTTTTAATACCGCTAATAGTTCCATAAATTCTTCGAAATAGAACTGCAGTCCAATGATGGTATCGGGACTCATGCTTAATTCCTGTTGTCCTACTTTTTTAACTAAACCAACCCGATATTTGCTACCATCCTCAAACTTACGGTTAACATTATGCTGAAGCAGTTCCTTCACAGTCATGGGCCGCCCCAAGAGAATCCCCTTAACCAAATCAATGTTTTGATAAATAACCGAATTAAGATTTTGTCTAATGAAATTTTCTAAGATAGGGGTTAATTCTTCCCGTACTTTTCGTTTAGTTTTTTCCTTTTCAACCTGAACCAGTTCTAACTTTCTCTTTTCCTGCCTTTCAAACTTAATCCGTTCCCTTTCCAACCTTTCTTCCTCGGTAAAGCGTAATGTTTTCTCCTGTTCGAAAGCGACCCTATGTTTTCTGTTAATCAAGTAAATTGAAACCAGTAATCCTAACGAGAAGATAACTACACCTGAATAAAGATATTCCATAACCATCCCCCCAATAAATTATTCCATAAATAAGCTATTCTACCGTTTCCTTTATTTTCCTGCTTATCTCTCCTTGAATAATTTGTCGTTCCCCTGATTTAATTCCTGCACAGTACGAGCAATTTCCCGCCAATTATGTTGACGAAAGATACCTTTGGGGAGGGGGTCTCTATTATAAGGTGCATCAAAAAGCAATACCGGTATACCGCAAGCATGAATGGCCAAGGCATTTTCCAGTGAATCCTCAACAAACACTTCTACTCCTCGATTCAAACAATAATCGCTTTTATCCGAAAAATCCGTCATGATTAGTTCATGATAGGGGATAGAATGTTCGGTGAGCCATTTTTCGGTAATGGAACGATACTCCTCCGGTCTGGCCGCAATTAAAAAAACATTATGCTCTTTGATCAGTTCTTCCATTGTTTCTTGGGCTTTTTCAACAGGACTGAGGTTGGTCAAAAGATTTTCCTGGTTGTTGCGGAAAAACCTATCCATCTCTTCCCAAGATACACCGAAGACTTTTTCAAACTGATAATGTATTATATCTTCTTTAACCTTATTTTGTTCAAAGTGCCGGTTCAAATGCTCCAACCAAGTGGTTAAGACATCAGCCAGCACTCCATCGATATCAATACCAAGTTTCATTCTTTCACCGCATCCCGTTGTCAGCTGTCAGCTGTTAGCTATCAGCTCTAAAAAATAGCTCTGGTTTATTTATTAAAGGTTTCTGAGGAAAACATCGACGAAGGGTTTAATTTTGTCAAATTCTATCAGGAAACCGTCGTGGCCGTGGGGGGAATCGATTTCGTAATAGTGAGCTTCGAGGTTATGTTTTTGCATGATATCAACAATTTCTTTTTGTTGGTAAGTTGGGAAAAGGATATCTGAACTGATGCCCACCACCAACATACTGGCCTTAATAGAACTGAGGGCTTCTTCGTAAGAATTATAACCTAAGCTGATATCATGAAGATCCATGGCTTTTGTCAGATAAAGATAGCTGTTGGCATCAAACCTTTTGACTAAGGCCCCTCCATGATAATGGAGATAATCCTCAACCTGAAATTTCTCGTCAAATTTGAAAAGACATTCCTCATCGTCTGAACAAAGCTTGCGGCCAAACCGTTTATTCATAGATTCATCACTTTTGTAGGTAATGGTGCCAATCATCCGCGCCAGGGCCAGCCCATCCACCGGCCCCTGTCCGGGATAATAATTCCCACAGTTCCACTTAGGATCCAGCATGATGGCTCGCCTTCCCACTTCATTAAAAGCGATAGCTTGGGGATATAGCCTTCCGGCTGCCGCCAGACAGATAACCCCATCCATGAAGTCAGGGTAAGTTACCGCCCATTCAATGGCCTGCATACCGCCCATGGAGCCTCCGGCTACAGTTACCAGACGCTTAACACCAAGATAGCGCAACAACTGACGTTGAACCCGTACCATGTCCCTAACAGTTACCACGGGGAAGCTCATACCATAAGGCTGCCCTATGGCTGGGTTAATAGATGCCGGTCCGGTAGTGCCATAACAACCACCTAGAATATTGGAACAGACTATAAAATAGCGGTTCGTATCAAAGGGTTTACCGGGGCCGATAAGGGAATCCCACCAGCCCTCGGATTTGAAAGTCTCTGAATAACCACCGGCAGCATGAGCGCTGCCGGTTAAAGCATGACAGATCAGAATGGCATTATCACCAGACCCATTAAGTTGGCCATAGGTCTCATAAGCCACGTCAATAGGACCTAACCTTTCCCCACTGGTGAGGATAAACTGGTTGGGTGGATGACCGAAGGTGAAGACCTGAGTTATTGATTTATCATTTACTATTGGTTTGGTACTCAAAGAATTCTGAACCGCCATTGGGAAAACTCCTTTGTTTTCAGATTACTGCTGGCTGGCAGCCAGAGCTTGCTCCAGGTCGGCAATAATATCATCAATATCCTCGATGCCTACAGACAAGCGGACCATTTCCGGTAACACACCGGAACTTACCTGCTGTTCGGGAGTCAATTGCTGATGAGTTGTACTGGCCGGATGAATAACCAAAGACTTGGCATCCCCTACATTGGCCAAATGGGAGAAGATTTTAAGGGCATTAATGAATTTCTTGCCTTCTTCTACCCCACCCTTGATTCCGAAGGTCAGGATAGACCCCTGCCCTTTCGCCAAGTATTTTTGAGCCTTCTCGTACTGGTCATTTCCCGGTAAACCGGGATAGTTGACCCAAGAAACATTGGGGTGGTTTTTGAGGTACTGGGCCACTTTCAGGGTATTAGAACTATGACGTTCCATCCGCAGGGACAGGGTTTCAATCCCTTGGAGGAAAAGGAAAGAATTGAAGGGACTGATGCAAGAACCTAAGTCTCTTAATAACTGAACCCTGGCTTTGATGATATAGGCTATAGGGCCTACAGCTTCCACGTACTTAACCCCATGGTAACTGGGATCCGGTTCGGTGAGACCGGGGAACTTCCCGTTGGTCCAGTCAAACTTGCCGGAATCTACGATTATACCGCCGATGGAAGTACCATGACCACCGATGAACTTGGTAGCTGAATGGACCACGATATCGGCCCCGAATTCAATAGGACGGCATAGATAAGGAGTAGCAAAGGTGTTATCAACAATTAGAGGTACTCCCGCTTCATGGGCAATCTTAGCGATAGCTTCCAAGTCAGCCACATCAATTCTGGGGTTACCAATGGTTTCCACAAAAAAGGCTTTGGTCTTGTCACTAACTGCTGCTTTGAAATTATTAGGATCTGACGAATCCACAAACCGGAAGTTAATCCCCAGTTTAGGTAGGGTGGTGGAGAATAAATTATAGGTACCGCCATATAAACTGCTGGAAGTTACAATTTCGTCCCCTACACCGGCAATATTAATTATGGCATAAGTTATGGCAGCTTGCCCGGAAGATACCGCCAGGGCCGCCGCCCCACCTTCTAACCTAAATTCCCGTTGAATTATAACATGTTGGGCGGATTAACACCGAAACACTTATAGATACGTTGTTGCTTCGTAGTAATTTCACTAATGTGATGTCG
>JAJZSN010000031.1:0-1045 GCA_021849745.1 Bacillota bacterium | reverse complement strand
AAAGTCAACTTATAAATTACCTAAAATCCAGTAACGATGCGGGTTTAAAGCACTATACTCAGTTGAACATGTTATAATTTCCGGGAATGCAGGTTCTAAAGCGGCTATTCTCTGTTCAAAAACATCCTGAGTAGGGTTCATAATCCGGGTATAGATGTTCCCGAATTCTTTCAAGGCAAATAAATTGGCGGCATGATCACTGTCTTTAAAAACATATGAAGTGGTTTGATAAATGGGCACCGCCCGTGAACCGGTGGTAGGGTCAGGCTGCTGCCCCCCATGTAAAGCAATTGTGTCAAAACCTTGCTTCTTTGTTGTCATTAAGTAATTCCTCCTTAAATGATGTTATATAAATAACAGAAAACCCTCTTCACATGAGAAGAGGGTATAATATCACTCTCCTCTCATCTACCAGAACCCACTTGGTTCTGCAGGAATTAGCACCTTTCTCTCCCAGTAACCCGTCCCGCCAGCATCAACTGTAAGCTGACGACTGACGACTGACGACTGACGACTGAATAGAGATGGTTGCCGGGTATCATCGGGCCAGTCCCTCCACCGCTCTTGATAAGAGTATTATCTTCAATATACATTTTTAGGATACGATAATAAAATAATATTATCACAAGGTTAGAAAAAAAGTCAACACTTTCCCGAACAATTATCCTTTGAAGGGAATTACGTACTTTTGTCGAATGAAATAAAATTGTGTTTATAAATTACCGGAGGTGAACCAAGTGCCTTACATGTCTATAGGATATGGCGATCTGACCCTACGCTTAGTGGTTGCCATGATTGCCGGCGCTATAATTGGTTACGAAAGAACCAAAGCCAAAAAACCTGCAGGAATCAGAACCCATGCTTTGGTTTGTATAGCTTCTGCTTCCCTGACCATCCTTTCCGCTTATGGGCTTAGTGAATTTATTCCTACCAGGAATATGGATCCTTTACGGTTGGCGGCCCAAATTGTTTCCGGCATTGGCTTCCTTGGAGCCGGGGTAATCTGGAAGCAAAGCGGTGGAGAAATCCGCGGACTGACAGATCG
>JAJZSN010000130.1 GCA_021849745.1 Bacillota bacterium | reverse complement strand
TTGGCCGGTTTGCCCGGAGCAATAGCGGCTAATGCCGCCTCCTGTGCTTCCAGCACAATACCATAAATCTCCTTTTCCTTAGGCCTCGCCTCTCCCAGGAACACCGTCCTGGTTAAGTCGGAGCAATAACCGCTATAAATGGCGCCAAAATCCATGGTCACCATATCCCCGTACTCCATCACCCGCTGGGTGGGAGTAGCGTGGGGCAAAGAACCCCGGGGACCTGAGGCCACGATAATATCAAAAGACACCCCTTCAGCCCCATTACGGCGCAGGTAAAACTCCAATTCCAGGGCCGCCTCCAGTTCGCTAACCCCCGGCTTAAGGTAGTCGATTATATGTTCAAAAGCCTGGTCGGCCAGGGCCACCGCTTTACGGATTAAAGACAACTCCTGTTCATCCTTAATCATCCGCAGCTTTTCCAGCAACCCCTGGATGGGGATAAGCCGGATATCAGTCAATTTCTCCTGCCATTCCTGGTGTTGAGCCACAGTGACGAAATCCTTCTCAAAACCAACCTTCTTCAGCCCGACCTGTCCAATAACCTCACGGAGCTTATCCGTGATTGATCCACTATGTTCCAAAACGGTAAAATCAGAAGCCTGTTGGGCCGCCTGCTCCCGATAGCGAAAATCAGTGATGAGCATAGCTTCCCGGCCGGTTACCAGCAAAATCCCAGCCGAACCGGTAAAACCGCTCAAATATACCCTATTTTCAGGCTGGAGAACCAAAATCCCGTCAACATCCCCTGCTGTCATCTCCTGACGTAAACGGCGGATACGATGCTCCATCCGGCATCTTGCCTCCTATCCCTTAACCAGCTTGGCTGCCGCCCGCAAAGCCAGCAAGTAACTCTCCGGACCAAAACCAGTGATTTGTCCCACCGCTACAGGAGCCAGCACCGACTTGTGGCGGAACTCCTCCCGGGCGTGAATGTTGGATAAATGTACTTCAATTACGGGCAATCCCACAGAACTGACGGCATCTCTTAGGGCAATACTGTAATGGGTCAAAGCCCCCGGATTAATAACAATTACTTGAAACCGGTCATAGGCTTCTTGGATTTTATCCACCAAAACCCCTTCATGGTTGGATTGAAAACACTCCACCTCCAACCCCAGTTCCTGGCCCAAAGCCGTTAACCGGTCGTTGATGGCAGCTAAGGTAGTTGACCCGTAAACCTGGGGTTCGCGGATACCCAGCATATTTAGATTAGGACCGTGGACAACCAACGCTCTGGCCAAAAAACCACCGCCTGTTATATAATATCTCAATTTGATATTTTACCACAATTTACTTGGTTTGACCAGTAAAAACTTAACTGCCGCTGATGGTCATTTGGGCGATTCTCAAAGTAGGGGCACCTTTACTGCCCATCAAACGGAGGTCATTACCCACTCCGTCCACAGCGGACAGCAATTCCAGAATATTTCCGGCGATGGCTATCCCCCGCACAGGTTTGGTCAACTGACCGTTCTCAATAAGAATTCCCGCTGCCCCCACCGAGAAATCGCCGGAAATGGGGTTGGCGGTGTGCATTCCCATAACCTCAGTAATATATAATCCATCGGTTATCTCTTTAATCAGCTCATCAGGGGCCAGGTTCCCCGGCTGGATGTACAGGTTGGTCACCCCTATCTCCGGAGTACTTTTAAAAGAACCTCGGGTGCCGTTACCGGTGGATTTCACCCCATCTTTGGCAGCGGTGTAAGTGTTATACAAATACCCCTGCAACTCTCCGCCGTCAATAAGCACCGTCCGGGAAGTGGGCACCCCTTCCCCGTCAAAGGGGGCGGACATCACGGCCCCGGCCAAGGTACCGTCATCAATGACAGTAATCTTATCCCCAGCCACCCGTTGGCCCACTTTCCCGCCAAAGAGGGATCTGCCCTTCTGGACCGCTTCAGCCGTGAGAGCCGGGGCCATAACCCCCAGGAAACCGGTGGCAATCCGCGGGTCCAGAACCACCGCCGCCTTCCTGGTGCCCATACCCTTGGCCCCCAACATTCTCACCGCTTTTTCTGCTGCTTCCCGACCTATCTTCACCGGGTCAAGGTTTTTGTATTTCAAATCATACTGCAGGGCAAAACCCGTCTGGTTATCCCCGTTCTCCTCGGCCACCAAGAAAGCATAGGCACCGCAATAAGCCCCTTGATAACTGCTCAACAGGCCATTGGAGTTAGCAATGGTCACCTCGTACTCGGCATCTGTATAAGCAGATGTTTCGGTGATTTTGATCCGGGGGTCGGCGGCCCTGGCCGTAGCTTCAATGGTCTTGGCCAATTCAATTTTCTCCTCCACACTGGCCTGCCTAATTCCGGGGTCAAAGATATCCATTTGAGGGTATTGATCTATCTTCGGAGGTAAGAGATTATGTTCATCCCTGGTGGTTTTGTCACTGTTGGCCAGAGCCTGACGGACGGTCTCCTCAACTGCCTGGGAACTCAAGTCAGAGCTATAAGCAAACCCCATCTGACCGTTGACCACTACCCTTACCCCCAGTCCCCTTTCTTCCGCCAGTTTCATGGTCTCCACCGAGGCCTTGGCTACTTCGATACTCAATTCCTTGGAATTGAGGAGAAACGCCTCCACCATGGCCGCCCCCAGCTGTTGTCCCTTTTCCACCACCGACTGGGCTATTTTTCGGAAATCCCCTTGGTTCAACTCCAAACAACTCCTTTCGGATCCATTAGTATAGTATTATGTTAGAAGTTTATTTTAATACAGGTTGTGCTTGACTTCTATTCTCCGTTGCCGTTGGAAAACCCTTTTTTACCCTTAATTTGCACTTATCCCAACCCTACAAAACATATAATAATTACTAAAGCGCACCTCTTGGTGCGCCTAATGCAATACATTGAGTTCATCATTCTTGGCAAAGAGATGGGCCAGGGAAACAAGAACCAAATCTTTTTGAGAAGCAGTACGAATCAGAGACTGTTCAACCAGGGCAATTACAGCAATCTTTTCCCCCGAATTTTCATCAATTAAATACCCTAGTACGCAAAAATGAACAGATGGTCCATATTGTTTGGTAGTGACAATATCCCCAATTTTCATCGGCGACACCTCCCCGGCCTCCTTTCTTCAACATATGTACCAATACGAAAAAAGGTGTCCTTAAGTAAAGGACACCACTATCTTTATTAAATCCACTCAATAGAAACCGTAACAGCTTTGGTTCCGCTCCCGTCATCATATTCTACCCGAACCCGGGCCGCCTCCGGCCAGGGAATTTCTTTCCCGGCCACCGTTAGCTTTTTAGAACTAACCATGGTAAACAGCCTTTGTAACAACTGTTCCCTTGAACCACTAAACTCTTCTTTAACCTTCATTAAATCCCCTCCGTAAACTTAAAGTTATGTTCACCTTTAAGTTATGTCAGAAAGGCCTAACCTGTTAATTCAAAGTGCCGACATTACGGCTCCATGGGGTAAGACCCTTTATTCCTGAAAATCTGTCTCGACCAAATTAGTTAGACTATCGACAGCTCCTTCCTCATCCCGGCCCTCACCCTTGATTTTTAGCCATTCTCCCTTTTTTGCAGCTAGGGTCAATAATCCCATGAGGCTTTTTCCGTCTACCTCCTTCTCTCCTTTACGCACCGTAACCTTGGCCTCAAATTTGCTGGCAACCCGAACAAAGAGAGCCGCAGGACGGGCATGGAGGCCCGGTTCAATATTTATCTGAACATTTTGTTCCAGCATCTTTTCGCCCTCCGTATCTATTTAACCTATTCTTAGTATCCCACTAAAGCAAAAAAATAAAAGAGGCCCGAAAAAATCGAACCTCTAGAAATCAATCTTCTGTTGAAATAACCCTGCTTTTCTCATGGCATTAAAGATTATCACCAGAGTCGGCCCGATGAAAAGACCCACCAAGCCGATAATTTTGAAACCCAAATACATACTTGCAACGGTAGCTAGGGCGCTTAACCCGATATGCTGACCAAATATTCTAGGCTCAATGACTCGCCTAAAAACGATAATCAGCGCCCATAGGACAAGCAGCCCTATAGGTACAAAAGTTTCGCCAATTAAAAAAAGATAAACCGCCCAGGGTACAATTACGGCCCCTGTCCCTAAAATGGGCAAGATATCAACTATAATAATGACCAAACCTATCCCTAGTGCGTAATTAATCCCTAAAACCAAAAGACCCGCTACCACGAATAAATATGTTAGAAAACTGACGATAAGCTGTGCCCTAACAAAACCCACTATAGCCTTATTGACATCGGTTAAAATAATCTGCACTTTACCCTTTGCTTTTTCTGTAAAAAGATCAAGAAATTTGTCCCTAAGGTCATAAAGCCCTAAGCTTATCAAATAAAAACTCACCAAAGTAACAATAAAAACAATGAGTAAATTGGGGATATTTTGCAGTCCTACCAGGAGAGCGGTACCAAACTGTTTGATTAATTGGTTTCCGAAATCAACAGCATCCTGGATAGCAAGATCCAGGCTTTGCTCTGCTTCAGGGGGTATATCTTTGTACCAAAGCTGCGCCCTGGCGAAACTTTTCTGCAATTCCCCACCAAACTGGTTAATGAAATCAGGCAGCTGTTTGGTTAAGGCCATCAATTCCCCGGTAATTTTTGTAGAACCAAGAAAAGCGGTAAAAAAAATTACCAATAGGAAAAAAATAAAACTTATACTTACCGCTGTTACCCGCCGAATCTTAAACTGTTTTTCAATCTGTCGCACCATCGGTTCCATAATTATAGCCAAAACCAGGGCCAGAACAAAAGGCATCAAGTATGGTAAAGTGAAATATAACAAGGCTGCTGCCATTAGCAGGTAGACTATTTTAACTATCCTCTGGTCCAAAGCTACCACTCCACTAAAAAATTTTTTTTAAAAAAACCGCAGATTCACTGCGGTTTATGAAAAATATCGAAGGTATATAGAAAAAATATACAGTATTCCAATAGGTTTGTCAATTAAGCAATCAATAATTCACGTCCGTGGTATAAGGGGTATATTACCATCATCTTCACTTAATAGCTTAATAACTTGCAATTCGGTTTTTTCAGTTAAATCGACTTCCTCCATAGACGAAACTCTTTTTTTATTTTTATCTGTAAGTATTCGCACCAACGGCCGTTTTGTTTTCTCCCGCCTGGTCTTTATTACTACCCCAATCTCACCGGATGTCAATGTCACAATACTTCCCACCGGGTAAACGGCTATGTTTTGGATAAAGGCTTTTAATAGCGTCGGGTCAAAGTGGGAATTTGAACAATCAATTAAAACCTGAGTCGCCTGAAATGGGGTGTAGGCTTTTCTATAGACCCTTTCAGTTGTTAGGGCGTCATAGACATCGGCCAAGGCGGCAATTCTGGCATATTCGTGGATGTCTTTACCCTTAAGTCCCCTGGGATAACCTGAACCGTCATATTTCTCATGATGTTGAAAAGCCACATGAGCAGTTAAAAGATTAATTTCTTCATGGGTTTTTAATATCTCAAAACCTTTGGCGCTGTGTTTTTTTACTTCTTCAAATTCCTTTGTGGTTAGTTTACCGGGTTTATTCAATAGCTCTTTATTGATAAAAACTTTGCCGATGTCATGAAGCAATACCCCTACAGCCAAATCCCTTAATTGAAGTTGGTTATAACCTAACGCTATCCCCGTCATGATAGCAAGAAGAGCGCCATTGACACTATGCCCGTAATTATAATCATCATAGGTTCTGATATCGGTAAGGTTTATCGGTTGTTCTCTGTTACTTAAGGCTTCATCGGCGAGATTGTTGGCTATGTTCCTGACTATATTGAAATTGACTTTATCACTCCTTATACATTGCTCAAAAACATCTTTTACCGCCTTTTGAGCGTCTACACGGGTAAGTTCTGAAATTATTTCCGGAATCTCAATATCATCACAAAGTCCATCCCTTACATATACGGCCGGAACCCCTAATTCATTTAAGCGGTTAATGAACATAGGGGTCAAAGCCACCCCGACAGCAAGCAAAGCATTACCGGAAGCAGAGTAAATTGTTTTTCCTAGAACCATACCTGTCTTAGCACTTTTCAAAAGTATTTTACGCATCTGAACTCTCCTTGGTAATTTAAGCCATTGCACTAGTTTCATTTCGACAAAAATATACATTTTCCTTTAAAAGATGATTTTTTTAGTACAATTCTGACTTTTTCAATATAAAAAAAGGAGGTAAATAACCTCCTTCCTCATATCCTCCGTATCTTTTTAATAGCCGGACTATTTTCGTCCCCGTGGGCGGTGCCGCCGACGATGATTTCAGGGATGTGCATAGTCGGTTGGGCATCACTGACCGGTACCCCCTGGCCGTCTTTACCGCAGGTGCCGATGGTAAAGCCCAAATCTTTGCCCACCCGGTCCACAATTTGCAAAACTTC
>JAJZSN010000030.1 GCA_021849745.1 Bacillota bacterium | reverse complement strand
CTGATTTGATGATAGCCTCCGGGTCTTCTTTCCCTGAGGCGATATAAGTGTTACCCATGCGGGGAATGGGTTTATGCTGGTATGACTCCCGGCGCCCGTGACCGTTGGATTCCCGCCCTTCCTTCCGGGCCGAAAGCCGGTCGTACAGATAATCGGTGAGTTCGCCGTCCTTAATTAACAGACATTTGCGGCTGGTTACCCCTTCGTCATCAAAAGAGTAGGAGCCGTATTTGTTGGCAATGGTGGAATCGTCGATGACGGTGATCAATTCGGAAGCCACTTTTTGCCCTTTCTTGCCGGAATAAACCGAAAGATTCTTCTGAGCCAGGTCAGCCTCCAGGCCATGGCCGCAAGCCTCATGAACCATGGTACCCCCGGCTTCACCGGCCATGACCACTTCCATCTTTCCGGCAGGGGCCGGCTTGGCCTCCAACATTAGAATAGCCCGCCGGGCCGCTTCCCCGGCCACCGCCTCGGGGGTAAATTCTTCAAAGATCTCAAACCCCGCAAAACCACCTATAGCGTTATAGCCGGTCTGAATCACCGGCCCTTCCGCCGCTACGGCATTGACCATAAAACGGTTGCGAATCCTTTGGTCTTCTACGTAAACCCCTTCACTATTGGCAATAATCACATCCTGAACAATGTCGCCGAAGCCTACCGATACCTGTTTGATACGGTTATCAAAATTACGAACCGTCTGGTTAGCCCGCAGAACCACATCCACCTTTTGGTCAATATGTACCTCATCAGGCCGCTCTTTAACTTCGAAGTCTACGGTAGCTTTAATCTGGCACAGGTTAATCACAAAGTTCTGTTTCTGCCCCTGAGCCGCATGACTCACCACCCGGGCCGCTTCAGTCAACCCTTCTTTGGTTACATCATTGGTATAGGCATAGGCGGTAGTTTCCCCGGAAATAACCCGAATTCCGGCTCCTATATCGATACCGGTATTGAGCCGTTCAACTTTATCTGCTTCGCAGGCAATTCCTGTAGTTTTTTTGTTTTCAATATAAATATCGGAGAAATCCCCCCCCCTTTGCAGGGCCAGGTCAAGAATTTCTTGAAGATCGCCTTTGGTTAACAAGGAATGCACCTCCGTTTTCAGTCTTCAGTCGTCAGTCTTCAGCTAAAGACTGAACCCTAACGTATTTAAAAATATACCGTCCGACAATTTATAGTTTACCCCAAAATGTCACTAAAATGCTGACGACTGACAGCTGACGACTATTATTTACAACTGTTATTTACAACTGATAGCTGGCGACTGACCCTTAATGCCATTCCGTAAGCATTGTTCCTTCAGCACTTGGCGGATTATTTCCGGGGGAACCTCAGAGGTTATTCGTACCTGACCGATGGCTTCAGGGATAATGAAGTTGACCCGGCCGGCTTGGGCTTTTTTATCATAGAGCATTTTTTCCATAATATCTTCAACCTGTAAATCCCGAAAAGAAGTAGGCAAGCCAAAGGTTTTAAGTAAGCCTTCGATAGCATCCCTAGCTGAAGGTTTCATGAGGCCCATAGCCACAGCTACCCGGCTGGCAGAAACCATCCCGATGGCCACTGCCTCACCGTGGCGATAAACTTTGTAGTTAGTGAGAGCTTCCAAAGCATGACCAAAGGTATGGCCAAAGTTTAGAATAGCGCGCAGATTGGCTTCTTTTTCATCCATTTCTACAACCCTGGCTTTAATGGCACAAGAAGTTTGTACCAGATGGAGCAACTGTTGGGTGGACAGAGACTTGATGGCTTCGGTGTTGTCCACTAGGTATTGAAAAAACTCTTGATCCCAGATAACTCCGTACTTAATCACTTCGGCCAGCCCTGTCTGAATCTCCCGCTGGGGTAAGCTCTGCAGAGTGGCGATATCGATAAAAACCAATTTAGGCTGGTAGAAGGCACCGATGATGTTCTTGCCCTTAGGGTGGTTGACCGCCACTTTGCCGCCGACACTTGAGTCCACCTGGGCCAACAGGGTGGTAGGTACCTGCACCAGATTAACCCCCCGCATATAGGTAGCGGCCACAAATCCTGCCAGGTCGCCAACCACACCGCCCCCCATGGCCACTACCACCGACCTACGATCCAATTGGGCATCAAAGGCTACATCATAAACCAAAGCCGCCGTCTCCTGGGTCTTGTACTCCTCACCGTCGGGAATTTCCACCGTGGTTACGGTAAAGCCGGACTCTTGGAGGCCCTGAATCACCGGTTGACCGAATAGCTTATTAACAGTAGGATTAGTAACCAGCAGGACTTTACCTCCGATTATCCCCTCCTCAACCAGCCTTTTTAAATTTACGCCTAATTGAGACAGAATATGTTCACCTAACAAGATGGGATAGCTGTTTTCACCTAAGTTAACTTGTACGGTTTGCATGGTTGTATCTCCTGTTTTTGTAGTAGGTCGCTCCCTTTTCATGGTGGGGAGGTTAGGGGTAGCTTACTTTCTGTTGGGGAGGTTAGGGGTATTTGTTCCATAACTTTTCAGGCTCCAATCGAGCTACATAACCCCGATAAACCCCGACCACTTCCTGGGTTAAATCAGGCAATGTCCGGTTTGTGGTATCGATGACCACATGGGCCTCTTTATATAACGAATCCCTTTGAGTCAATAGTTCCTTTATTTTCCCCAGAGGATTTTCTACTTTCAGCAGCGGCCTATTGTTGCGACGGCTGACCCGCTCTAATATTACTTCGGGGGTAGCGGTGAGGGATATTACCAGGCCATTTGCCTTAAGGGCAACAAGGTTTTCGGGGTTTAAAACCACCCCACCGCCGGTGGCAATTACCTGGTTGTCCTCGGTAGCCAACCTTTTAACAGCGGCGGCTTCTTCCGAGCGAAAACGGGTTTCTCCAAAATTTTGGAAAATTTCCGGTACCGACATCCCTACTACCCGTTCTACTTCTTCATCGGTATCTACATATTTAAAGTCCAATTCTTTAGCCACCCGTTTAGCTACAGAGGTCTTGCCCGTACCCATAAATCCGATTAACACGATGTTCAAACTTTACACCTGCTTCACATAGGACTGATAAGCCCGGTAATTTTCCTGTAATTCGGCCAGGTTGTCCCCGCCAAACTTCTCCAAGACCGCCGCAGCCAGTTCATAAGCCACCACCGCTTCCCCTACTACGCTGGCCGCAGGAACGGCACATATATCTGACCGCTCCACTGAAGCCGCAAAAGGTTCTTTGGTGGCCAAGTCCACACTTTGCAGGGGTGTGTATAGAGTGGGGATGGGCTTCATGGCGGCCCTGATAACCAGGGGCTGGCTGTTGGTCATGCCCCCTTCCAGACCACCGGCCCTGTTGGTGGAACGATAAAAACCCGCTTCCCGGCTATAGTAAATCTCATCATGAACCTGGGAGCCCTTTAGATTAGCCACTTGGAAGCCAATTCCCACTTCCACGCCCTTGATTGCCTGTATGCTCATCAGCCCCTGAGCCAAGCGGCCATCCAGCTTCCGATCCCAGTGGACATGACTGCCCAAGCCTACCGGCAGGCCGGTGACCAACACCTCGAAAACCCCGCCCAGGCTATCCCCGGCTTGTTTAGCTTCGTCAATGGCCCGAATCATCCCGGCCTCCGCCTTTTCATCGGCACAGTAGACCTGAGAACCGGTTGCCTTTTGACCAATTTCCTCTATAGAAAGCCGACTGACGTCGGCAACTACTCCGCCGATATTGACCACATGACCGAATACCTTAATCCCCAATTCCTCCAGCAACCGTCGGCCCACCGTGCCCACAGCAACTCGGACAGCCGTTTCCCTGGCGCTGGAGCGTTCCAAGATGTTGCGCACATCGTCATGATGGTACTTAATGGCCCCAGACAAATCGGCATGACCTGGGCGGGGCTTGGTCACCATGCGCTCATGGATTTTGGCTCCCGGATGGGGGGACATGACTTCTTCCCAATTAGCCCAGTCCTTATTTCGAACTATTAAGGTGATGGGACTGCCCAAGGTTAAGCCATTACGTACGCCGGTGAGAAAATCCACCTGGTCCTTCTCAATGGCCATCCGGCCCCCGCGGCCATAGCCACCCTGACGCCTGGCTAGTTGAGAATTAATATATTCTGCGGTGAGGGGCAGGCCGGAAACCATACCCTCAATTATGGCGGTAAGAGCCTGGCCGTGAGACTCGCCGCCTGACAAGAAACGTAACATTTAACCACCTCATAAATAAAGGTTAGGCTAGCACTCATGCTAGCCCAGGTTTTCCTAATGCCGGAAGAACGACGTAACAAACCATCAATAGTGTTATTAACTATTATCGCTTGGTTTGGCAACTTTGTCAATCTGCCCCTATTCTAACTCGACCGGATGGGGAAATAATAACCTCGGTTTTACGGCCTTGCTTATTGGTTAGCTCAATAGTTTTAGCGCCCTCACCCGAACCCACTGCAGGGTTACCGGTAGGGGTGAACGTGGTCTTAATTTCTCGTGCAGAGGGATCTGTTTTTTTCGAAGCCCTGATTCCTCCAGCCATGGTCTTCTCCTCTACCAAGCTCCCTCCCCGCCACAATGCAACTTTGTTAGGCACCGGACCCGCATACACGTAAACCGAATGGTTAACCCCCTCACTGATGGCTTTCTGCTGGGCATAACGGAGTTGGGCAACTAATTCCCGGGCCGTGGTTTTTAACCCAATGGACTGCTCCATGGGTGCGAAGGCCGGCGCCGCCAAGGCAACCAGAATACCGATGATGACCATTACCACCAAAACCTCTACCAACGTAAAACCCTTGCGGTCCTTTAACAACATTCTAACCATGAGCACCCCTACTTTACCTTTACTGAATCAGCGGGCCATGAATATACCGCAAGTTGAAACCTCCCGGCCAGTTTATCTCCTGTATATTGCCAGGTAAAGCCCGGTACCGTAATTAACCTGGGAAAGGACTCCAGTTGGCTTAAAAATTTGAGGGTAGCCTTATTACTACCTGTAGTTTCTACCACCACCGGCATAACCACCGCCTGGTTATTGACCTGAGGTTCACCCATTAACTGCATATTCAATAGGGTAATCCCCTCCAGGGCTGCTTTTTCCTCTAACAGATAGAGTAACTCTGCAGTTCGGGGGCTATCCGGAACCCTTTTCGCCATTTCCTCATAAGTTCTCATTAGCTTGGCATTCTTTTCTTTAGTTTCCCCTTGGGCGCCTTTTTTCAGCCATTCCAGTTCCGCCCTCTTGGCGGCAAGGTCAGCCTTGGTTTGGGTATAGCGTACCGATAAAGGTTGCCAAAAGTAGTTTGTAAATATATAAGCAAAGCCCAGGAGCAAGGCAATAATAATCAAAACCTGTTCCCTTTCCGTTAATCTATTCACTTTTGTCCACTTCCTTTGACAGGATTTATTCTGAGGGCAAAGGAAACCCTTTTTCGACCCTCATCCTGCCTATTCACCATTATCACTGCATCCTTAAAGGTTTTAGCCTCTTCCAGAATCCGCCCGAACTGGGCCACTGCCACGTGGCTGGGAGCCTCCCCGTGAATGTTGACTTCAACCTGGTTTACTCCGGTGGATTTTACCTCCAGATTAATGATTTGGATACCCGACGGCAGAAGATTGATCATTTCTTCGAGAAAACCTGTATAAACAGGTTTTTCCCCTTCAACGGCCCTGATGAGGTTCTCTTTATCAATATAGGCTTGCCGCAAGGCCCCTTGGTTTCTGAGACCTCCGCCTACCTGCTGAAGCCGGTTAATATCCCCCTGGGTAGCCGCCAGTTGGGTGCGGCCCCGGTAATCGAGGTAAAAATACACCCCATACCAGACCAGACAAGCGGCCATAAACAAACCACAGAAGGTCTTGAGGACACTAAGAAGCCGGTTTGATGTTCCCCTGACAACATTATGGGGAGTCAGTAAGTTGATTTCCATTTAATTCACCTCTTTTAAAGCCAGGCCCATGGCTACTGCCATGGCTGAACCCTTCTCTTCCGGCAGGCTGGTTCCCGCTGCCAACAGCTTTAGGGGATTAAAATCTACTATCTCCACATCCAGTTCCCTGACCATCACTTGGCCCAGCCCTTTAGGATTAGCACCGCTTCCAGCCAAATAAACCCTGGCCACCTCCAAACCCAACTCGGCCATGCAAAAGTCCAAAGAACGGCCAACTTCGACTACCACTTTCCGGGCCGCCAAACTACCGTAAGGAATTACCCTGGCAAACCGGACGGTATCATGATGGATAACAGTTACCAAGGTGGTGGCAATACCTGTCTTAACCACAGCAAAAGTCTCTACCCGTCCTCTCTGCCCCCAATAATCCCTACCGGCAAGCAGGGCGCAACGGGCTAAGGCAAGGGGTTGCACATCCATGGCCACCGTTTCCAGACCGGCTTCTCCCATAAGGCCGGTCAACTTGTCAACACCGTCTCGCCGGGCCGCCACTACCAGCAATTCCTGCATATTTACACCGTCATTAACTAAATTAGCCGTCTTGATAAAACTAATAATTTTATCCCCTTGAAAACCCGACAACCAGGCTTCGGCCTCATGCCTGACCGCTTCCTCCAATTCCTCATCCGGCATTGCCGGCAACAGTAACGGCCGCAGCAAAACCTCCGACCCCGGTACCGCAGTCACCACTCTGGAAGGCAATTTGGCCCCGGCCACCGCTTCCCTGATAAGCCGGGCTATAAGACCGTTATCTTTATCCCCTTCAGGGAGAGGTATGATGGCTGCGTGGGCCAGTTCATACCCCTGCCGTGTTTTCTTTACTTGGGCCATCCTAATTTCCCTTTCTGTCAATTCCAGGCCGATATGAGATGTATCCCTTAACCAATTCACTGCTAGACCTCCCTTAATCTTCTTGCCAGGAAGTGATTTGGTACCCTGTAGGGTTTAGTTTGAATTTTGCCTTAATCAGATGGGGATATTCTATCCCGCCCCGGAAAGCCATCCCCCGGCCTGTCACTTCATAAACATCGGGTCCTACCTGGGTCAAATTCTCTACCCGGTATTTCCCTTTACTCAGCAGGTATTCCCCTCGGGATACCCCGTAACCCGGGGGAACCGGGACGAATTCATAAACCCCCCGGTTTACCGCCGCTTCTGCCATGTACCGGGCTTCCTTTTTGTACTGGCCGCTAACCGCTATCATCAACTCTAAGGTGGAAACCATGGCCATACTGACCGCCAGCATCACCACCACCGCACTGATAATAACGACCAGCAGTAAAGCCGAACCCTGTTCATTGGCAAAGGCTCTTCTCCATAAAATAATTTGCTTCATACAATAACCTCTTTTTCTAACGCACCCTAGGACTAACTTTGGTTTGCAGTTCAAATCCTGCCTGGCCTTTCCTCCCGGCCAAAACCACGGTAAATATCTTCTGACCCCTAATCTTATCCTCGTAAACATAGAAACCAACTATTTTCATGTCCGGAGTCGTAACAGGCTGACCATTCCTTTTTAGTACATCCTCGCTGTCCACCCGGTAGCGGCTGTAAACTCCAGATTCCACCGCCATATCGAGGCTATTGGGTACTGCCGTGGTATCCACTGTAACGGTATCCCCGGAACTTTTCCTAATATCATTGGTTATCCGAACCATGGCCAAGCGCAGGTTTTGCTGCACTTCCTCCCGGTGGGTCACCACCTCCCAGGTTTTCTGAGCCGACAGGTACAAAGAACCGGCCAAGGCCGCCACCAATCCCAAAATGGCCATCACAGCCAGTACTTCCACCAAGGTAAAACCTGCATTGTCCTTAAATCCCATAACATCACCTTTGGCTATTTGTTACCCACCAGGGTTCCCAAGCTAACCGTCCGTCCACCGCTTCCCGGCCAATTGACATTGACTATAACCTCTTTCAAGTTGGGATTGGCCAAAGGAGTAACCACCTCTACCCAATAGACATAATCCCCCACCCTGGTCGGGGCAAAAGCAAGGGTAGCAGCCTCACTGCCCTGGCTGCTTAGGCGGGCAAAATCCTCCAAACGGAGTTCCTCCAGCTTCTGCTGAGCCAGGTTACCGGCCACCGTTAGCCGGCCTGCCTCGGTTTTGACCCGGTAACTCTGAGTAAAGACAGCCAACAGCACCGTCCCCAGTACCGCCAGCATAGCCATGGCTACCAGTACTTCAACCAGGGTCATACCTTTTTCATTTTGTCTCAACATCCCCATCCAACTCACAACCTCTACAAGAAAAACCCGGCATACCAAGCCCAGAGCTGCGGCCCCCAGAAAAGGACAACCAAAGCCCCCAGGGCCAGAAAGGGACCAAAAGGCATGGAATCCCGCAGGGATTTCTTACCCCAAGCCATGGCCGTCAAACCATAGATGGCACCGGTGACAGAAGCAATAACCAAGGTTCCCAGGATACCGGGCCAACCCACATATACACCAAGCATGGCCCCTAGTTTGATGTCCCCTCCCCCCATGCCGCCACGGGAGAGGAAGGCAATAAGAAGCAAAATCCCGCCCCCGGCCAGAAAACCGAAGAATACTTGCTCCCAATTCAAATGGCTAAAAAGTAAGTTTTGCACCAAGCCGACTCCCAGGCCTATAAGCACCAGACCATTAGGAATAATCCGGTAGTCTGAATCAATCAAGGAGATGACCAAAAGCAGGCTGCCCAGAAAGGCCAAGGTGGTAAAAGCCGGAGAAAGTCCATAGAGGCGGTAGGTATAAAGAAACAACAGTCCGGTAACCACCTCAACCAACGGATACCGCCAGGAAACCGGCGTGCTGCAACAGGAACACCTGCCTTTGAGGAGAAAATAGCTCACCACCGGGATTAGTTGGTACCAGGCCAGAGGCTGGCGGCAACTAGGGCAATAGGAACCGGGCCAGGCAACCGATTGTCCCTTTGGGATACGATAAATACAAACATTGAGAAAACTTCCGGTGAAGGTTCCGGTTAAAAAAAATACGAGCTCCATTCATTACTCCCCGCTAAACTTTAGTTAGCATAGACCGCACCGGTAGTAGTATTAATAGTCCAGCCGGTTTTGCCTCGTTGTTTGGGTGAAGGAATGATATCCAAATATGGCCCACGCCATAAGGTTTGCGCTGCCCCGCCGGGGTTGGTGACCAGAGCGCCGGGAGCCGCCGGGAATTCCCCTACGTCAATTTTATACATTTGGGCCGCACTATAAATCTGGGTGGCCGCCAGTTCATCAGCCTTAACCCTAGATTGATCCAAATTCCCCATAACACTGGGTACTATCAGGGCCGCAACCAGTGCCAAAATAGCCAGAACCACCAGTAACTCCACCAAAGTAAAGCCCCTCCGGTCACCGGCCAACCCTCTAATCCTTTTCCGTAATTCAATCACTTCCAAATCCCTCCCAGATATGAATCTAGAACCTGCTGATGAGCCGATACATATCAAAAACAGGCCAGATTATACTGATCATTATTCCCCCGATGACCAAGGCCAGGAAAATAATCAACAAAGGTTCAAGTAAACCCGTCATCCCCTCGGCTATATTCCTGACCTCCCGGTCATAGTAATCGGAAATCTTGTTTAACATGGTATCCAGATTGCCTGTCTCTTCACCCACGGCAATCATGGCGGTAACCATAGCCGGAAAGACCCCGGTAGCTTCTAAGGGCCGAGCAATGCCCTCCCCTTCCCGGATACTCTCCCGGGCCTTGGTCAGCCCCCTCTTGATCAGAGTGTTGTCCGCCACGTCTTCAGCCACTTCCAAGGCCTGTAGGAAAGGTACTCCGCTGTTGAGTAAAGTCCCCATAGTTCGGCAAACCCTGGCAATGCTGATTTTCCTAACCATCTCACCTACCACCGGCAGTTTAAGCGAGGCCAAATGGTAATATACCCGACCCTGAGGGGTGTGAAAAAAACGATTTACCGCAAAAACCCCACACCCCAGTAATATCACCATGTAGAAAAAATGGGTGCGGATCAAATCACTTAAACTTAGAAGAATCCGGGTAGGCAGGGGAAGGACGGCATTCATTCCGGCAAACACCTGGACAAAGGTAGGCAACACCGCCGCCACCAGGAAAATCACCACCCCGGCAGCAAAAATGGAAACCGCTACAGGATACCGGGCAGCTGCTTTAATCTTCTCCCGTAGTTCATGTTCCTTCTCGTAATAATCAGCCAACCTGTCCATAACCACCCCAAGGATACCACCGGTTTCGCCGGCCTTGATCATGCTTACATACAACCCCGGGAAGATATCTCCTCGCCTGGCCAAAGCCCCGGATAGAGATGACCCGCTCTCCACCTCCCGCAGAACACCTTGGATGGCTTCTCGCAGCCTTTTTTCAGGGGTTTGCTGTGTTAAAACACCCAGAGATTTTACCACCGTCACCCCTGCATTGAGCATGGTGGCAAACTGGCGGGAAAAAACCGTCAACTCGCGGTATGTTATCCTCCGCCACCCGGCCAGTTGTTCCCGTATCGGAACCACTGCTGTTTTTTCCTCAATTCCGGTGATGAAATAGCCCTTTTGGCGTAGTTGATGAATAACCAGGAATTGATTCTCCGCTTCCATTACCCCGGTTGCCGGGTTCCCCCGGATATCCCGTACTTTATATTGAAATATCCGGTTCATAACAACACTCCTTTGGTCCGGGTTCTTACAGACTCTCCTCTATATAAACGGCGCCCATGATTTCTTCCAAACTGGTTAAGCCCTGGGCCACCTTGGATATCCCGTCCTGTTTAAGGCTCTTCAAGCCTTTTTTTCCGGCAATTTCCTCAACAAGTCCGGTGGGGGCCTTATTATTCACCAATTCCCTCAACTCATTATCCAGCAGCAACATCTCATGGAGGGCTACCCGTCCCTTGTAACCCGTATGGTTACAAAGAGGACACCCCCGGGCCCGGCAAGCCTTAAATCCTGTCCCTTCCAGACCCATCCCGGCGAGGATGCCGGAGGATAACTCCACAGGTTCCTTGCAATTGGGGCAAAGGGACCGCACCAGCCGTTGGGCCATGACCCCGATCACCGAGGATGCCACCAAAAAAGGCTCAATTCCCATATCCAGCAAACGGGCCAAAGCAGAGGCAGCGTTGTTGGTATGGAGGGTGGAAAGCACCTGATGGCCGGTCATGGCCGACTGGATGGCAATCCGGGCCGTCTCCCCGTCCCGGATCTCCCCCACCATGATGATATCCGGGTCCTGCCTGAGGACCGACCGCAGACCCCCGGCAAAGGATAACCCGGCCTTGGTGTTAAGCTGAACCTGGTTCACCCCGGCCAGGGTATACTCTACCGGATCTTCCAAGGTGATAAGGTTCTTTTCCGGAGCATTCAAGTGGTTCAATACAGCATACAGGGTAGTGGTTTTACCGCTTCCTGTGGGGCCGGTTACCAATAAAAGGCCGTGGGGTTTGTGGATTATCCTTTGAAAGTTGCGGTAATTTTCCTCTGATAGCCCCAGTTCCCCTAAAGTCAAGAGACCCCGTGATTTATCCAGAATCCGCAGGACGACTTTCTCACCGAAAATAGTGGACATGGTGGAAACCCGCAAATCTACTTCTTTATTCTCTATCTTCAACTTAATCCGGCCATCCTGGGGAAGGCGACGTTCAGCAATATCCAGACCGGCCATGATTTTGAGCCGGGAAACCACAGGGGCTTGCATGGCTTTAGGCGACTGCATAAGGTCAAAGAGCCTTCCGTCAATGCGGTAACGCACCCGCACCTCCTTCTCTCCCGGCTCTACATGGATATCGCTAGCCCGGTTAAGAACCGCCCGGATGATGAAAGAATTGACAAATTTGACCACAGGGGCGTCTTCAACCATGGCCCGGAGCCCTTCCACACCCAACGGGTCGTCGCCATCGCCAAACCGTTCTTGGCGGAAATCCCTGATAATCTCTTCCACAGACTCTTGGAAGGCGAAATACCGGGCAATAGCTTCCTCTATCCCGTCCTCGGTGGCAACCACCGGCTCCACATCCAGCCCGGTGACCAGGCGCACATCATCCATGGCAAATACATCCAAGGGGTCGGCCATGGCCAGAATTACCTTTTCAGCTGTTCTGCCTACCGGAATTACCTTGTGCCACTGAGCCATCGCCTCGGGAACCAGCCGGGCTATCTCCCCTGGTATGACCACCTGCTCCAGATCCAGATAATCAAGACCCAGTTGCCTGGCCAAAACCTTACTAACCCCGTTCCCACCCACAAGACCCTGGTTGACCAAAATTTTTCCCAAGCGTTGTCTGGTTTGTCCATGGTTTTCCAGGGCCGCCGCCAGTTGTTCCCCGCTAATCAAACCGGCCTCCACCAGCAGCAAACCAAGCCGCTTTCTGTCACGAAAATACATATTCCTTACCTCTCAACCTTAATCAGCCCCCTCATTACCATATATGGCATTTGTTACCATTTACCATATTTATTTGACATTTTCCAGAAAAGTCCTTCTTTTTTCAGACAAAAAAATTGAACCGGTTAAATTCCGGTTCATTACACCACCATTTATTTCATTCATATCTCTTGATTCCCTGAATTCGAGTCTTTACAAATTCAAGTAAACTTTTACCCTGTTCCTCCCTTAACCGCTCTTCTATTTCTTGGTTTTCCCGGCGTAAAAGTTCCACCTGCTGGGCCAAACGCTTGCTGTCTTCCCTACTGGCCTGCAATTCCTGCATAATAGCAGAAAACATATAGAAAACAGTGTTCTTGAAGTTATGCTCCACCGCCATGGAATTGGTCAAAACCCCGTCCAACTCCAGGCGGCGCTTGGCCCCTTTGATGGTATAGTGTTCTGTCTGAAGCAATTCCTTGATTTGCACAAACAACTCCAATTGCCGCTGGGAATAGAACCGGCTGCGGCCCTTAGGCGCACATGGTTCCAAAATCTCAGCAAATTCCTGCTCCCAGGTTTTAATTATGGACGGTTTTACCTGGAGTATGTTGCAAACCTGTTTTAAGTTTAATAAATCATCCACTGACGCATCCTCCTTCCAGGTCGTTTTCCATATATTCCCTGAAAGGAAGCCCATTTCCTGCCCCAGAGGAGGAAAAGTTTCATACAAATAGTGACAGGGATTGAGGGTATTCCCTTGAGTAGCTGTCAGCTATCAGCTTTTAGCTAATATTAGGGGTCAGGGGTTAGGTGTTAGGGGATTAGTATTTTATAAGTTATTCTTATAAGTTATTCTTATAAGATTATGGTCTTTCTATAAAGCTTCCAGTAGTGCTTTTTTCATTATTTCTACTGGGGCTTTTTGGTTGGTCCAGAGTTCGAAGGCGATGACGCCTTGGTAGAGGAGCATGCCCCAGCCGGAGAGGGTTGGGAGGTTTTTGGCTTCGGCGGCGGATAGTAGGGAGGTTTTTATGGGGTTATAGATTAGGTCGCAGACTGTTAGCCCTGTGGGGAAATACTCAGGGTTTACCACCGGGGGTACCTCATGGTGAGGGTGCATTCCGATGGGAGTGGTATTAATCAATACCTGGGCCGCCCCTATGGCGTCCCTTAATATCGCCTCTTCCCAGGGCAGGGCTTGGGTAAGACACCCTGTGTGGCGGGTGATATCACCGGCTAATTCCCGGGCCCGGTCCAGGTTGCGGTTCGCCACCAGCAACCGCCCGGCGCCGGCCCGGGCCAGTTCCATCCCCACTCCCCGGGCCGCTCCCCCTGCGCCCAGCAGGACAATGGTTAAACCCTTCACATCCAGCCCCAAACCTTCCATCAGTGAAAGCAGGAATCCCCGGCCATCGGTGTTATATCCCATCAGCCGCCCATCCCTGTTGACAATGGTATTGACCGCCCCCATGGCTGCCGCCTCAGGAGTCACTTCGTCAAGAAAAGGAATTACCGCCTCCTTATGGGGTATGGTCACATTGGCCCCGGCCAGGTTCAGGGCCCGGATAGCCTCCATTGCCCGGCTTAGGTCTTCGGGCGCCACAGAAAAAGGCACATAACAATAATCAAGCCCCAAGGCTTGAAACCCGGCATTTTGCATCAGGGGCGACTTGGAATGTTCCACCGGATAACCCAGAATGCCCACCACTTTAGTCTTGCCGGTAATCGGCTGTATACTCATCTTTCATCCCACCCCACAAAAAATTATACCCGGTTAATTAGACACCGGGCGCCAAATCTCCTTTATTCATCTGGTATGAAATATAAATTAACCTCCAGGCCGTCCTCCTTTTGGACAAAGCCCATATCGTATAGCTGATAGTCGGCCAAATGAGGCTCCTCCTGGCGCACCTGCTGCACGGTGGAACGCAGTTCCCGCAGAAGCGGCCCGGGGCTCTCCGCAGCTTCCTTCTGTGTTTTAGGCAAAAACCGGGAAACGGCTATACAATTCTCCATCTTGAGCCTTCCCCCTTTCTATATATTGCCAATAGTTTATCCACTTTCCATATAGTATATGCCCGGCAGAAAGTAACTTGCTATTTTATGAAGAAAAACCTCTAACTTTTGGCATTGATGCCTTTTTTCTTTAAAACAAACCGTTCCAACTTCCTAACCATTTTAGTTCCGATGAACTCCTTCCTGCTCATGGGGAAAACCAAGATGGTATATAGCCCCAGCCGGTTACCCCCCAAAATATCGGTGAAAATCTGATCCCCGATGACCGCCGTTTCTTCGGGACTTGTACCCAGGATGCGCAAGGCCTTTTTAAAGGCCTTTTTCCGGGGCTTGACGGCCCTTGGTATGGCCGGAACCCCCAAAACCCTAGCTAATCCCCGCACCCTACCTGAGGTATTGTTAGATAATATACAAAGGTGAAAACCCATTTTTTTTAAGTGGGAAAACCATTCCATCACCTGAGGGGAAAAACTTCTGGAACCCCATGTAATGATGGTATTATCCAAGTCAAACACTATACCTTTAATTCCCCGCTTCTGCAGTTCTACAGGATCAATACTGGCAATCGAAGACACATGCCAATCAGGAAAAAGCAAACTCACCAAACCCATCACCCCAACCGGATAAAGATACTTTATAATATATACCCAATAACAGGCAAAAAAATCCCCCGCCGAAGCGGGGGCGCTAAAATATAACTGGAGCACCCATATAACCGGTGCTCCAAATAGCTGCTACACTACACATTTTTTACTTACTTTTTAAAATACCATTAAAAAAAGCTCGGTTGTCTCTGCTACAAATTCTTCTGTCGATAACTCGCTAGCTTGGTCAAACCAGTAATGAGAATAATTAATAATACCAAATAATGAGAAAGTTAAGAATGATAAATTAAAATCTTTAACACAACCTTCATATTTAAGCCTCAAAATTTCATTCCTTATTAAAATAAACACATCTTTTTGTCTGTTTTTAATAATTCCCAACTGTTCTGGGCTTAATCGCGTACTTTCTCTTAAAAGTAAACCTATTTCCTTATTATTTTCTATTACATGTTTAACTACACAATTAATAATTTGTTTAATATTCGTTTGAGGATTAGAATCTGTATTTATTGCCGAGCTAACGGATTCCACGAACTTAATAAGTGCTGAATTAAGAATAGTAAAAAGAATTTCTTCTTTGCTTTGAAAAAAATAATATAGCCCGGCAATACTAAGTTCTGCACTTTTGGCAAGATCTCGTGTTGAAGTGTTATCATATCCATTTCCACTGAAAAGTACAGTAGCTATTTTAATAATTTCCTCTTTACGTTCAGTCACTTATTCCCCTCCCTTTCTAGTATTAACTCTTCTTAAAATAGAAAAAAGATTTCTTTTTATCAACATCTAGGCACAAGCAGTAGCTGTTTGTTCTTTATATTTGCTGCAATTTTATTCTAAACCATTTCTATAATAGAATCTACATTTTTTTATTTACTGAACTCGTTCCTTCAGAGCTCATTTTACCTATTGATTTATATACCAAGCTCCCCCTCAAATTTTTCGACTCTAGATTATACTTGTTTGAACTTCCTGGTACTCTAACAACCAAATTGGCTTTCATTAGTTCCTCAAGCAAGCCTTTGACCAATTCAGGCGACATATCAAAGTGATCTGCTATTTCGGGCACTGAATGAGGCGCTTTAGATAACAACCAACTAATTGCTTTTTTAGCTCGTTTTTTTTTAACATAGCCTAGTTGAGATATATCTTTAATCTCTTCATTGATATATTCATTTTTATTATGTAACCCTAAAGGTAAATGCCCATAGGCAATGGTTTTAGACATGATGTCCACCTCCATATGGTTTCCTTAAACATCTGGGGCTTTAACTCACCTTCTTTTCCTAAGTCGCTTGAATTCAGTATAATGGATTACCTGGAAAGTGAGCGGTCGTTAAGTTTACTTTAGCAAAATTTAAACCTGTAAAAAATACTTAATCCGCGAGATGTCAATATTTACTACTAAGAGGTGCTTATACCGTCTTAACTGTTATGCTATTTATCAGTGAAGTTAGGTCTCCTCTTCTAACTAATGCGCCTCCCAAATAAAAAAAGACCCCTAAAGACGGGGCTGTTAAAGGTCGCACACCCTCCGCCAATGCGAGGGATTTGCTCATTATTTATTATTCTCACTCTTAAAGTCCTTAATCAACTTACTAATGGCCCGCTTTTCAATCCTAGAAACATAAGACCTGGAAATCCCCAGGCTCTTAGCAATCTCCCGCTGGGTTTTGCGCATCCCGTTAAACAACCCGAAACGCAGTTCCAACACCTTTTTCTCCCTCTTTGTCAACTTTAATAACTTATCCAGCAACCTCTTTTGTTCAAAATAGTTCTCTACCAGTTCTGCAACCACATCGGCATCAGTACCCAGTACGTCAATGAGAGTGATTTCATTGCCCTCTTTGTCAACCCCGATGGGGTCATACAGGGATACTTCGCCCCGGTTTTTCTTGGTGGAACGCAGATGCATCAAGATCTCGTTTTCTATACATCTGGCAGCATATGTAGCCAACCTGGTTCCCTTATGCCGGTCAAAAGTATTAATAGCCTTTATCAAACCAATGGTTCCAATGGAGATGAGATCATCATTATCCTCACCGGTACTATCAAATTTCTTAACGATATGGGCTACTAAGCGAAGATTGCGCTCGGTCAGGGTACTTCGGGCGTTTTCATCTCCCTGTTCCAATAACTCCAAGTACTTTGCTTCATCCTTTTCTGAAAGGGGTTGGGGAAAAGTGTTGTTGGCAATGTAAGACACCAGGAGCAGTATCCCATTAATCAGGGACGCCGCTAAAACCGCCAGTAACCCGGAAGTCATTAAGCACCCACCTCCATATAGTCAGGTACTTAATTATATGGAGATTTGTCGAATTTTGTGTCTGTCCTGTGAATTTTTATTTCACCACTAACGGCAGACTTACAACAACCCTGGTCCCCTGTCCAAGCTCACTGTAAATTTCCACTTTACCCCCCATATCTTCTACTATCCTATTACTGACCGTTAAACCCAGTCCAACGCCCGTATCTTTGGTAGTAAAAAAAGGGGTCCCCACCTTTTTCATATCTTTCGGAGGTATTCCATAACCTTTATCAATGACTTGAATTACCGCCATTAATCCCTTTTTAAAGGTTTCAATAACTACCACCCCGCCATCACTGGTGGCATCAATGGCATTTCTGATAACATTGAGCAAAGCCTGCTTGGTATGGTCATAATCACCCCATACAATTAGTGGTTCACTAGAACCCATTACATTAAAGATGATATTTTTTAAACTTATTTGGGGAGAAAGATCCATGACTATCCGGGAGAGTAACCCATCCAGGGAAAACTCCATGCGTTTTTGTTTTTGAGGTTTAGCTAAAAGCATAGTTTCTTTTATAATACCTTCTATCTTCTCAACCTCGGTCATCATCACATCTTGCTTTTTTTTCTTCTTATCATCTGTTTCTTCATTCATTAGAATCTGTAAAAAGCCTTTTACAGCGGTTAAAGGATTATGTATCTCATGGGCCATACCTGCTGCTAATTGGCTTATCAAATCCAATTTTTCAGACCTAATGGCTTCTTCCTTGGCAATTCTTTCGAAAAGAAGTTTAAAATACAGATATAAAAACAAGACCAAAAAAAGTATCAGTAAAAATATTACTGAGTTACGGGTAAGGTTATCAGTAATTAAAACCTGCAAATCATTTTCAGGTTCTACCAATAATACAATCCAACCGGTTTCTTTTACCGGGGCGAAAGAAAAAAGTTTCTTTTTTCCGTCAAATGGTGCTTTGATTTCAATTGCCCCCGGAACTCCCCTACTGGAGGCTAGATAAATGGGATCTGTTTTCATTTTTTTCGGCGGAACCCTTTGACGAAGCAAATTCGCATTGGGATGAACCAAAACCTGTCCAATTTTATCAGTCATGATGACATAACCATTATTGCTTACTTTGATATTGGCAAAATCCCTAGCCACTTTTTCCATACTTATAACAGCGCCGGCAAATCCGATTATTTTTCTGTGTCGATCAATGATAGGGGCGATAACTACAACCCTAATTGGATCGGTTCCGGGGTTTAATAATTCAACAACGTCACTCTTCATTGCAGCTTGTTTTAAGTACTTGTCCGATATCTTAATAGGGATTTTCGATTGCGGATAAACAACTACCTCCTCACCATTTCGGTTAAGGATAAAATACTTTTCTACATCGTCTTTTAATTTAAGATTTATTAAAATCTGCCTGATATCATCTTTATTAGTCATTACCCTATCCAAATTACTAAAGTTTTTTAATGTATATTTAATACCACGAATATATGTGTCCAGAGATTGGGCAGTCACCTTTGCTAACTCAATGTTTTTATTTTTTTCGTCTTCGATTCTGGTTTTAATATTTTCATAAAAAATAAAATAACCCAAAACCAGGCAAGGAATTAAAACCATTGCTACCATTATTAAGGGTTGGTTGTTATTTTTCTTTACAATTAGCATTTCATTCCCCCACGTGAAAAATTCTAAACTTTATATTTCTACATAAAACATCAAATTCCTGTCAATTATAACTTGTTCTTCATATTTTCCCCAGGCTTTTGCATAGAACTAAATTATTTTTCATCACCAAGGATGTGTACTGGTCTAAAATCAACGTTTTCAGATACATTATCATCCCATGGCACTTCTATCCGCCCCTCGGTGTGCTGGGCACACCGAGGTTTCCCGTCTTCATCGAAACCGATAACAATACGGGTATGGTTAAAAGCATTGTCTAAATTCTTTTCCCAGTTATAAAAAATCAAATCACCAATCTCCAGTTCTTCAATGGTAGTCTTTTTACCCCTTAGCCCCTGGGTTAATTCCCGATCCCTCGTCAGGTACCAATAAAGACTATGGGCCGTAGTCCAAGTAATGGAGCATTCCTCAATTCTTGGACCATGATACCACCGGTGAACACCACTCCAATCCTCCGGGGCCCCACCGGCATACAGGCACTGGGAGATGAAGTTGGTACAGTCATTGCCTTCAGCCTTGGGGAAGGCTGGGTTATAACCATCATACCAACGACGGGCGTATTCTACCGCTCCCTCCCGGTCATAGAACCATCGATACACCTTTTTACCTTTGAAAATTTTTCTCCAATTAATACCCATAAAAAAACACCTGCCTGGGTTATAATATTACAACCCCGACAGGAAAGTGCGTTAATGACTCAAATGGAAGGGAACGCTGGCAACCACAATATCTTTTCTTAAGAGCAAAGCAGTCTTCAATAATAACCCCGACTGGTTATGCAGGAAGTACTGCCACCACTTCCGGGTAACAAACTCCGGTATTAGGACGGTTATTAATTCCCCTGGCCGGGACTGGGCCTCCAATTCATTGATATACTCCAACAAAGGCGTCAGTATTGCCCTGTATGGTGAAGGAATAGTAACCAGTTTGATATCAGGCTCCAACTCTCCCCATTTTCTACGCAATTTTTCCGCCTTCTCATCATCAATTGAAATATGGACTGCCACTATATCGGGGCTTAAGGTTTTGGCATACTCCACTGTGTTGGCAACCACTCTGGTCAAACTAGCCAAAGGTATGACAATTGTATGCCTGTTGGGCTTTACTACCGGCTCCCCATGGTAGGCCAGTTCTTTGGCTACATCCAGGTAGTGCTCATGGATCTTCGTGAAAAGCAGTACTATTAAGGGAATTAGGACTATCACCATCCAAGCCCCGTGGGTGAACTTAGTGATGGCAATCACCACCAATACAGTTCCCGTGACCATAGCGCCAAAACCATTAATAAGGGCATGGGATAGCCACCCTCGCTCTTTCTTGCGAATCCAACGAGCAACCATGCCTGTTTGAGATAAGGTAAAGGAAAGAAATACACCCACGGCATAAAGGGGAATCAGCGCATGAACATTACCTTGGAAGATTATCACCAGCAAGGAAGCTACCGTAGCCAGGACAATAATCCCGTTGGAATACACCAACCGATCACCCCGGGCCGCCAGCAGTCTGGACACGTACCCATCCTGTCCCAGGAGAGATGCCAACATAGGGAAACCGGCGAAGCTGGTATTGGCAGCCAGAAATAGAATCATGGCCGTACTAAACTGAACCAGATAATAAAAGAAATTGCGTCCAAAAACCTCTGCAGCGATTTGGGAAACCACCGTTTCGTCATGCTTAGGCGTAATATGGTAGAGGTTAGCCAGTAAGGTAATACCACCAAAGAGAATCACGATAATACCGCCCATAATCATCAAAGTTATCACCGCATTACGGGATTCCGGCTTTTTGAAGGCGGGCACCCCGTTGCTGATGGCTTCCACCCCGGTGAGGGCCGCACAGCCGGACGAGAAGGCCCTTAATAGGAGGAAAAGGGTAACTCCTCCGGTCAAAGCAGGCTCCGGCAGTTCAGGCACCGGTGGGCGACCGTGGGTCACCAATTCAAAAATGCCGCTCCCCACCAGAATGATGATACTGAAAATAAAAATGTAGGTAGGAAAGGCAAAAATAGTAGCCGACTCGGTTATCCCCCGTAAGTTTAAGATAGTAAGAATCCAGATGAAAACCACCGCAATCAAGACCTTATGATCCATGAGGGCCGGAAAAGCTGAAGTCAAGGCGGCCACCCCGGCGGCGATACTAACCGCCACCGTTAGAGTATAGTCAATAAGTAAAGCAGAACCGGCCACCAGGCCCGGATAGACGCCCAGGTTATCCTTGGCCACGATATATGCCCCGCCGCCGGAAGGGTAGGCCAAAATGGTCTGCCGGTAAGACAGAACCAGAATCAGCAGGAGGGCTAATATCCCCAGGGCGATGGGGAAAGAGTAGGGTAAAGCTACCGCTCCGGCCAGCACCAGCACCAGGAGGATTTCCTCTGTGGCATAGGCTACCGATGATAAAGCATCTGAAGAAAATACCGCCAAGGCCTTCTTCTTGGTTAACCTTTCATGAGCCAATTGGGATGTACTTAAAGGTTTTCCTATGAAAAAACGCTTTAGACTGAACACTTTAGTCACCTCTCCGGAAAAATAAATGCATTAACTATTATTAAACACCAACGCCCTGGTTATCCAGGGAATTCCTCTAAAATACAAAAACCCCGGCAGACGGGGTTTGAAAAACGCAATAGTAAACCTAGGAGACGGTTTACATTTCAATCCAACTCCCCTTTCAACGCTATTTATATCAATCTTAGTTCTTTTTTTACCAATTGTATAGCGCCATTTTAACCCTCTTTAGGTTCATTACCTTTAGCTTGTGGCAAATCAAGGCAATGAAAAACCCGCTCTTAGGCGGGCTTGTTTTTTCTCCCATTTTCTCTTGTTTTCTCCGTTTTACTTGACTAGCGGTCCCGACCATGCTCCCATACCGCCCACCAGGTTACCAACCTTGGTATATCCTTGTTCCAGCAGGTAATTGGCAGCCATGTCCCCCATAGGTCCGTCATGACAGACGAATATTATTTCTTTTTCTTTGCTTAGCTCCTTCACCCGGTCTTTCAATTGGCCCAGGGGGATGTTAATAGCTCCTGTTATATGTCCGGTAGCGAATTCATAGCCGAAACGTACGTCAACTAGAACAGGTTGTTCCCCTGTATCCAGACGTTCTTCCAATTGGGCCGGGGAATACTTAACGTAACCCTCAGACCCGGCCGGGGTAACCCTTTGTTGATTATAGAAAAAGAACCCGACTATAACCAAAACCACTATAATTCCAATTAACGATGTTTTCTTCATGCTCTTCTCCCCTCATATACCAAGCAGTAACTGATTGGTGTAAATTATAGCTCCGATAGATACTACCGTAGATACCCAGAGGATAACCTGGTTGGCCAGACTCTTTCTTTTGTTTTTGTAGGCCAGATAATGGGAAACAGCCAGTAAGACCAAAGTTAAACCCTGAAAATAGAGGGTATATTGACTAAGGGTTCCTACAACCGACAAGCCGACACCACTTAACCCAAGTGATGTGAAAATAAGGGGGCTAAGTCAAGTCACACAGGCAAAAACCATGGTGAAAAGTGAAGAGCTGTTAGAAATATCTTTTTTCATTTAAAAACTCCTTGCGAAATCTTCTATTATCGCTATTGTAACCCTCTATTAAAAGGTTTGTCAACCAACCAAATTTGACAGTTTTGTTACACTTCTTGTATAACCTCAAAAGAAAAGCCTGCAGCTACAAGCTACAAGCTACAAACTACCAGCTATTCATACTTCTTCTTCACATAAGGAATCACAATTGGCATGGTAATAATCAGCCCCAGGATGAATACCCAGACAAATCCTCCCCAACGGGCTACCGCCGGGTAATCCTTGCCGGTTAGGTAGGTGGCGGCCAGAAAAACCGCTGAGAATCCCAGGGAAATGGCAGTGTAAAACAGGGCGCTGATCCGGGCGATTTTGTCTTCCATTATGCACCCACCTCCTCACGACGCATGGACGGTACGAATCTCTTCAAAAGCAGGGTGTTTAAGGTTACTGAAATAGAGCTCATGGCCATGAAGAAGGCGGCCAATTCAGGACTTACCAAGAAGCCCACAAAGGGATACAAGATTCCGGCCCCTATGGGGATGCCCAAGGTATTGTAAATGAAAGACCAAAAGAGATTTTGCTTTACCTTGCGCATGGTGGCCCGGGCCACCTCGATAGCGGAAACCACGTCACGAATGTCATCCTTGATGAGGATAATATCCCCGGTTTCCTTGGCCACATCGGTACCGCTGCCGATGGCCAGGCCTACATCAGCCTGGGCCAAGGCCGGGGCATCGTTAATACCGTCACCCACCATGGCCACCCGCTGGCCCTGTTCCTGGAGTTTCTTAACTTCAATGGCTTTATCCTGGGGCAGTACCTCGGCCAGCACCCGGTCAATACCCACCTGACGAGCGATAGCCTCGGCAGTGCGGCGGTTATCTCCAGTAATCATGGCTACTTGGATACCCAATTTTTTAAGCCGGGCCACCGCCACTTTGGAGTTTTCCTTCAGGGTGTCGGCTACGGCAATGACCCCCGCAGCTTTGCCATCAATGGCTGCCAGCATGGCCGTCTTGCCGTCCAACTCAAGTTTCTCCGCCTCGGTCAGAAGGTTACCGAAATCAATGTTCCGCTGGCTCATTAGCCGCCGGTTGCCCAGGAGGATTTCCCGGCCCAGGGCTTTGGCCTCGATACCATGGCCAACAATGGCATTAAAGGCCTGGGTATCTCCTAATTCCAGACCCTCCGTCTGGGCTCCCTTGACAATGGCCTCACCCAGAGGGTGTTCGGAATTCTTCTCGGCAATGGCCGCCAACTGCAGAACTTCCTTGCGTTCAAACCCTGCAGCCACTACCACATCAGTTAAAGAAGGTTCCCCTTTGGTCAAAGTTCCGGTCTTATCAAAGACGATAGCCTGGAGCTTGGAGGTGGCCTCCACCGCATCGGCTCCTTTAAAGAGAATTCCGTGTTCCGCACCTTTTCCGGTACCGGCCATCATGGCGCTGGGGGTAGCCAGACCAAGGGCGCAGGGACAGGAGATAATCAGAGTGGTGACACTAAGGAGCAGGGCGAAGCCGAAGACCCCGATACTGCCCAGGGAATAAGGGGAAAGGATAAAGTGACTTTGCGGGTTGAAAAAAAGGTTGTAACCGATAAAGAACCAGAAGGCGAAAACCACCAGGGCCAAGACGTGGACACCGGCGATAAAGTGACCGGCTACGAAGTCCGCCAGCTTTTGGATGGGGGCCTTAGAGGCCTGGGCGTCTTCCACCAGCTTGATGATTTGGGACAAAGCAGTTTCGGCGCCCACCTTGGTGGCCCGGAACCTGAAGGCCCCGGTTTTGTTAATGGTGGCCCCAATGACCTGATCCCCTGCCTTTTTCTCCACCGGCATACTCTCACCGGTAATCATGGATTCATCCACGGCGGAATAACCTTCGATAATCTCACCGTCAACCGGTACGCTTTCACCCGGTTTTACCAGGATAACATCTCCGATTACCACATCATCAGCAGCAATCTCCACTTCCTGCCCGTCTCGAATCACCCGGGCCGTCTTGGCCTGAAGGCTCATCAGCTTACGAATGGCCTCGGAAGCCCGGCCCCTGGTCAATGCCTCCAGGTAGCGACCTAATACAATAAAGGCAGTCAACAGAGCCGCCGATTCGAAGAAGGTTGCTCCCTTGCCACCGAACCCGGCGTTAGGCCAGATGGTATTAATGGTGGCAATTAAATAGGCTGAAGCGATACCAGTAGCATATAACAAATTCATATCGGTAACTCCACGGCGCAGCCCATTGAAGCTATTACGGAAAAACTGCCAGCCGGGGATAAACACCACCGGGGTGGTTACCGCCCATAAGAAATAGGTATTATGCATCCACATGGGTAGAATTTCTTTGAAAATCCCATAGGGCTGGAACATGCCCAACATAACAATCATGGACAAGGGCCAGGCAATCCACATATTGCGCCGCTGGCGGCTCAGTTCCTTTTCCCGAGCCTCTTTCTCCCGGTCCAGGGCGGCATGGCCCTGGGTATCTTCAGAAACCTCATAACCCAGTTCAGTGATGATTTTCTTAATCTCCCCCTTGGTTACCGTACCGGGGTAGTACTTGACCTTCGCCGATTCAGCGGGCAGGTTGACCACCACTTCAGTCACCCCAGATAAGCGGCCCACCACCCGCTCCACTTTGGCCACACAAGCGGCACAGGTCATCCCGCTAACCTTGAGCAAGATATCCTCCTGAGGCACGCTGAAGCCTATTTCTTCAATGGCGTGAGCCATAGCGGGAATGCCAACCTGCTCTGGATTGAAATCCACATAGGCTTTATGGGCCATCAGATTAACCTTGGCTTCCGTAACCCCCTTGGTATTCTGCAAAACCTTCTCAACCTTACGAACACAGGCGGCACAAGTCATTCCCTCTACCGGTAAAGCCACTTGTTTCAATGCTTGAGTTGCCATTAGTCTTCCCTCCCCTATTTAGTGAACCTGTCCAAAACCATAATCAATTCCTTAACCGCCTCATCCCCCCGCTCTTCCTGAAAAGCCTTAGTCACACACCCCTTGGTATGATTCTGCAGCAAAGCCAGTCCAATCTTATGCAAACCCGACCTGGCGGCGCTTATCTGAAGCAAAACATCGACACAATAGCGTTCCTCCTCCAGCATTTTACTGATACCCCGGACCTGACCTTCTATTTTCTTTAACCGGTTAATCATCTCTTCCCTGTTCAATTCCATCCCCATCACCCCTTCAGTTATATTGTCCCCCACCCATCGCAGGGTATACAACCCACACCGTGCAGGGCATCGTTTTTTATACCATACCCCCAGTAGGGTATCCTTGTTTTAAATATACTCCTATTGAGTATATCTGTCAATACATATTAACATAAAAAAAATTGCCCCCAAAGGGCAATCTTCGCTAAACTATTCCTTTCCCCAAACCCCAAAGCCTAGCTAACCGCTGATAGCTGACAGCTGACAGCTATTTTTTTGGAATCTTAATCATAGTGCCTATTTTCAAATTCAAAGGATTAATCCCCGGATTAAGGGCCTTAATGGCCTGAACCGTGGTGTTAAACTTTTCCGCCAGTTTGAACAAAGTATCCCCGACTTTAATCTCATTTGTAAAAAATTCTCCGGGTTTGGGTGTGGCATGCATTCCCGGCGGATGGGTCGCCGCCGGGGGCATTTTACCCATCATTTCTTTCATCATATCCTTCATCATCTTGTGCATTTTCTCCTGCATCTCTTGCATCATCTGCTGGTGCATCTCCATCATTTGTTCATGGGTTTCTTCCATTTGTTCATGCATATGTTCGTGGAGTTCCTCTACCTTTTCTTCTACCAATTCTTCAATCTCTTCCATGTTCAGCTTTTGGTTTTTTGACATTTTTCACCCTCCTTTTGCCTATCACATCATATGCCTGATAAGCGCTAAGGGTGAAAACCCTTGCTTGTATTATAATGACTCCGGATCCCACCCCACCCTATTTATCCCTTACATAAAAAGGGGATTCAGGTTAACTAAATAACCTTAAATCCCCTTACTAAAATATGTTTAATAATCCTCATTGGATACGTAATTGGTACAACTACCCTTGATTTCTGTGCCACACACATCGCAACGGTCCGGGTTAGCACCCAGAACAGAATTACCGCACTGGGGACACTTACACGCCCTTTCCGCATTATCCGGCTGGGCAGGTTTGCTTTCCAAAATCATTTCTTCACCTCCCAAAAATCCATCTGTATAAATGTTTCAACTCAGAAAATAGTTTACTCCAACTTTCATCTGATAATTCGTTTTTTACTTTGAATAATATTGGAGAGATAATTTTCGTATTTTTTTCTGGAAATAGTACTGAAAAGCTGATAAATTATTTATAGTAAACACAAGGAGTGATGACCGTGACTTTATTAGACAACATTCTGGAAGCAAACGAAAAATTTGTACGTCCCGAAGCCTTTCCACCTCTACCTAAACAACCCCAAAAGCAAGTAGCTATTTTAACCTGCATGGATACCCGGCTGGTGGATTTTCTGGAACCGGCCATGGGTATTAAACGGGGTGATGCTAAAGTATTAAAAAATGCCGGTAACACCATCATCGACCCCAATGGCGGAATGATTCGCAGCCTGGTAGTGGCTATTTTTATGCTGGGCGTGGAAGAAATTCTAGTCATCGGCCACCAGGACTGTGGCATGGCTAATGTTGATGCCCAAGCCCTCAAAGAAAAAATGCTGGCCCGGGGCGTCAGTCCAGAAGCTATTGAAGCTCTTAATCCCAACTTATCCCACTGGGTAGGGGCCTTTGCTGATCCTATCACCAACGTGGAAGATGTGGTTTCCATTATCAAAAACAACCCCCTCATCCCCAAAGACATCCCCGTCCACGGTCTAATCTTCTGCCCCAACGACGGCCACCTAGACGTAGTGGTTAAAGGATACTAAAGGCAGCTATCAGCTGATAGCTGCCCTCAAGAAATACCCTCAAGAATCTCCCTAAACACCGGGGCGGCTGTCTGGCCGCCGCTTTGGCCTTCTTCTACCAAGACGGTGATGGTATAGCGGGGGTCATCCACGGGAGCATAACCGGTAAACCACGCATTTACCGTGCTTTCCCGACCCGTCACTTGGGCCGAACCTGTTTTGCCGGCCACCGGGTTTTCGGCAAGATTGGCCTCAGTACCGGTGCCCTCCCGGACTACTTTGGCCATCATTGCCTGAAGATACCGGGCCGCTTCCGGGCTGATCGCCCGGTGGCTTTTGCCCAAGGGGAAAATTTTCAGCAACCGGCCGTCGGCGGCCCTGATTTCTTTAGCCAACCTGGGTTCTATATACATGCCTCCATTGGCGATGGTATTCATCATGGCGGTAATCTGCACCGGGCTGGCCATAACCGGGCCCTGTCCGATACTGCTGTTAACCATTTGGTTTTCTCCACCCACTTTGGACCAATCCAACCGGTAAGGCCTGAAGGGGTAACCAATAACTTTCTGGGTGTCCAACCCGAACCTTCGGGCATAATCAATCAAGGTATCGCTTCCTAATTCAAGGCCCAGCTTGGCAAAGGTAGGGTTGCAGGACAAAGCCATGGCTGTGGCTAGGCTGTGATAACGATGTTCCTGCTGAATCTGACACTTAATGGGTTCGGCCATCCCCTTACACTCGAAGATTC
Organism: Bacillota bacterium; assembly: GCA_021849745.1. Lineage (GTDB taxonomy): Bacteria > Bacillota > Carboxydocellales > JAJZSN01 > JAJZSN01. The sequence goes on along the minus strand of JAJZSN010000030.1, from coordinate 3,115 downwards.
TTTTTGCGTCAGCCAAGCCATTGTCTAAGGCCGCTGCTCCCACCACCACTTTGAAGACCGAACCCGGTTGGGCAGGCAATACCGTACGATCCACTGTACGCTCAAAGTAACTCCCCTCCTGTCCATAGACCGCTTGGGCCACCGAATTCTGATTATAACTGGGACTACTGGCCAGGGCCAGCAGGTCTCCCGTCTTGGCATCCATGACCACTACGGTGCCCTTTTTAACCTTGGCCTTCATAACTTCTTCCACTATTTGCTGAATATCCCTGTCAAGAGTTAGCACCAGGTGTCGACGGTCGGCATCTTCCCGGTGTTTAATTTCTTCGATGCCCAGGCCGGGAATCAACCTACTCTGAGCATCAACCAAAGCCCGGATTGCTCTTTCTGAACGACTACCTTTAAGCTCTAACTCGTAATAACGCTCCAGGCCCATCTTGCCTACAGAATCGCTAAGACGGTAGTTTTTTCCCGTTTCTTTAAGCCGCTGCAATTCCTCCAAGGATTCAATCTTCCCAAGATAACCGGTTAAATTAACAGCCAAAGCCTGAGGGCCATAGCGAAACCGAACCGGCATTACCAACACTCCAGGTATCTTGGCATCCTTAATGGATTGAATCTGCTTCAAGGTGAGGTCATAAGGCCAATACCCATACCGTTGCTCCAGACGGCCCTGTACATCATTTACAGAAACACCTAACAAAGTTGCCAGTTGGCGGGCCACCAAATTTTTATCCTTAACCAATACAGGGAAAACCACCAACCGCTCAGTAAAACCGCTGTCACTTAATGAGCGAAGTTTCCGATCATAAATGTTACCCCGCTCCACCATTTCCAAAGAAATTTCCTGACTTCGCTGGTAGAAGGCCCTTTTAGATAACTCACTCCCGTTAATAAGCTGAATGTTACCCAGCCTGAATAGAAGGGGTATATATATACCAAAAAACATTAAACAAGCCATTATGATTCGTTTCTGGCGTAAATGCTCCAACATCCCCACCCCACCAAATATTAACAATTATTCTAATAGCATAGACAATTTGGGGATAAGATATTCTCGACTTAAACAAAGGAGGTATAAACTATGGACAATAAAGTTAATATCCCTGAAGATATTCTGAAAGTAAGTGAATCAGGAGAAATCACCACCAAAACCACCACGCCCCAACTGGTGGCTTATGCTGTTCATAAAGGTTCCTACCAGGAAGTGGGCAACACCATTCAGAAACTGGTAGCCTGGATGATGGAAAAGGGCTATGCCCCGGTGGGGTTCCCCAGTTCAACCTATTACAATGATCCAAACACCACTCCTGAGGAAGAATTACTGACGGAAATCCAATTTCCAGTACAGAAAATTGAAGAATAACTTTAACCGGCAGCCTGAGGTGAAAATCTCAGGCTGCCCTCGTTCTATTACACAAAAACAGGCATATAATTAAACTCAGTGATAAAATTTATGAATTCAGCAGGAAAAAGAGGAACTATGTTTAAATAATATTATATAATAAAAATAACCACCGCCCCGGTAACCATTTAGGCTCGCCCGGTTTCAAAAGTTTTAAAGTTTTAAAGTTTTAAAACTTATTATGAGGGAGGCGAAGACCCATGGAATACAAAGCTATCAGTGGTGCATCAGGTTATTTTCTTGGTCGACTAGACTGGCCCGATGAGTTGACCATAGCATTTCTCGGAGAAAATGAAGAATTTGTCTATGGGCTGGCAACTCTGCTAGAAGACATCGGCCCCGATAATTTGCGGGTGGTTTTCAAAGAAAACCCATGTGGTACCATTAGTATCATCGTACAAGACAAAAGGGACCCCAGTAATTTTAATGACATCCGGGAACGACCTCTGGATCATGCCACCAGGTTTTTGGCAGAATTTCAGGAAGACAGAAAAGCCATTATTACCGTTGGTGATCTCGACATGAACCTGGCTTATGACAGGCTACGGTTGGAAATTCATGATATCGAATTTATTCCTAGATTTTTGAATTAGTTAATAATAAAGTCCTCACCGATAGTTAAGGTGAGGACTTTTACATTTTAGTTACCTTCTCATAAAGAACCGCCAGGGATGTAGTCATATCTAAGACTTTGAGTTTTAAAAAACCTATAGGAACAATTAACTCATCCAGTTCCCGGCTGTGAACTATCCCTTCCCAAGGCTCCCTGCCTTTCTTGGCCACCTCCGCCAAATATAAACCACCGGGCCGTAAATTCCAATAAATATTTTCCACCACTGCCCGTCTTTCTTTAGGGCCACCCAGGACGTTAAGCACAAAATTAGCCAACGCCAGATCTACTTCCAGACAACACCGCCGGGCCTCCCCCGCTTCCACCAATCCTGCCAGAGGCAGTCCGGAGTTGCGGGCATATTTTTCTAACTTCTCTTCGGTGTCCAAAACCCAAACCCGAAACCCCTTTTTCAACAGGTATTTGCTATTGCGCAAAGTTCCCGCCCCATAGTCCAAGGCCGTACAAATCCCCCTGGCCTTAAATAGCGGAGTGAGCCGCATTACACTGGCAGCCGCAACCATCCTTCAACACTCCAAAACTTCAATTAATGAGTAAATATCTCATTCTCAAATACCTGCACAGGAATTTGCTTTGTTACCAACTCAGGGGCAAGTTCCGCCAATTGCTGCCCATAGTAAGCCCGCCGGTAAATATCCTCAAGCTCCTTGATTAATGGCGTCCTGGGGTTGGTAATGGTGGTCTGGTCCTCGAAGGCCTTCTCAGCCAGCATGGACACCTTGGCCAGGAAATCCTCTTCCCTCACCCCGCATTGGGCGATAGTCGTGGGCATTTCCAAAGTCCCCAGTAAATCCCGGACGGCCCTGATAAGACTGGCCACCCCTTCCTCCGGAGTAGTCGCCGACAGCCCTAGGTACCGGGCGATTTCCTGGTATTTCTCCGGGGCCTTAAAGTATTCATACTTGGGAAATGACACGAACTTGCTGGGAGTCTGAGCATTATATTCAATAACATAGGGCAGTAACACTGCATTGGTCCGCCCGTGGGGGAGATGAAACTCCCCGCCCAGTTTATGGGCCAAGCAATGGTTAATTCCCAGAAAAGCGTTAGTAAAAGCCATCCCGGCAATGGTAGAGATC
>JAJZSN010000129.1 GCA_021849745.1 Bacillota bacterium | reverse complement strand
AGGTACTACCTAGTAAAAAGGCAGGGGTGATAGACGAACTGTATTCATCCGGGTCACCAGCCAATTCCTCATTAAGACGTTCCCCAATTCGGCTGGTATCGGTCTCGAAGATTACCTTGGGCCGCAGGTCGGGAGCAATGGTGGCAAAGCGTTCCTGTACCTTAGCCTGTTCTTCCTCATCCAAATTATCGGTGACGGCGACAAAGTAAGGTATCCAGCCCAAATCATCGATAAGGAACTTGGTCAAGGCGTAGCTATAGTCACTGTTACCCACTATTACCCCGTATCTCTGCAAATCCAAGTCATTATAAATGTCGGCAAGATGCTCTGCAAAACGATAATACCAAGCACTTTCCTCTTCGATTACCTGGTTTAACCTGGACTCAGCAACACCTAACTGGTTAGCCACCTGACCCAGGAATTCCTTGGTTGCCGTAGGTCCAATTGGCAAGGGGGTGGAAATAAACGGAGTACCATGGACTTCCTCAAAGACCCGGGCCGCCCTGATGCCGTGTACATCAGAAAGCACAATATTGAGAGCCGCTTGGGATGACCCCTTTAAAGACTCAAGATTATCAAGGGGAGTAAAGAAGGTATTGACTTCCAAGCCTAAATCCGTGAGCACACGCTTTAATTCGATTAGATTACCCCGCCAGAAAACATCCTGGGTGGGAATTACCCCAATCAGATTCACCAGCCGGGGATTTTTTGGCAGGCCTTTCTCTACATACTGGGTAATAAAGGCCTCCAGAATAAAGTCATACCCCTTGGTGGAGTCACCTTTAAACCCGCCGGTTTCAGCAACAACAACCGGTTTTCCCTGTTTCTGAAACTCGCTGACCACCGCCTTGACGTCATCACCGATAATGTCGGTCATACAACCGGTAATAACCGCAAAGAGATCGGCATCAATAATGGAAAGGGTGTTTTCGATTTGTTCCTGCAACCTATTTTCCCCACCGAAAACGATTTCCTTTTCCAGTATATTGGAACTGGGAATGGCCCTACCGCCACAATAACCCGCTCCCCAATATCCACTGCCCACGGTAGCAGCACCGTCTGCACTGGAGGCACAACCAGGAGCGGCATGGACAATAGCAGCGGCTCTATTGATGGAGTTAATAGTGACCAGGGCACCGCCCAGAGCACATTGGTAACGGGGTCTCTCGATATACTTACTCATTGCTGGCAGCTCCTTTCCTAGCCCCGGCATCCGGCTGGTTAGCGGTGGTGTTAGCAGCCGACACTTCCGAGGATCTAATGAATTTAAATGGATTTTCCTCATACCAATCCTGTTTATACGCTTGCTTGGTATGCAGGGCCAATTTGGCATTAAAAGAATAATTCCGCAGAATCCGGACAGTTTTCTTGGCTACTTCATAAAAGCCCCGGTAACCCACATAATAATCAAAAATACGGAAGATAGTCACTACGGGTAGCCCCAGCTTGGCGGCCCAGACATTATCCCCCACATGGCCTATATACAGGTCGGGTTTGATTTTCTTTAACAGGTTGACCAGTTCAAAGGGCTGAAAGTTGGCTATATCCACGGTAAAGTCTTTACCTTCTTGGCCGTCCAGCAGTTTGCCATAAAAATCCCGCCCAAAATGATCATGGTGATAAGCCCTTACACCAACCACTTCCATGCCCAACTCCTGGTAGAGAATACCGGTAACCAGGGCCCGGAATTCTCCGGCGCTCAGATACACCTTTTTCCCCTCTAACGCCGGTCGGAATTTTTCCACCGCTTTTAGAACCTTGGCCTCCTCCTCTTTAATGAGGGCCTCAGCCTGTTTTTCTAAACCAAAGTGACCAGCGATATCCAACAGCCATTCTCTGGTATTGGCTAAGCCAATGGGCATATCTTTAAGCACATAGGGAATACCATACTCTTCATAAAGGTATTCAATGAAATAATCATCATGGGTAGGGCAGACACTGACCGTTAAATCAGCCTGAGTCATATTCCGGATGGTCTCCCGGGAGGCAAAGTTGGGTCCAATATTGACTTCTATCCCGATGGCGTCAAGTAACCGGATCATCTCTTCTTCATCGGGCTGGCCCACCGACGCCAGGTTGATAACATTGACCAGCGGACGCTCTCCTGGTTTCCAGCCATCTTTACGTGACGGCCTGCCCTCTTTGTCACTCTCGATAAAACCATGGACAATGGCATGGAAAGCCACATCATAACCGGTGGCCCAAACCTTGGTCTTGAAGCCCTCACAATAGGCGGCAAGTACGGGGATGTCCAATTTCTCCCGGGCCCGGCTGACCACACTTGCTAAATCATCCCCGATAATGGAAGGGGTACAAGTCTGCAGGACAATAATGGATTTGGGCTTTACACGCTGATAAATCTCATCAATTGTTTGCTCAAGTTTGGCTTCACCGCCATGAATTACTTCGCTTTCAGTCAGGTTGGTGGATACCCAGAAACTATCTTTGGCATTGGTATAACCCCTTTGGACATGGCGCAGGCGAATGTTGATATTCATCCCAAACCCCGTAGAGCCGCAGCCGATGGCTCCGTGAACAACTACCGCCGTATCCGGCAAGGTCAAAAGCATCCCAAGGGTTGGCAAAGCTACACACAAACCAGACTGGGAGAAACCCCGCTCCTGGTTTTTTAGACAACTCCGGTTTTCCTTGCCCAGCCCGCAGGCAGTTCCACCATAGGCCATACAGGCTTCAAGACGATCCTCCCGGCCCGGGGCGGCTTTATCTTTTAATAAACCCATTTACAAACACCTCTTTCAATATCATGTACGTTTTTTTAATTTATTTGGTAGCTCCCTTATATTTAGGGTTAAATTCATTGGTGTAAATAACCCCCCAAAGAAAAAGAGACCAAGTGCATAATAATGCATGTTGGTCTCCATGTTTTTCTGGTCGACAAGGATTTCCAATATTCTGATGGGTTTACTTACTTTTAGATTTTAATCTGGTTTTTCTTTTTTGTCAACAGTTATAAAAAACAAATTCCCCAGACCTAGGCGGGGGATTTAAACCTTGCACATTGAAATTAAATTCTTCCCTCTAACCCTTTGGCAATCACCGATTGCACTGCGGGAGCACATCACCTGCCGGTAGGGTTTTTAGTTAAACATTCCTTGCCTGTATTTGCCCCGGTATGGGCCTTGATTTCTGCCAAGTTAGTGCAACATTTTTTATTAACTACATGTTCCAGAATAACTTCATCGGTTACCCCTTTACAGTAGCAAATTGGAACCGGGGATTCTTCTTTGTACCAGATAGGAACCGTAAGGTCTTCCTTGGTAAAATGGGTTCCGTCTTTAGTGTAATATGATGTTGGACACTCCTGCGAAAGACAAAGGAAATAATCCGTTTTTAATAATTTGTTCAGTTTATCTTCTTTTAATAAGCTGCGAAGGGTTACATCCTTGACTTTTTGCCCTGGTTCATGGCAAACCGGACAGGTAGTGGAGTGAAACTCAGGTTCAATATTTCCGCAAACATCTTCTACAATAGCCATTACCTTACCTCCAATCACGATTTATAATTTTTCCAGGAAGCTAATGTATTATGTATTTTTTTATTTCCGATATCTAATTTAATTTACTGCATTAAAGCGGAGTTACCGATTCCTCTTTCCAAGTAACCGTATTATCCTCCAACCAATGAATGAAGTAATTCAAACCCATTCCCAACAAAGCGATAGTCAAGGTAGCGGCAAACGACCGGACTATGAATTCGAGACAGCATGTTTTGTTGGCCAGGTATCCCAACCCTGCGCTGGCACCTATCATTTCCGCAGCGATAAGCATCAGAAAAGCTACTGTTGACGCAAGGCGTATCCCCGTAAAGATGGAAGGGGCTGCCCCCGGAAGGATAACTTTGAAGAAAGTGGTAGCTTTATCTGCCCCCATGGAGCGGGCGCTTTTGATATAAATTGGATCTATATGCTTAACTCCAGCGATGGTAGTAAACAGGACAGGCCATATGCTAGACCAAAAGATAATACTTATTTTACCCGCTTCCCCAATACCAAAAAAGAGGATAATAATTGGGAATAAAGAAAAAGCGCTTACCTGGCTAAACAACTTCAATAGCGGATCCAAGAACTTAGCCAATCTCGGAAACCATCCCCCCAAAACAAAACCCAGCGGGACACCCACTAAGACAGCCAGGACCAAACCCGCAAAATATCTCTGCAAGCTAGCTGATATATGGATAAATAAATCACCGGTAACCGCCAGCTTCCAACCAGCTAAAAGGACTTTGGAAAGGGGTGGGATAAATTGGGGGTCTGCCCACCCCACCCGGGGTCCCATCTCCCAGAGAAGGAAAAAAGCAATAATGCCGTAGGCCCCTAATAGTTTCTCATTTAAGGTGGCGAGATGTTTATTCATGAAATCATTGCCTCCACATGTCTATATCCACACAAGACTTTTGCTTTAACCCACAGGGATGATATCTGCCCACAAATACTTACCCAATTCGGCCCCTTGATTCAAGGTAAGCAGTTGGCCTGTGTTCTGCTTTTTATTCCACTTGTTAAAATGCTCAACTGAGCAAAAGAAATTTATTTGCGGTCAGGTACAACCCACAATGGAGCGGCCAAAATCCGCTGCGATAACCCAAATGCAGGCATCTTCCCGGTTGCAGTATCGGATTTCACCGTTAACCATCTCTATCTCGATAGGATTATGACATTGAAAGCACTTTGAGCTAACCTTTGCATTTACACCAAGGGCTGCCGGAATCCCTACGGCATCGGCGGCACACCAAGTAAAAAGCTCCCACCCATTAATACTCAAACGGTGTTCTGTCGGAACAAGGGATAAACCGTGGCTTCCCACAACATCTCCTTTTTCGTCAAGCACCATTATTCCTCGTTGAACCAGACCCTTCATAGTTTTTTGTACTTTCCCTGTAGTTAATCCCGTTTCAATAGTTAAATCATCTATATTGGACCGATTTCCGTCAAGAATCCTGTAAAAAGCTGCAGTTCTGATAACGTTTTCTTCAGGTGTCAGTTTCTTTAGGTGTTGTCCTAAACCACCATCAAATATATCTGCCATCACGGTCACCCCCGTATAAACTATTCTTGATTATTGTCAAGGACGGTTGCAGTATCGTAAGCTACTCTTTAACTTTATACCCAGCATCATTTATAGCCTTTTTCATTTGTTCCAAGGTTACTTTAGCCGGATCGTAAACCACTGTAGTCTTACCGGAAAGTTCAGCTTTAGCTTGTTTAACACCGTCCAGACCGGACAGTGCGCCTTCCACATTGGCGATACAGCTTTCTCAGGTAATTCCTTCTACGGTTAGGACCACTGTCTTCAAATTGGCATCATTCAAGCTCTTGGGTTGCTCCTGACCGGTTTGGCTCTTGGTACAACCGCTTGCTAGGATAACCAAAGCGGTTATTAACGCCAGTAATCCTATAAGTTTTCTATCCGTGGTCACTTATATCATCCTCTCTGTCAGTGGTTGTATAGTCCTGACTATGGTAGTTACTTTCAGCTAAAGATACGTCCGAACTGTAATGTACATTAACATCCCTATTGCGATAACGGTAGAAAGCCATAGGATTACTTTACTGGCCCTACCTGCATTGGGGTTTTGCATAATCAGGAAATGGGATAAACCCAGTAAAACAAAGGTTAAGACGAAGAACAAAGGACGATACTTACCTAGAGAAGCCGCCAATACACTGCTGAGACCACTAAGACCTAGTGGCACTAAGATGATAGGCCCTAGTCAGCAGATACCTGCAAAAAGTGCCGAAAACACTGAGCCGATGCTAGACAATTTCTCTTTCACCGTTTTTACCTCCTAAGTTCTAATGTTCTACCTTAATCGATAACTTTAGGCTTGCATATAAGGGCATCCACCGGACAGGCCTTGTGACAATGACAGTCCCCCAGGCACTTGTCGGCATTGGCGTTATGGTATTTCTTCTCACCGTTAACCTCAACCAGAACATAAACTCCCTGGCCGCAGACTTTAACGCATTTCCCGCAGCCTATACATTTTTCCTGGTCTACAGCTTCACTGAAAGTAGGAGTATACCTGATACCGTCCTTCCGATAGCTGTGAAAATATTTGACCTCCGGAGTGTCTTCAAACCTACAGCAGTTCTCTTCACTTTGGTTATTTTTACAGCAATCGCTCATTTCAACCCAACCTTTCTTTATTACATCCTGGTACAACAACTGATATGATGGGCATTATCGGCAACCATAGAACGGGCTAATTCAATAATGGTACGAATTCTGTCATCAGTAATCTGGTAAAAAACATATTTACCCTCCTGTTGGGAGCTAACAAAACCACACCATTTAAGACAAGCCAGTTGATTGGAGATTTGACTTTGGGAAACCACTAGAGCGTCAACAAGTTGACTTACATTTTTAGGACCATCCAGAAGGGCTTCGATAATTT
>JAJZSN010000128.1 GCA_021849745.1 Bacillota bacterium | reverse complement strand
GCAGGGGAGACAGGACTTGAACCCGCAGCCTACGGTTTTGGAGACCGCCGCTCTACCGATTGAGCTACTCCCCTATGTTAATTATTATAACATAGAATAGTTGTCCGTTCAAAACCCTGAACTTTTTCCTGACATTTATATATTATAAACATAATGAGCCAAAATGTCACTATTATTTTTTTACCAAAATGAAAAAATTTATCCGAAGTTATATTTTTTATTGTGCAGCAAGGGTAATATTAGTGATATATTATATGCAGAACTTAATTTTTGGAGGGAATATCGTGGCACATGGTGGAGAAAAGGCGATTAAAGCAGCACTTTTGGCAAATGGGGTAATTGCAGTAATGAAATTGGTGGGGGCCATAATGAGTGGATCAGCCTCCATGCTGGCGGAATTTAAACATTCGGTGGCTGATGCCTCTAATGCACTGTTTTTGCTGGCTGGGGTGAGACAAGCTCGGCGTTCACCGGATATAAGGTTTCAGTTTGGTCATGGAAAGCGCTCCTTCTTTTGGTCCTTTGTGGCGGCCATGGCTATGTTGTCCATTGGTGGTGCTTTTTCTATATATGGTGGGATTAGTAAAATAATGCACCCTGAGCCTTTGGAGCATGTTAGTTTAAACTTAAGTATTATCGGGTTCAGTATTTTGTTTGAGATATATAGTCTTTATACGGCAATACTGGGGATTTGCGTTGAGGGTGGGCAACCGACGACAGGTTTTAAAGCTTTGCCAGTAGCCATTAATCTTTTGGGGGAAGCGGTGCCGACCACTAGGTTTATATTCTTTGAGGATACTGCGGCTTTGTTGGGCTTGCTTATTGCCGGTGGGGCTATTGGGTTATCTTTTGTAACAGATAATACTGTTTTTGACGGGATAGCTTCCATTTTGATTGGGGTCATACTTTTGGCCATCGGGTTCTATTCTGCCAGGGAGAATATGGACAGTATTACTGGGGAAGCCATGGATCCGGAATTGGTGCTGGAGGTAGGGGATTTTGTGAAAACCTTGCCGGAAGTGGCTGATGTTCACCGGGTTAAGAGCATGAAGGTTGGTCCCAGGGATTATTTGCTTAATATAATTGTCGAGGGGAATAAGAACCTGACCCTGGCCCAGGTGGATGATATTAATCTTGCAATAAAACTGAAGATAGAGGAGCAGTTCAAGGAAATAAAACACACCCATGTCACCATGATTGAGGACAATAAGGTGGATGATTGGGAGGCTTATTCTGCCGGGTTACCCAAAGAGGAGTGTTAAAGTTGGCCCTGTCTGTAAAGACAGGGTTTTTGTTTGACCTTTTCTATCGAGTTATGCCGACTAAAAAGGAAATTGAGTTTTATTCAGCGAATTAATCTTTATTACTTTTTTAGCAGGTGGTGTTTTCATGGTGCAGATGTTTACCGGGCCAACGGGTTCGGGAAAGACTACCAGGCTTCTGGAAGTGTATGAGGGCCTAGGGAAAAAGGGCATTAAGACTGATGATATATTAGTGTTGGTCAAGGGGGCTAGCAATGTGTCCCAATGGCGGGCCAGTGTCAAATTGCCTGTAAGTGGCCCCATGCAGATATATACATATTTCGGTTGGGTGCAAAAGGAAGTCGGCAAGTATTGGCCTTTAATCGAGGGAAGTTTACCGGGGGGATTGTCTTGTTTGGAGCCCACCTTTATGACTGCCGAGGCTTCTCATTATCTGATGGCTCTGATTGTGGACAGGATTCGGGCTGAGGGAGGATTTCCCGAGGTTAAGGCTACCGCTCAGCAGATCGCTATTCAGCTTATTGATAACCTTAATCAAGGGGCTATCAATGGCTTAACTGTAGAGGAGATTAAGGAGCGGTTGGTGAGGCAGCATCCGGGGGATTTGAACCGGAGGCTGGCTTATCAGCATGCCTTTGAGATAATGGGGGAGTTTCGGGAGAAGTGTCTGCAGTCACGGTGTTTGGATTATTCTTTGGCGGTGGAGTTGTATAATCAGTACCTGTTGACCAGGGAGGATTATATTAAGGGCCTTACGGGGGCTTTTCGCTACTTATTGGTGGATAATCTGGAGGAGATGGTGCCTACGGCCCAGGACTTGATATTGGTATTGTTGGATGAGATGGAGGAGGCTTTCCTGGCTTTTAATCCTGACGGGGGGTATGGGACTTCCTTTGGGGCCGATCCGGTGATGGCCAAAAAGGTTATTCTGCCCCGGTGTAAGGTTGCGGAGTTGGGTAATTCCCATACCAGCTCAAGGAAAGCAGATGAGCTGGCGGCGGTGTTGGCTACAGTCATCGGAGCTGGCGACGGACAATCGGTGGTAACCAATTTCGCAGATGATGGGAGCACTTTAGGGGCGGTTCAGCAAGAGGGTTCCCATGGGCAAGAAGATGGCCGGGATAATGGGGTGCTGGCAGGTAGCTTGGTTGAAAACCTGCGGGGAGATATGTTCCATCGGGTTGGTAAGGAGATTGTCAGGCTGCTAGGCCAGGGGGTGACCCCTGGTGATATTGTGGTCATAGCTCCGATGATTGATAAGGTGATGGAGTTCTCTCTGGGGCAGTATCTGAAGAACAGGGGTTATGCTTTGGCTAATCTTACCCGTAACCGACAGCTGCTGGATCAGCCCTTTGGTCAGGCGTTGATTACCCTGGCCTTGTTGGTCAATCCCGGTTGGAGGCTGCAGTTGAATTTTTCGGCTTTGGTGCAGACCTTGGGGATGGTGATTAAGACCGACCCGGTGCGGAGTGCTTTGCTGGCGGAGCAGGTTTTCCGGCATAGGTTGGAGTTGCCTGATCTGGATCAGGTTGGGTTGCGGCCCCGGATTGGGTTTGATAAGGGTGATAAATACGATTTCCTGAAGAAGTGGATTGAGGAAAAGAAAGAGGAGCAGCCAGAGTTAGATTTGTTTTTCCAGCAGGCCTTCGGGGAGTTGTTGGCTCCTTTGATGCCGGGAGAGAACGATTTGTTGGCTTGTCGGCAGTTGATTGATTCGGTGATGAAATTCAGGAAGGTTATGGAGCGTTTTCCTGGGGGCAGTGAGATGGCCCTAGGGGAGAGTTTTATTGACTTGGTACTGCGGGGTACTTTGGCTGCGGAGACCCTTTTTCGTCCACCCCAGAATAAGGAGCAGGTTATCTTGGCTACGCCCTATACTTTTCTTTTTTCTCCCTACATCACTTCTACAAAATATCAGTTCTGGATGGACGTTTCTGGGGAGCATTGGATGTGGGGCAATGGTAAGGAGTTATCTAATCCTTACTTGTTGTCAAGGCAGTGGGCTGGGGATCAGATATGGAATGATGAGGCTGATCAGAGGCTGCGCCGGGAGCAGTTGGTGCGTACTGTGAAGAGTATGCTGGGCAAGTGTGGCGGCAGTTTGTATATAGCGGCCAGTTATTTGAGTAGCCAGGGCCACGAGCAGGAGGGCCAGTTGGCTCAGTGGCTGGAGGATGTGGGGGGTGAGTGGTCATGATTCACTTGCGGCCCGGACAGATAGAAGTGGCCCAGTATAGGGGCGGGTTCATGGCCGTCCCGGCAGTGCCGGGGGCGGGTAAGACCACCGTGCTGGCTCACCTGGCGGCAGAGTTGATTAGTGAAGGGCGACCTCAGCCGGGGAAGATACTCATCGTGACGGTGATGAATTCGGCGGTATCTAATTTCCGGTCGAGGATAGGGGATTTTCTGGTGGAGCGGGGTTTGCCCAGGACTAAGGGCTATGAGGTGAAAACCCTTCATTCCTTGGCTATGACCATCTTGAAGGAGAAGCCGGAGTTTCTGATGATTAATCAGGGGTTTCAGGTGCTGGATGAGATGCGGCAGTGGGAGTTGTTGGAGGAGTTGGCCGACCGGTGGCTTGGCCGTAATCGGTCCTTGTGGATTAAGCCCATCAAGGTGAAGAAGGAAGACCGCTGGTACCAGGGGGCGGTGGACAAGTGGGAGCAGAAGGATCTCAAGGGCTTTTTCAGGGAAGCTATCGGTTATATCAAGGCCCAGGGTCTGTCGCCCCAAGAGGTGCAGGATATGCTGGTGGAGTTGGAGGCTGATTCTTACCTCCGGTGGGCTATGGAGATGTATTTGGTTTACAACCAGGAGTTACATCGTAATGGGTGGTTGGATTTCGACGATTTAATTGCCCAGGCCTTGCGGTTGTTGCGGGAGGATGATGGAGTAAGGGAGCGATTGGGTAAGCGCTGGACTTATATTTTCGAGGATGAGGCTCAGGATTCTAATCCTTTGCAGGAGGAGATTCTTCACCTCCTGGCCGGGGAGAAGGGTAATCTGGTGCGGGTGGGGGATTCCAATCAGGCCATCATGGGGACTTTTACTTCGGCGGAGCCGGAGATTTTCCGGCGGTTTTGCAGTCGAGGTGATGTGCAGAAGGAGTCCATCCTGTGTTCCAGCAGGAGTACGGTACAAGTCATTGAGCTGGCCAATTATCTTGTGGATTGGACCAGAGGGCAGCACCCACAGCCCCAGTGTCGGGAGGCATTGGAGAATCAGTTGATTAACCCGGTGGGGGAGGGGGATCCTTTTCCCAATCCCACCACCGATGGATATACTGTTGCTTGGCGAAAGTACCCTGATTATGATTCAGAGGTGCAGGAGGTGGCCAAATGGGCGGCCCAGCATGCTTTGAAAAGTCCTGAGAATACTGTGGCTGTGCTTGTGCCTAACCGTTTCGTGCAGGCGGATATGGCGGAAAAGCTGGTGGCCTTGGGGGCGGAGTTCGAGGAAGTTGGCAAAATCAGCGACGGTCAGGCTAAGACCATTGTGGATGTGAAGGTGGTCATTGATTACCTGGCTGAGCCCCAGAAGGTTGATGGGGTGCTGAAAACCTTGCGGTTTGTTTTGCTGCCCGATTTGTCGGAGGAGGCCTGGGCGGCCCTGGGGGCGGTTTTTTCTCAATATAACCTGGAGGAGGTTCTTTATCCCCAGGGGGGAGATTTGGCTTGGCTGAAACTGCCGGAGGAGCTTTTTGAGCCGGAACTGTGGAATCAATTCAATAGAGCTCTGGGTAGGCTGCGTAACTGGCTGGATGCTAGTGTGACCATCCCTCCTGATGACTTGGTTCTGTTCCTGGCGGAAGACCTTGAATTGGAGGAGGAGCAATTGGCCATTGCCCATAACCTATCCCTTCAGATTAAACAGGCAGTACACTTGAATCCTTCTTGGAAGCTGTTGGACATCGCCAGGGATTTGCCTCGGATGGAGGCTTCCTTGCGGCGTTTTGTGCAGGTTCTCTTTGATTATAAAGGGTTCCACCCCAAGCCGGGGGTTATTTCTTTGATTACCAGTCATAAGTCTAAGGGGCTGGAGTGGGATACGGTTTTTCTCATGTCCTTGACCGGAGCAGAGTATCCTTCAACCGTAAAGGATAAGTTCCGTAGCGAGTGCTGGTATCTGGCGGAGGATAAGTGCAATCCCATGGCCATAGCCAAGGCGGAGCTTAAACGCTTACTGGGCAAAGGGGGAGAAGAACGCCCTCTGGAAGCGGCCAAGTTGGACGAGATATCGGAACGGTTGCGGTTGTTCTATGTGGCCATTACCAGGGCCAAAAAGAATCTATTGCTTTCCTATTACGACCGGGACAAATTCAAGCGTCAGGTTGGTCCTAGTAAGGCCCTGATAGCTTTGGGTGAATATATCAAGAAGGAGCAGGAAGCTTATGCAAGCCAGAGATCTTAAGGATATGTTCTTCAGCCAGTTGGCTTTAAAGACTTACCAGTCCTGTCCTTTGCGGTTTAGGAGGCGTTACCTGGAGGGGCTTTTCTGGCCGGGGAACTGGGCTGGGGATAAGAAACAGCGGGAGGCCATTGAAGGGGGTCGTCTTTTTCACTTGTTGGCCCAGCGGTATTATACCCAGGGTGAGGTTCCAGCAGGGCAATTGGTACCGGAGCCTGTGGCTGCTTGGTTGGGGAATTTGGTTAGTTTCCGGCCCTTTAATGGGGAGAACAGGTTCTACCCGGAGCATGAGTTGCGCTTGAATGATAGGGGTATCAGGCTTTTGGCTAAGTATGATTTGCTGATGGTGACTCCTGATGGGCGGGCGGTTATCTATGATTGGAAGACCAATGGGTCTCGCCCTACGGCGGCTTTTTGGCGCAAGGATTTTCAGACCAGGGTTTATCTTTATTTGCTGTGTCGGGCTGGTGGGGCGTATTCTCCTAAAGGGGGGTTTACGCCGGAGGATATCAGTATGGTCTATTGGAATCCTAATCATCCTGGGGCGATAGAACCTTTGGCCTATAGTGAGAAGCAGTTGCTGGCTGATGAGAAGCTATTCAGGGAGACCATTGAAAAGCTGGAAGGTCTTGATTTTGAGGATTTCGGGCCTACTCCCGATCAGCGGCAGTGCCGGTTTTGTGAGTATGCTCCCATTTGTCACGGGGAAAGGGCCATGGAGTTGGAGATGGTAGAGGAAGATTTGGATATTGATTTGGATTGGGAGAGCATTGGGGAGATAGCTTTTTAGGAGCTGTCAGCATTACAGTATCACTTGGGGTAAAGGTGAAGATATGCGGGAGTTGGTTATTAGGTATC
>JAJZSN010000127.1 GCA_021849745.1 Bacillota bacterium | reverse complement strand
AGTTTACCGAATAAAGTTTCACCTCTAGCCCTAGTGAAAAAGGGACTGAAAGTTCACCAATCGCATTTTGGATGAAGCCTGGCCACAGAGTTTCACCTCTAGCCCTAGTGAAAAAGGGACTGAAAGCAAAGTTAGGCATTGATTATAAAATCCTTAAATCTGAGTTTCACCTCTAGCCCTAGTGAAAAAGGGACTGAAAGCTGCCTCTGTATAGCAATGTTCTATAGGCTCTAGGCATGTTTCACCTCTAGCCCTAGTGAAAAAGGGACTGAAAGACCCCTACTGTCTCGACAAACTCAGAGAAATTAAAGAGGTTTCACCTCTAGCCCTAGTGAAAAAGGGACTGAAAGGATGGAGAGGTTACAGGCGGCCCTGCAAGCGACGGAGTTTCACCTCTAGCCCTAGTGAAAAAGGGACTGAAAGACAAAAGACCAGCGACACAGCGACAACAATACCATGAGGGTTTCACCTCTAGCCCTAGTGAAAAAGGGACTGAAAGAGTATTGGACTTATATCGTGGCCTATAAGCTCAATCAGTTTCACCTCTAGCCCTAGTGAAAAAGGGACTGAAAGTAATAATCCACAGTCACGGTTCTAGTCATGCGGTATTGTTTCACCTCTAGCCCTAGTGAAAAAGGGACTGAAAGACGAAAGGTCGTGACCAAATGGCAATTTGTGAAAATCGTTTCACCTCTAGCCCTAGTGAAAAAGGGACTGAAAGTAAGTATGAAAAGTGGACCCTCGAAGATCTGCCGATTGTTACACCTCTAGCCCTCGTGAATAAGGGACTGAAAGAAAAAAATAAGAACGTATTTTTTCTACGTTCTTATCGATACACCTCTAGCCCTAATAAAAAAGGGACTGAAAGAATTTATGAAATTAGGGGTTGGGTTTTACAGGACTTTTTCTTCTAAGATTGAGACTCGCTTTTCAAAGTTCTTGATATCGTCCCATATGTATTTTAGTTGTTTTTCAATATTATCAAGTTTATCATTAATGGGTTTATTTTCCCTTTTACGTTCTTGTTTAATCACGGTTCTAAGCATGTTGGCCAGTTCTTTGTTTTCCATGACATCACGCTCCTGGAATAGTTATTCGGTGTCATTGGTTAAAATCCTTTTTCTTCTGTGTTAGATTGTAGGTCAAATTCTTTCCTGATAGTTTAACTATAATATCTAGGTTGGAAAGATTTGCATACCATAGTTTGAATGATAGCCCTTCAGGTAATAATATGGAAAAAACCTTGGAGGGATTTAATTTTGTCTATTCAAATTAACGGAAAAGAATTAATCGTTAACCAATGGTCTACCACGAATAGCGACATCCTGGCTTTTTTTCAGGAATCGGAACCCAATCAGTGGGAAAAATCCTTAGAACAGGCCTTGAAAGTTGGTTGCCTTGCCCTAAAAAATTCTACTGCAACGGTAAATGTAGATTATGTGGAAAAAGAATTCCTCAAATTGAGCCAACAGCTGGAAAATGAGCTAGATCAACGGATTAAGGTTGTCAGCCACTCTTTAGAAGAAATCTTTCGTTCTGATGATGGGGTAATGAGGAAAGCCCTGGATACATATCTGGGTAGCGGTGGGAAACTTGCCGATTTTTTTGACCCAGCCAAAAGGGATAGTGTGGTTTCCCGCATGTCGGAGGTCATGGATAAACATTTTGGCGCCAACGGTTCGGTCTTGCAGAAACTCCTTGACTGCAGCGAAACCGGCAGCCCTTTGGCTAAGTTAAAAGGCGGTATGGAGGAACAAATCAAAGACTTAGCCAAAGCCATCGGGGAGTTGCGCAAGGACCTGGCGGTTAAGACGGCCCACGAAGAAGAGTACGAAAAGGGAACCCGCAAGGGCCTTGACTTTGAACAGGTGGTTCTCCAGGAGATTGAGAAGATAGCCCAAAGCTTTAGTGATACGGTATTGTTCACCGGTGATGAAACCGGGGTAGTTGTCAACAGCAAGTCCGGTGATGTGGTAGTAGAACTAAATCCGGCCAGTTGCAAGGGCAGGGAGGTCAGGCTGGTTTTCGAGGCAAAGGACAGGAAGTTAGGAGTTAAGTCCATTTTGGATGAACTGGATAAAGCTAAGGCCAACCGGGCGGCCCAAGTAGCAGTAGCTATCTTCAGCAAGCAGGATAATCTTCCTCCGGGGGTAGGGGCTTTCAGAGAGTATTCGGGTAACAAGTTTATTTGTGTTTTAGACAAGGAAACCCTTGAACCGCTAGCGTTGCAGTTGGTCTATAAAGTTGCCAGAATTTATGCCTTAATGGAAGAACAAGGCCAGGATCAGGGGGTAAGTATTCAAGAGGTTAAAACCTATATTCAAGAGATTCAGGCGAAGTTCAGCCGGATTACCTTAATCAAGAAAAGATTGACCCAGGGAAAAGGATTAATGGATACCATTTCCGGTGACCTGGAAATGCTTCGTACAGAGGTGCTGGGTGCATTAGCCGAACTGGATCAGTGTTTGGATGTGCAAAAGGAAGAGGATTCTGTAGCATAGCTATTTTTAATTAATCTTGCCTTTTGGTATTTTTTCGGTATATAATGGTATTAGGTTACACACTATAATAAAAACTGGAGTGCTGTAACACCCCAGTTTAAGCACAACCATCGCAAAAGTGAGCGGTCATAGGTTCAAGGAAAAGTAGCTTCCGTGTTAGGGGTGGGCTACTTTTCTCTTTGTGCAACGCTTATTATCGCAACTGATGTTTGGAGAAAATTGCCCGGTTATCAAGACCGGGATTTTTGTTTTTAAAAATAATTTGGGAGAAAGTTTTTGTATTAGCAGGAATTTGCATGATTTGGGTAAAATTATTAAAAGAACAATAGTTTTGTATTCAAACCCGTTAACAAGGGGACTGGAGGAAAATATGTTTAACCACATCAAACTGGCTCGTTATGAGGTGATATTGGAAGCAGGGGGCGAGGGGCTATTGCTTCCACCCTATAAAGGTTCTACCCTGCGTGGTGGTTTTGGCAAGGCTTTTCAACGGGTGGTCTGCTCCCAACGGGATAAAGAGTGCCACCAGTGTCTCCTGCAAAATACCTGCCCCTATTCATACATTTTCGAAACTGCGCCACCCCCGGGGGGGCAGGTTTTGCGCAAGTATGAAAATATCCCCAGGCCTTTTGTTCTGGAGCCACCGCTGGAAACCAAAACTTTTTACTCACCCGGAGAAAAGCTGGCTTTCCAACTGGTCTTGCTGGGCAAGGCTATTGATTACCTGCCTTACTTTATTATTATTTTTCGGGAACTGGGCCAAATGGGAATTGGCAAAGGCAGAAAGAAATACCGTCTCGATGCAGTGAATGCAATAAACCTCCGTACAGGGGAGAAACCCGTTATCTATAACGGCAAGGATGAGATGGTGACCAATATTGATGTTTCCGTTACCGGTGCTGAGCTGGTTGACCTTTGCGAGCCGTCTCTATCAGAAGAAAAGCCTGCTGATTTGACCATCCGTTTTCTAACCATGAATAGGCTTAAGTTTGAGCAAGAATATACAGTGGTTCCCGAGTTTCATATCATCATCAGGAACCTGTTACGCCGCCTTTCGTCAATCAGCTATTTTCATCACGGAGTAGAATTGGACTTGGATTTCCGGGGGTTAATTGAAAAGGCCGGGGAAGTGACGTTAGTCAAACGCCGGACCCGCTGGGAAGACTGGGAAAGGTATTCATCCCGCCAAGATGCTCGGATGAACCTGGGGGGGATTGTTGGGGAAGCTGTTTATAGTGGGAACTGGCAGGAGTTTTGGCCGATGCTACGGCTTGCCGAGCAGGTTCATGTGGGTAAAGGTGCGGTATTTGGTTTGGGCAAGGTAGAATTGGTTCCTGGTATTTAAAGATTTATGACATAGCTGTGTCGTTTTAATTTTGCAAGAAGTTGCATATTGGTTTAGAATGGAAGTATAGCTTAAAGAGAGGCAAATGCTATGAGTGATCTGGCTCGTACAGAGCGGTTATTAAATCTTCTCTATACAGTCCAAAAGCAACCGGGAATCCAGGCCAAAGAGCTGGCCAAAATCTTCGGGCGGTCTACCCGGACTATTCAACGGGATATCCTGGATTTACGTAAATTGGGTTTTGAACTCGCCTCTTCCACCGGGGCTGCTGGTGGGTTTGCCTCACGGGGTTCTTATTATCTGAAGCCCCTCACTTTTTCCGGCGCTGAGGCTATGGCCCTGTTTGTGGCTTCCAGGGTTCTGCTGGAGCAGAAGGGTTTCCCTTACCGGGATGACCTACAAGCTGCCCTTGATAAGATAGCTAATGTTATCAGAGAGAATGATGAGGGGTTCTTTCGGGGCCTGGAACCGAAAACCAGCCTTCTGGTTAAGCAATTGAAGGATTATTACCCTTGGGGGCAGGTATTTATTGATTTAAACCAAGCTATTCTGGGCCAATATACCCTTCGT
This sequence comes from Bacillota bacterium, assembly GCA_021849745.1. GTDB lineage: Bacteria > Bacillota > Carboxydocellales > JAJZSN01 > JAJZSN01. The sequence continues at coordinate 2,321 of JAJZSN010000127.1, read as the reverse complement.
ATGACCTATGATTCTTACTCCGGCGGAGCAGTGTCGGAGCGGATGGTAGACCCCTATCACATGATGTTCCGGGAAGGCTGCTGGTATCTGGTGGGGTATTGCCACAACCGGCAGGAGGCCCGTATTTTCAGGGTCGACCGGATTAGGAATTTGGCTCGGACAAGCCAGAAGTTTGAACTGCCGGAGGATTTCTCTTTACGGGAGTATATGGAGAACAGCTGGCAATTAGGCAAGGGGGATCCGGTTCTGGTAAAGGTACAGTTTGACCCTCCGGTGTCCAGGTTGATTAGGGAGAGTACTTGGCACCATACGCAAGAAATCCAGGAACTGCCTGGGGACAGGCTTATCTTCTCGGCTAGGGTAGAGGGAACCTGGGAGATTAAGAAGTGGATACTCGGATGGGGCCAGGGGGCCATTTGCCTGGAACCCCAGGAACTGCGGGAGGAGATTGCCCGGGAGTTAATGGAGATGGTGAGGAAGTATGGGGAAGAAAAAGAGGCAAGCCACGGCTTGCCGGGAATTGACCCCTTGTGAAGCGGGGGCAGCGGTATAATAACGAAAATGTTAAAGTTAATACAAATTAAGACTGACAACGGGGGTGATAATGGTGAAGGAAGAAAACATAAGGATTGAATTAACTGGAAATCCATTTGTCGACACTGGACTAGCTGTAATTAGTTCATTGGCAGGGTTAGATGATATTAGTAAACTTACTTTTGCTGATATTAAATCAGTTTACGATAATGGACAGCAACTAACCGAATGGAACTCTAAAGTTAAAGCGTTCACCCAAATATTTGGGACAAATAACCCTCTATTCCAGCCATCATATAGAGTTAAAAAAGGCAAAGGGCCATCTGATATTAACAAGAGAATCTACATATCTACCCTTGAGGGACTGATTTCTAAGATAAGTAAAACAGGACATGGTCTTAGATGCTGGGCTTGCGGGTGTCCTTCGGATTATGATTTTGCACAAATATGTAAGGAAGCTATTGAGGAGGAAAATAGAAAAAAAGCACCCGAAGATAAAAGGATAGGAGTACCTGAAGATAAATGGATAGGAAGAGATTGGTTCCCCTTAGCTGGAAGTTTAGGAAGTGATGCGCAGGCACTTCCTGCAGCTTCTCGACCGCCAAATATCTGTCCTCGATGTCTTTTTGCTATTCACTATCTACCAATGGGTCTAATTTTACTCAACGGTCGGTTGGTGGTTTTTCAGTGTACGTCTATTGAATTCTGGTATGAACTTGTTCGTGATATTGTAAGTGAGGGTAAAGGGCGAATTCAATCCGGGAATTATGAGAGTTTAGGGAGTAAAGAAGGAAGCAGTGCGGTTATGAGAAGGCTTTTGGCACTTTTTAATCGCCTCCAAAAAGATAAACAATTTTTTGGACTTCCTGCAGGAACATCCCTTTATATATGGCGTTTTAGTAATTCTGGTGCCTCTCCTGAATGTCAAATAGAAGAAATTCCTAATCCAGCAATTGTATTTCTATGGGATGCAGTGCAAGAAGGATTACACTCTGATATAGAATCAATTATGAAATTTGAAGGTAAAAATCCACGATACGCTCTATTTCAATGTATTTTAGATAGACGCGATTACCCAAATCTTTATCCTGAAGGTAAAAGAAAAGGAGCTTCACTGAAACTTTTTTCCATGTACCAGACACGTATTAGAAACCATTCTATAAAAGCTTTAAGGGTAGCCCATAAATTGGCTAAAGAGGTGTCGGGACAAATTAGTGAAAAAGAACTTAAAAGAATACAACGTCCAGAGGCATTTAAAGAAGAAAAAGCTAGAAATAAATTACGGTCTGTTATGGTTCAAATGGCAGAAAGAGGTGAATTGACATTAGAAGACTACATTGATCTATTTCCTTCTAATGAAGGTCGGGGTTTTACAACTGAATGGGATGGATGGAACCTTATTCGTTTTTACCTTCACCATACAAATGAAGGTTTTCCAGAGATAGAGGATAAATACTCAAAAACAAACATATTAAATCAGCCATTGTTTTATTATGCGGGGCAGATCTATAATCGGTATATTAGCGAGAAAGGGAAAGACCGATTTCAGAAAGAGGTTCTAAATCAAATGGATCGAAAGATTGGTGTACCCTGGCTTCAGAATCAATTCCTTCAACTTGCTGAATTAAGCGAAGGATTTACCTATGGTCATTGGTCAACCCTCTGCAAATCGGAAAACGGAAGACTTTTTGTATTAGAATGTTTTCATTCCTGATATTTGTCGTTAGAACAAGGCAACTTCGTCACAAACGATGGCGTCAACAATCCCAAACATTTACCGACAATAG